>DATBAT010000394.1:0-21365 GCA_036271375.1 Terriglobales bacterium
GCTAAGCCCATCGCCGCGGTGCGCGAATATATGGACGAGAAGAAATGGACCGAGGCGGACGCGCAGATTCCCGGCGTGGCCGAAGTGATCACACGCGTGGCCGCCGGAGTCAATCGTGCCGCCGGTGATTTGGAGAAGGCGGTAGGGAAGTAAACCGGTTGGGAATTTAGTTTTTAGTTCCTGGTTCTTAGTTGGAAATCAGCAATTAGCATTCAGCATTTTGGCGATGCGTCGAGCAGACCGTAGCCGGGTATTTTAAAGGTATCGAAGAGGTCTCCGGATTGATTCGTGTATGCCCTTCCGCCGAAACCGACGCCCAAGCCGCGAAGCCATGTCCGGCGGACTTCGTAGGTTGACCAGATGTTGACACTGTGGCGGGGCGCGTTTTGGGTTGGTGTGCCGACAGGGATGTCGGTGTCGTCGGTGACCTTGGCGTCGATGAGAGAGTAGGCTGCGGTCACGTTCCATCCGGGTAGAAGCTGCAAGGTTAATTCCAGTTCCACGCCGCGGCTGCGCTGTTGTCCAGTCACCGAGTAGAAATTCGGATGGACCGCGTCTGAGGTGGTCACGTTGGTGCGGCTCAAGTTGTAAATCGCCAGCGTGGTCGAAAGCCTTCCGCCCAGCAGCGCGGTTTTGACGCCGCCTTCCCATTGCTGCCCTCTCTCTGGCGGTACGAAGCTGCCGTTTTCCGAGCCGTCGAACTGCCTTCCGGATTGCGGCAGGAATGACTTGCTGAAACTGGCGTAAAGGGACGCCCCGGGCAAGATCTCATAGGTGACGCCGACGCGGGGTGTGAATGCGTTTGAGATATGGCTGGGGTCAGACGAATCGAAGTTGCTGGCGTGGTCGAAGCGTCCCCCGAGCGTGACACCAAGGCGGCGGAATATCTTGATTTGG
Organism: Terriglobales bacterium; assembly: GCA_036271375.1. GTDB lineage: Bacteria > Acidobacteriota > Terriglobia > Terriglobales > Acidobacteriaceae > DATBAT01. The sequence goes on from DATBAT010000394.1 coordinate 898, forward strand.
TCCTGCAAGTACACACCGGTGAATTGGGTCACCGAGTCTCCGTGCGTGTAGGGTGCGACTGCCGGAACAGGAGTTCCATATTGCGGATTGTATAAATCGATCGGTATGTAGAGCGAGAGGTCGCTGAACTCGATTGATTCCCCCACGAAACTTCCGGGGTTTCGATAGAAATCGACGCCCGTCAATACATTGTGGTGCAGCGGCCCAGTATTAAAGTTTGCCTGGCACGTTGTTATCGATGGCGTAATCTTCCCAGCTCTGGTGAGCCGAACTGGTTGTTTGTTTCGGTAACCAGACCGCTGTCGCCGAGTTCTCCAACGTAGGTGCTGATGGGAAGCTTGCCGTTGGGATTGGGTAGCACGGTCCCGGCCGCCGGCAAGGGAAAGCCGTGGCGGCCGTTGTCGTGCTGGAATCGGCTCAACAGGGTACTTCTTTGGCACAAGGGGGTGTTCCTGCATGGGGATTTTTGGGGAGTGAAGGGGAGATTCTGGGGGTCGGGTGTTCGCCCCCCCTTCGGAACAGCTTCAACTGATCATGACGTGCCTATTTACGCAGGCGGACAGGAGTGTCCGCCCTACATTATTTAGTCGTGAGAAACTAGGTTGAGGACTTTTTGAATGCGTATTTTAGATTTTGGGTTGCGTTCGCAGGCCACGGCGGCTTTTTCGCAGGAGCGGGACCGCTCCAAGATTCCTGATCAGCACAAGTGGGACCTGACCGCCCTTTATCCGTCGAAGGCGGAGTGGACTACCGCCAAGGAAAAACTGGTTGGGCAATTGCCGTCTTTGGCTGCGGCGCAGGGCAAGCTGGCCTCTTCCGCGAAGGTGCTGGCCGATACGCTGGAAAATCAGAGTGAACTGGAGAAAGTCCTGACCCGGCTTTATCTCTACGCCATGCTGAACTCCGACGAGGACACGCGCTCGAGCGTGGAGCAGGGCATGAAGCAGGAGATGATCCAGATCGCGACCCAGTTTGGCGAGGCGGTCTCGTTTTTCGAGCCGGAGATTTTGAAAGCAGACCCGGCGGTGATCACGAAGTTTGTAGCGGACGAGCCGCGGCTGAAGGACTACAAGCAGATTCTGGACGACATTGTGCGCCGGCGCGAACACACGGGGACGGATGCGGAAGAAAAGATACTGGCCGGCGCGAGCATTATGGGCGCCGCACCACAGAGCGTGTATGGCGTGTTTTCCGATGCGGACTTTCCATTTCCCACGGTGGTCTTGAGCGACGGCACTTCGGTGAAGCTCGACAAATCTGCGTTTGCCATGCATCGTGCTTCCAAGAACAGGGAAGACCGGCAAAAGGTGATGGTTGCCTACTTCGAGGCGCTGGGAAAGTACCGGGCGACGTTTGGCACGCTGATGAATTCGAAGCTGCAAGGATCGAGTTTCTATTCGCGGTCGCACAAGTATCCCAGCGGTCTGGCGGCTTCGCTCGATGGCCCGAACATTCCGACTTCGGTTTACATGCGATTGATTGAAGGCGTGGGGCGCAACCTGCCCACGTTTCATCGCTATTTGAAATTGCGCAAGCGCATGATGGGCGTGGGTGAACTTCACTACTACGACCTTTATGCGCCGCTGGTGGCTTCGGTGGACTTAAAGTTTTCGGTAGAGGAAGCCGAAGCCAACGTTCTGGCTTCGCTGGCACCGCTTGGTCCCGAATATGCGGCGGGAACGAAGCGCTGTTTCACCGAGCGCTGGATCGATATGTATCCCAATGAAGGGAAGTCGTCGGGGGCTTATTCGGCGGGCGATGCCTACGATGTGCATCCCTACATCCTGATGAACTACAACGGAAAGTACGACGACATGAGCACGCTGACGCATGAGTTGGGACACACCATGCACAGCTTCTTCTCGAATAAGACGCAGCCGTATCCGCTGGCATCGTATCCGATATTTGTGGCGGAGGTGGCGTCGACGTTTAATGAAGCGCTGCTGATCGATTACATGCTGAAGACGATTAAAGACGACCAGACGCGGTTGCTGTTGCTGGGTAATTTTCTGGAGGGAATCAAGGGGACGGTGTTTCGCCAGACGCAGTTTGCCGAGTTCGAGTTGCGCATACATGAAACGGTGGAGAAGGGGCAGCCGGTCACGGGAGACGTGCTGGCTTCTTTGTATGACGAGATTGTGAAGAGATATTACGGACACGACGCGGGCGTCTGCATTGTGGATAGTTATGTAGCGAATGAGTGGTCGTACATTCCTCACTTTTACAACGATTATTACGTGTTTCAGTATGCGACTTCGTTTACCGCTTCGTCGGCTTTGTCGGAGAAGGTGCTTTCGGGGGATGCGGAGGCCACACGGAAATATTTAAAGTTTATTTCTTCGGGAAGGTCGAAGTATCCGATTGAGTTGTTGAAGGATGCCGGGGTAGATATGACGACCGATGAGCCGCTGGAGCTGACGATGAAGAAGATGAACCGGGTGATGGATGAGATGGAGCGGGTGCTGGGGTAAGGGTGCGTTTCTCGCGTAGAGGCAGGTGTCCTCACCTGTCGGGCGCACAGATCGGATTTGCATTTGTTTCGGCGGGGTAGGGTGGGCAGGTGAGGACACCTGCCGCTACGTGAGTTGTGGTGGCAGCCTACGCCAGTTCTACTTCTATCTTCTTTGTGGATGCGTCTACGCTGGTGATGCGGAAGCTGCGGACCTGGCCTGCCGTTACTGGTTCGGGCTTTGAGGTCGCCGCGGTCGCGCCGCCTTTCCAGCGGGCTTGCAGCATGGATGTCAGCGACGACAAATCTGCTTTCGCTTCCTGCTTGGATTCTTCTGGAGCCTTCTCAGCGGTGATGCGGCAATTCGCGTAAATGCCTTCGCCTAATTCTGCGCGGGCTTGGCTGCCTTTGATTTCCATGAGGCGGCCGGTGACAACGTCTCCCGCCTTGTGTTCGACGATGTATTCGTCCAGGCCGGTGGGGACCAACTGTTTCATTCCCAGTTTTAATTGCCGTTTCTCTTTGTCTATCGCGAGGACCTGCGCTTTTACGGTTTGGCCTACTCGCAGGACGTCGTGCGGAGAGTCGATGCGGCGTTCGGCGCTGATATCGCTCACGTGCACCATGCCGTCGATGCCTTCCTCAAGTTGGATGAAGGCGCCAAATTTCATGATCTTGGTTACCGGGCCTTCGACGACCGAGCCTACCGGGAATTTATTGGGGACCTCGGACCACGGGTCGCCTAGGGCTTGCTTGAGTCCTAGCGCGATGCGACGTTCGGCAGGATTAATTCCCAGGATGATTACGTCTACCGTCTCGTTTGGCTTGACGATGTCGCTGGCGATGCGCAGTTTTTTGCCCCACGACATTTCGGAAATGTGGATTAGGCCTTCGATGCCGGGCTCGAGTTCGACGAATGCGCCGAACTCCATGATGCGGCTGACGGTGCCGGTGACGCGATCGCCGATGGAGTACTTGCCGGGGACGGCATCCCAGGGATGAGGTTGAAGTTGCTTCATGCCGAGCGAGATGCGGCGTTTGTCGGGGTCGACTTTCAGGACTTTGGCGGTGATGTGGTCGCCTACGGTCAAAACGTCGGCGGGCTTGTTGACCCGGCTCCAGGAAATCTCGCCAACGTGGAGCAGGCCGTCGACGCCACCGAGATCAATGAAGGCACCGTAGTCGGCCAGGCTGCGGACGGTGCCGGTGACGGTGTCTCCTTCTTTGAGCTCGTTGTAGCGGCGCTCTTTCACTACTTTCTCTTCTTCTTCGGTGACGGCGCGGCGGTCGACGACTACGTTTTCGTCGGCGACATCGAGTTCCATGATGCGGCAGCGGATTTCTTGCCCTACTAAGTTTGCGACTTCGGCAGCATCTCTTGCCCCGCTGCGTGAGATGGGCATGAAGGCGCGCACGCCTATGTCGACGCTTAGTCCGCCCTTGATGGCTCCAGTGACCGTGCCCACGATGGTGGATTTTTCAGCGAAGGCTTTTTCGAGCGCGGTCCAGTCTTTGGGGCGCTCGACTTTGAAGCGGGTGAGCGTGTAGTAGCCTTCGGGGTCGCGTCCCTGAACGGAGACGGTCAGTTTGTCACCGGGCTTAACTTCTTCGCCGTTCAAGGCGGTCAGCGGGAGAATACCCTCGGACTTGAATCCGATGTCGAGCAGGACCGAGTCGACGGTGAGGGCGACGACCGTGGCTTCGATCTGCTTGCTGCCGTCTTCGGGTTTGTGTGCCTTTTCGTACTGCGTCAGGATGTCTTCGAAAGACTCGGCGGATTCCGGGGTGGCTGAGTTGGACATGAGAGACCTTTATCGTGGCACATTTGGCGGTGGGTTGGCAAAGGCATCAACCCCAGAAGGGCACTAAGGTTTGTGAAGGAAAACGAAAGCTCGTGTAGAGACGCAGCTTGGCTGCGTCTTGCATCACCAGGGACGCTGCCAGGGACGCTGCGGAGCAAAGTCTCTAGCGGATACTTGTAAGGGATTACAATTTTAGGCGGAACATTTTACCGTCGGCACCGTTCAATTCTTTGGGATCCCGGGCCATTTGGTTCAATCCTTGACGGGAGGAATTTGTGAGAAAAATCCAAATTGTGTTTCTTTTGTATGTGATCGTAGGCGGTTCGTTGTGGGTTCACGCCGCTTCGGATGATGCGCCGGAGGCTCCCGTGCCGGGGCAAATTCTGTCCGGCAAGAAGGTTTTTATTTCGAACGCCCAGGGAGAGAGTACGGCGACCACGGCGTATCCCAATCAGACGTACAACGAGTTCTATGCCGCGATGAAGGGTTGGGGCCGCTACGACCTGGTATCAAGCCCAGCCGAAGCTGATCTAATTTTCGAAGTGCGTTTTCTGGTGACGCAGGGTGCGGTTAGGGTTTCGCAGGGAAGCGGAGGGAATTCTCAAGACTCTCAGGTCCGGCTGGTCATCCTTGATCCCAAGACGCATGTGGTTTTGTGGGCTTTCACCGAGCAGATAAAGTCGGCTGTGTTGATTGGCCGTGAACGCAAGAGTTTCCGCGAAGCAGTGGTGCAGCTGGTGAGTGATGTAAAAGAGCTGGGCGGAAAGGCGGGTTAGAAAACCGGCACTAAGTTGTGCTTCTTCTGGTATAGCTTGCGATCGACGGTGCGCATAACATTGTCGAGATCGCTGCCGGTGGTGTAGGCCGCGATGCCCCAGGTGAAGGCAATTTCGTATCCCTTTTTGAGGTTGAGGTTCCAGTTTTCTACTGACTGTGTCAGCCGCGACATCGGATAGTCGACCTGCTCTTCCGCAGTGTCGGGCATGACAATGAAAAATTCGTCCCCGCCCTGGCGGAAGACCATGTCGCCGCCGCGGAACACCGTCTTCAAAATTTTCCCAAACTCGGCGAGGATGGCGTCGCCTTCCAGTGTTCCGAATTTGTCGTTGATGGCGCGGAAATTATTGATGTCGATGGTCATGAAGCTGAGGTTGCTGCCCAGGCGGTTGGCGCGGGCGACTTCGCGCGGAATCAGTTCGTTCATGGCGCGACGGTTCAGCAGTTGAGTCAGGGGATCGACTAGCGACAAGCTCTCCAGGCGTTCATTCAATACCAACTCGCGGATCAGAGCGCGGCGGGTCGAGTTCAGGGTGATCTTTTGCCCCATCAGGTAAATGTTGAATAGCAGGACAAGCGAGATTAGTCCGAAGAAAAGTTGCGGCAGGTAGCTTTCGTGAACTTTTACCACCCGCGAAGCCCAGATTATATTGGGAAATACAAAGGCCAGAAGGCCACCGGTTAAGACCAGAATCAGCAGAATTCCGATCGACCACAGTTGAAGATCGCGGCCAGAAATTTGCTGGATTTGCTGCTGAATTTCTTCCGCTCGAGCCAGCATCGAGGGCTGCGCGTTATTTTCTTCCCGGATTTGAGACATTCCTCTGGGTCCCCTCAAGCGGACAAAGTCCTTCCGCTACACGCACTCATAGAAATTTGTACTGGAAGCGACCATGGGATTGGGGATGAAACGGGCAGTGGCCGTTACCCCAGTAATGAGGTCGGAAGGGTAGAGGAAGGATTCTCTAGGAATAGCTGACGTTCAGTAAGACATTGAGTCCAGAGTCTTTACGGAAGAAGACGTGGACTTTTTGGCCGACCGGGAGGGCATTGCGCATGTCGCCCTCGAAGACCAGCGTCTGCGGCGCGGCATCGTTGGTGAGCACAACCACGGACTTATTGGAGATGCCCACGGGAGCTTCGAAGAATTGCACGCTCTCCACGCGTCCTTTTTGGGAGAGCGAGTCGGTGATGGTTTTGGAGGGGCCGGTGGGCGAACTCTTTCCTTTATCTTCCGGCTCGGATTTCTTCTTCCAGAGTTCAAAGAGGGTCGTGGTGCCCACGATGCCTGACATGGCCAACAAGATGAGGGACAGGAAAAGGCCGTCCATAGTGAAAGGAGAGCCGTTGAAGACAATCCAGGCGACGCCGGCCAGCGGGAGAGTGGTGAGGACAATATAGAAAAGCAGAACCATGGTGCAAAAAGTTACCCTAAAAATGAGTTGAGGGCAAGATGGGGGTGTGGGGGGGTAGAGACGTAGCTTCGCTACGTCTCGGCGAGCTGTACGGAACTCGTCGGCTAAAGGCCGCTTTCATCGGGATTGCCCTCTACGCAGCGCTGAAGCGCGTGCTCCACCCAAAACCGGTTCGTGCCTTCCGCGGAGACGTAGCGGAGCTACGTCTCTACACGGCTGCAGTTAATGATATTCTGCTCGCCGGTTCAGGAGAACGTTCTTCATGGCTTGGTCACGTCGCGATTTTATCGCTACCGCGGTTGCGGGTTCGGTTTCTTCTTTGGCTCTGGGGCAGACTTCTGGTGATGGGTCGTCGAAGCCGGGGAAACGTCCGATCATCATTTGCGCGGGCAATGGCTATGAGTACCTTGAGCCGGCTTACGCGTTCCTTAAGGGTGGCGGAGACACTCTCGATGCGGCTCTGAAAGTGGTGAAGGGTCCGGAGGATGATCCGAACGAGAGCAGCGTAGGTCTCGGCGGCTTGCCCAACGAAGAGGGCGTGGTCGAACTCGATTCATGCTGCATGCATGGGCCAACCCGGCGGGCCGGGTCGGTGGGTGGCGTGCGAAATATCAAGAATGTTTCTCTAGTGGCCAAGGCGGTGATGGAGCATACCGGGCACGTCATGCTGGTTGGCGAAGGCGCAGAGAAGTTCGCGGTGGCGATGGGGTTCCCCCGCGAAAATTTGCTTACCGAACACTCCCGCAAAATCTGGATGCTCTGGAAGGAATATCACTCCACCGACGACTGGTGGGGACCGGGGTTGGCCGACCCCAATTGGAAGGCCCCCGATACCGTGCCGCAAACCAAACTGTGGGACGAGCGATTACGGCGATTGGACCAACTTGCCGACAACCTCGGCATTGAGCCCGATCTTCGCGCTTCCGCGATCAAGAAAGTTCTGTTCCCTCCAACCGGGACCATTCACTGCTCGGCTTTGAACGACAAGGGCGCGATTTCCGGCACCACGACCACCAGCGGCCTGGCTTACAAACTTCCCGGGCGCGTGGGCGACTCTCCGATCATTGGCGCGGGATGCTACACCGACCAGGACGTGGGTTCGGCAGGCGCGACCGGCAGCGGGGAAGAGAACATCAAGGTCGCCGGAGCGCACAGTATTGTAGAGAACCTGCGGCACGGCATGTCTCCGATGGAAGCCGGCATGGATGTGCTGAAGCGCATTGTCCGCAACTATAACGGCGACATGTCGCGGCTGAAATTCATGGACATGACTTACTACATTCTGCGCAAAGACGGCGCCTATGCCGGAGTTTCGTTGTGGGAGGGATACGGGCCCAACGAGCCCCATCGCATTGCGGTACACGACGGCACGCGGCGGATAGAAAAAGCGGTGGCCTTGAACAAAGGGTACTCGCAGGAATTTCCACCGTTTCCGAAGATTCCAGCGCAGTTTATGGACCAGTTGAAGTAACTACTGAAGCGTGGCGGGCGCGTCTTCCCATCGCTCGGTTTCGGCGTGCGCCTTGGGCGGTAACTTCATCACGAAGACGACTCCCGCCAGCGTAAGGAACAATTGCAGCGACAAACACCATAGCCATGTGAAGATGTGGACGACCGACCCGTCCGGCGCTTTACTGTCGAAGGACAATCCGATCCCCGTCGACCAGGGCGCGATCAACAGCATCAGCGCCGTTCCCGCGAGCGAAGCGCCGACGAGAGACCACGCTAGCCTGGGAAGGATTGGCGTCTCCGGTGCGGGCGTGGGTTTCACGATGGGCGGAGGTGCCGGTCCGAGGTGCGCCACTCGTGAGAGAACGGAAGCCACATGCTGCACCGAGGTTGGGCGCTTTGCGGGATTGGGATCGAGGCACCGGCCGATGACCTGCTGAATGAACGGATGTACGCCCGGCATGATCATCAACGACGGACGCCGAATGGATTCGCGAACCCGTTCCGACGGGTGACGCGGATCCAACGCGCGCTTGCCGGTGAATAGTTCATGCAGCACCAGCCCAAGAGCGTAGATATCGCTGCGCGCGGTCACCTCTTTCCCCGCCAACTGTTCGGGTGCCATGTAGCCAGGCGTGCCCCCATTCCGCTCTTGTATATCCCCTGCCAGGATTGCCAATCCGAAATCAGTAATGCGTACATTGCCCCGCGCGTCCAGCATGACGTTCGCCGGCTTCAGGTCGCGATGCAGAACGCCAGCCTCGTGTGCCGCGGTCAGCCCCTCGCACAACTGCCGCGAGACCTGTAAGGCTTTATCTGGCGATAGGCGTCCGATGCGGCGTAGCAGCTTGTGCAGGTCTTCGCCGCTGACAAATTCCATGGTGATGAAGGGATGCCCCGAAGCCTCCCCTATATCGAAGACGCGGCAGACATTGGCATGCGAAATCTGGCGCGCCAGGCGAACTTCCTGATGAAGATTTTCCAGCCGGCCTTGTTCCTGCTCCAGATTTGGGAAGAGTTTTAGTGCCACAGTCTGATTCAGCGTGAGGTCCTGCGCGCGATAGACCTGGCCCGCGCCACCGCTGCCCAGGATGTCCACGATACGGTAACGCCCGGCCAGCAAGGCGTCAGGCGCGAGGCGGTCGGTGGCAGACTCGAGCGGACGAATCGCAGGGGCGGTATCCGGGGTGAGGTCGGCCTCTGTATTCAGCGTGTGCCCACAAGCGGCACAAACAGCATGCAGCATAGCTTCGGGCGGGGCGGCTACTTCGAAATCCGGCATGTCACTAGGGCTCGCGTGAGAGTTATTACATGCGTCGGTTTGGGGCGGGTCAAGGATTTCGAGCGCGGTGAAGGAAGGTGCAAGACCAAAATGGGAAGGCCACAGCGAAGAGAAAATTCTGCGATTGGCTTTGTTCGCTCCTCTCGCGCAGAGACGTAGTTCCGCTACGTCTTCCTTCGATCTCTACGAATGCTGGCGGATGAGACGTTGCGGAGCAACGTCTCTACGCGAAGTTAGCCTTACCTCTACGCGAATCGTACCCTCACATCCGCGTTCTTATCCAGGTGAATGCTCTCGATGAAGCGCACCTTCCCGGTCGTCAGCGTCATGATGGCGGAAGACGTCCGCACGCCTTCGCCGAAGAAGCGGACGCCCTTCAGCAGCGCGCCTTCCGTTACCCCGGTGGCGGCGAAGATGAGTTGTTTGCCCGGCGCAAGGTCCTGCGCCTCATAGACCTTGTTCTTGTCGGTGATGCCCATGCGGGCGATGCGCTCCTCCATTTCCGGCTTGATAATCAGGCGGCCGAGCATATAGCCGTTGAGGCAGCGGATCGCCGCTGCGGTGATGACTCCCTCAGGTGCGCCGCCCGACCCCATGACCGCGTGAACCCCCGTGCCCAGGACGGCGGCTGCGATTCCGGCGGAAAGATCACCGTCCCCGATCAGGCGGATGCGAGCGCCAGCCGCGCGAATGTCGGCGATCAACTTCTCGTGGCGGGGGCGGTCGAGCACCATGACGACGAGATCATCCACGTCGCGACTCAAATGTTTCGCGATGCTCTTCAAATTATCGGCAACCGGAGCGTCGAGATCGACGGCGTTTTTGCACGACGGACCGACGACGATCTTTTCCATGTAGCAGTCGGGGGCGTGCAAGAGGCCTCCTTTTTCGGAAGCCGCGAGTACCGTGATCGATCCCGGCGCTCCTGTGGCGCAGAGGTTTGTACCTTCCAGCGGATCGACGGCGATGTCGACCTCAGGAACTTCTCTTCCGTCGGGAAATTCGGCGCCCACGCGCTCACCGATGTAAAGCATGGGGGCTTCGTCGCGCTCGCCTTCGCCAATGACGATGGTGCCGCGCATGGGAATGTTGTCCATGGTGCGGCGCATGGCCTCGGTGGCCACTTGGTCGGAGAGTTTGCGCTCACCTTGTCCCATGGTGCGGGCCGAGGCAATAGCTGCGATTTCGACAACCCGTAGAAAACGCGAGGCTAGGTCGCTTTCGATGTTCTCTCCGAAGCTGCGGGCTTTGGTGGTGGAATTTCCTGTGGCCATGGATGGTCTCCCGAGACGCCATAATCAAAAACTAGGCACTATACATCTCGGGGCTGTGGAAGGAAAGCGCTAGCCACTGATTTTCATGGATTTGCACGGATAAACCATTTTCTGGGTCAATTGCGAAATCCGTGGCTGCTTTAGAGATAGCGTTCCTTCAGCACTGCCAGATGATGGGCGACGTGGCCGGGAATGATGAAAGCCAGCGCTCTTACGGTAAATGGATTGCCGCTCGCAATGCCGGTCCGCATCCAGGCTTCGCTCGGCAAATTTTGGAAAAGAGAGATGGTCGACTGACGGATGAATCGAAATTCCTCGATTTGCGCCGCCCAGGGAATTTCGTCGGCGTTCGCTCCCTTGGCGGCGATCTCCTGATCGAAACTCGGCAGTGGGCTGTCGAAGCCGCGCGCGAACCAGAGCGCGCGAAAAACAAATGCCCGCTCGGTGTCGTTGATATGGCTTAGCACCTGGCGGATGCTCCACTTTTCGGGCACGTAGCGGTGGAGGGATTTTTCTTCACTTATTTCGGAGAGGAGCGCCGTCGCGTGATCAAGTTGGGACTTGATCACGCTGAGAGGATCATCACCGGGTACTTGCCCGATATATCCCGAATAGTATGGGGCGGCTTCGTTGCTTGCGGGGCGTCCAATCATGGCGACATTGTCCTACACTTAGGGCTGTGGTTCCAGCGGTGGAAGGTGGCAGATTTGTGAAAGTTATTCTTTTCGGCGCAACTGGCATGGTGGGGCAGGGTGTGCTGCGGGAGTGCCTGCTCGATGGCGAAGTAGAAAAAGTTCTGTCCGTAGGCCGCCTCGCAACTGGGCAGCAGCACGCCAAGCTGCAAGAAATCGTGCGGCCGGATTTGTTTGATCTGAGCGCAGTGGCCGAACAACTCGCCGGCTACGACGCCTGCTTCTTCTGCCTCGGGATCTCCGGCGCGGGAATGAAAGAAGACGACTACCGCCGTATTACCTACGACCTGACGATGTCGGTCGCTGCGACGTTGGTCCAGAGCAATCCCGCAATGACTTTTATCTACATCTCGGGGAGTGGCAGTGACAGCGCCGAGCGCAGCCGGATGATGTGGGCGCGGGTGAAGGGCAAAACCGAAAACGATCTATTGAAGATTCCGTTCAAGGCGGCGTATATGGTTCGTCCGGGATACATTCAGCCGCTGCACGGAGTGCGCACCAAAACCGCCTGGTATCGGGCGTTCTACGTGGTGCTGGCGCCGCTCTATCCGCTGCTTAAGCTTGTGCCTCGATACGTCACCACGACGGAATGCGTCGGGCGCGCCATGATCCTGGTCGCGAGAAACGGCTACCCGACGAAGATTCTAGAAAGCAGCGACATTAATAAAGTGTGCCAGTAACCTGGCGGTAACCTCCCGCGAACTTTCATCAAAAATTAATCGGTCATTCATCGGCAGGCAAAGCCTGCCGTCTACCCTGATGTTGAACTGGACTGATTGTCTAGGGAGGGCAGCTATGCGCAAACTGACGATTGTATTTTTCGACGCAGGTGGCGGACATCGCAACGCGGCAGAAGCGCTGAAGACTACTCTCGCGGGCCTCGAGTGGGAGGTTAGCCTGCTCAACATCCAAGATCTCTTGGATACGGTCGACATCGTCCGCGGCGTAACCGGCGTGCGCATTCAGGATGCTTACAACTTGATGCTGCGCAAAGGTTGGACGCGCATGTCACCCCAGTTGCTGCTTTCGCTGCAGGGCCTGATTCGGGTTTACCATTCGCGCGTCGTCAAACTTCTACGAAACTACTGGGCGCAGAATCCCACAGACATGGTTCTGTCGGTGATTCCTCATTTTAATAAGGCCATGGCGGAAAGCATCCGCTTGGGCCTCGCCGGAACTCCATTCGTAACGATGCTGACCGATTTCGCCGACTACCCGCCGCACTTCTGGATTGAGACCGAATCGGAATACATCATCTGCGGGACCGAGCGGGCAAAGCGGCAGGCGCTTGCGTTGGGGCACTCCTCCGACAAGATATTCGAGACTTCGGGCATGGTGTTGAAGCCGAAGTTCTATGCGCCTTCAACCGTCGACCGAGAGGTTGAAAGGGAGCGCCTCGGGTTGCGGCGTGATCTGCCAACCGGGTTGGTTCTTTTTGGCGGTCACGGATCGCAAGCCATGGTGGAGATTGCCCGGGGACTTGACGACAGCAAACACGAGCTTCAACTGATCATGCTTTGCGGGCACAACGAAAAACTCCGGGTTCGCTTGCAGGAGTTGAAAACCAGAAGCCGAATTGTAGTTGAATGCTTTACTTCACAAGTTGATCACTTTATGTCCCTGGCGGATTTTTTCATCGGAAAGCCGGGACCGGGTAGCATCAGCGAAGCTCTGCAGTTCAACCTTCCTGCAATCGTCGAACGCAACGGCCGAACCATGCCGCAAGAGCGCTACAACACGGAGTGGTTGCTGGAAAAACGTTTGGGGATTGTGCTGCCCAGCTTTGCCGAGATTGCCTCCGGGGTTGATCACTTACTGGAACCGGCGAGCTTTGCTGAGTATTCCGGCAATGCGCGATCTTATTCCAACCGGGCATTGTTCGAGGTGCCGGTGATTTTGGACACAATCTACCGGCGACATCCATCGAAGCCGATCCGCAATTTTCATTTCGATGAGCCGGCGCGAGTTGCTGCTTGGGCCAGCCTGACGTAGATTTTCCGCTGCTTAAGGTTGCCACGGCGCCGAAACGCTGTTGGGCAGCGGGTATTGCCCAATCATCTCTTTGCTCAATCCGTTTCTGTGGATGATCTCTCGATACAGATAGGCGCTTGGCCGCAAGGTTCGTTTTTGCGTGACGGGATCAAGCGCCACCAGACCGAAGCGCAGGTTCCATCCTTCAGCCCATTCGAAGTTGTCGGTGAGCGTCCAGTGGAAGTAACCGCGAATCGGCTGGCCCTCTTGAATCAGCTTGTACATCTCCTGCACCACGTTGACGATGAGCCAGGGGCGCACGCGATCTTTCGCATCGGGTACTCCGTTTTCGAGAATGTAGATCGGCTTCTCCATTCGTGACGCGCGTTTCACCGCATTTCGAATTCCTCCCGGGAATGCCTCACCAAATGGCTTCTCCATTCCGCAGTCTCCTTGCGGCGCCTCGTCAGGAACGAAGACTCGTCCGAAAAGTTGGCCGGCGGACTTTAAATCGAACGTCACGTGAAACCGGCTGTATACGTTCAAGCCAACGAAATCGCAGGCTCCCCTCACTTCAGGAACCGCCTGAGCGCCAAGGCTCAAGGGAAAAGAAAATCTTCCATTTTCTAACAACTGAAAAAAACCTTCGTTGAAAATTTGGCTTTGTATCCCGGCGATCCAACCATCAAGCACTCCGCCGACTGGCTGAAAAACGACATAGTGCTGCGCCCATCCCACCTCGGCTTGGGAGTGCGATTCATGAATGGTTCGATAGGCCAGCGCATGGGCTCGGGCCATCGCGGTCATGACTTTCAATGCCGTGCCGACTTCGCCCTTGCGTCCCGGCGGAAACTCGCCCGTGACGTAGCCGAGCGTCGCATAGACGTTGGGCTCGTTAAACGTGACCCAGCGGTTGCATAGGTCGCCGAGTACCGCGACCACCCGTTCAGTAAATTGCTGAAATCGCGAGGGCGCTTCGGGATTAAGGAATCCGCCCTGCTGTTCAAACCATAGCGGATTAGAGAAGTGGTGCAGGCAGACGAACGGCTCAATGCCGCGCCGGTGCAGACCTTGCAGCATCTGGCGGTAGCGAGCTAGAGCGGTGGCATCGAAACGCCCTTGTTCAGGTTCAACGCGGCTCCATTCCACCGACAGACGCAGCGCATTGATCTTTAATTCCTGCGCCAGGTCAAAGTCGCACTCGGCATTGTTCCACCAGTCGCAGGCGGCTCCGCAGAGATCGCCAGATTTGATCTTTCCGGCGCGCTCCCACGCTGTCCACTGGTTTTCGTTGTTGCCTTCGACTTGGTGAGCGGCGGTTGCAACGCCCCACAGAAACCCGGAAGGGAATTGAAGGTCGTCGCCAGGCGGGCTCTTCGATTGGTCGAATAGGCTCAACCCCTAAGCAGACCACACCAGTGTGAATGGATGATGAAAGCGGCGTGTCGGAGAAGGTTCGTTAGTCTGGAAACCGGGATTGGCCTTTTCTGCATCCAAGATCTGCCCGAGGAGAACGACCGATGGATGAATCGATAGTGCACCAGATTGTGGACGAGCTTTTCCCTTACTTCGAGGCCGCCGAAACCCAGAGCGCCGCCATTCTGCAATTTTTGAAAGAGAAGGGAATTGCGACAGATGAAGAACTGGCGCCCTATCTGAAGCAGGCGGCAAACGGCAGTAGTGTGCGCTGGCGCGCGGCCCGGGCCCGGGTAAATTTCCTGCTTTCCTCCGCTATGAAGGCAGAGTCCGCGGAGGAAACGGCAGACTCCGGTAAAAAGCCGATTAAGGTAAACGAAAACCCACACGATGCTGGGCCCTCAACCACCAAAGAATCCCAAGACAAAGCTGAGCCGAATTCCGACGCTGAGTCCAGGCAACCGCCCAAGACTGCAAGCGAGCAAAAACGAAAGCAAGAAGAGAAGGGTCAAAAGGAAGAACAGCCGAAAGAATCCCCGGCAAACTCTTAACTATGGTCAGGCGCCTGCTTGATTGCCGCCGTTCCTCCTAGGTAAACTGGAGGCGTCAAAAAAACAGGAGCCCATGATGAAACATTTCGACGCTACTATCGATAAGTCTGCCTTCCCCAAGTTGCACGAGTCCACTCTTCAGGACATTCGCCACGAACGCCGCACCGAAGACTTGCGATTGGAAGGCTTGAAGAAAGCACTACAAATCAAACTGCAAGCGCAACAGTCCGAAGCCGTTCAGGCCGCGTAAATCCATTGCTCCAGCAAGGAGCTGTTTGAATATCAAACTCTGCTGTGTTGCGCTAGTTTCTATCCTTGCTGCCCAATCGTCGTGGGCGCAGCTCAAGACTCGAAACGTCGTGCTGATCGTGAGCGATGGATTGCGCTGGCAGGAGATATTCACCGGCGCCGATCCCACCTTGCTAAACGCGGAACATGGCGGCGTCTGGGCGTCTCCGGAGCGGTTGCGTCATGATTTCTGGAATGACGACGCAGCTAAGCGCCGCGAAATGCTCTTCCCATTTCTTTGGGGAACGGTCGCCAAACAAGGTCAGATTTTCGGCAACCAGCAGAAGGGAAGTATTGCTCACGTAACGAACGGCATGGCGTTTTCCTATCCCGGATACAACGAAATGCTGACTGGTCACGCCGACCCGCGGATCAACAGCAATGAGTTTGGACCAAACCCCAACACAACCGTCTTTGAGTGGCTGAACCGCCAGTCGGAATTCAAGGGCCATGTCGCCGCGTTTGTCACTTGGGGCGTTTTCAAGAATATCTTCAACCAGCCGCGAAGCGGGATTCCCATGCAGATCGGTTGGGACCTCCCAGAAAAAGGCAATCTCTCCGAGAAACAAGAGTTGCTCAACGAGCTTTATCGCACCACCACGCGCCTTGATGACGACGACGTTTGGGATTCCTTCCTGCAGGTTCCGCTGCTGGAATACGTTAAGTCTGCGCATCCGCGAGTCCTGTTCGTGGGCTACGGAGAGACTGATAACTGGGCCCATGCCGGCCGATACGACCTGGTTCTCGACAGCGCCCATCAGTTCGACAAATTCGTTCAGCAACTGTGGGAGACGATGCAGTCAATGCCGGAGTATCGCGGCCAAACTACTTTCATCCTGACCACCGACCACGGACGCGGCAGCGGCCTGGTCGAATGGAAGCAGCACGGCGTCGACGAAAAAGGCTCGGAGAATGTTTGGATCGGGATCCTCGGCCCAGACACCGCCGCGCTCGGTGAGCGCGTGAACGCCCCCACGGTGACGCAGTCGTCTATCGCTGCAACCGTGGCCGCGTTTCTAGGTCAGGATCTTCATGCCTGGTCGCCCCAGGCTGCGCCGACGCTTCCCGGGGTTATTCCCAGCGGTCACCTCGCAACCCCGGTGCGATAATCTTGCTCTAGCACCATGAAGCGCCACGTCCTGATATACGGCCTAATCGGCGGGCTCCTCATCACCGCCCTCAAATGGTCTGAGTACCGCTTCCTGGTGGTCGAACATTCCATCGAAATTTATGGTGCCCTGATCGCGGCGACCTTCGCCACTCTCGGCATCTGGCTCGGCCTGAAGCTAACCCGACCGCAACAAACAATTGTCGTAAAGGCGATCCCCGTCGCGCCCGACCCGAAGAAGCGGGAAGCTCTCGGTATCACCCCTCGCGAATTCGAGATCCTCGAACTGATAGCCCAGGGCATGAGCAACCGCGAGATCGCCGAAAAGCTCTTCGTCAGCGAGAATACGGTCAAGACCCACTCCAGCCGGGTCTTCGACAAGCTGGGCGCTAAACGGCGGACCCAAGCCGTTCAACTCGGCAAGGAATTCGGACTACTGCCATGAACCCGTCCTCCAAACGAATGATTTTGCGTCTCCAAGGCCAAAATCACCCAAAAGGATGACGACAGCAACCCCGTCCGCCGCGCTATGTTGCCTGAGCAGTCAGCTTACTTCGGACAGGAGATTCAGATGAAAAAGACCATAGTCACTTTCGGGCTGATTTCGGGTGCGGTTTCGTCGCTGATGATGGTGGCCACGGTGCCGTTCTTGCACCAGATTGGCTTCAGCAAGGGTTTGATCGTCGGTTACACGTCGATCGTGCTTTCGTTTCTGCTGGTGTACTTCGGCATCCGTTCCTACCGCGACCATACCGGAAATGGCCAAATTACGTTTGCCAAGGCGTTTGCGGTTGGGATCTGCATCACGCTTATTTCGTGCCTCTTCTATGTGGGGACTTGGGAAATTCTCTACTACAACTTCCTGCCCGATTTCGCGGACAAATATAATGCCCACATTCTTGAAAAGCTTAAGGCCTCCGGCGCGAGCGCGGCGGCGGTGCAGGCGAAAATTGAGGAACTGAGGAAGTTCAAAGAGTCGTATAACAACCCGTTCTACAACGCCGCGATGACGTTCATTGAGCCTTTTCCGGTGGGACTACTGATCACGCTGATCTCAGCCGCGGTGTTGAGGAGGAAACCACAGCCGCGGACGGAACGCGCGGCCTTACCGGCGGCCTGAACTAAGGTCTCGTCGCGAACCAACGGCACCATTTCAACTCTATCATCCCGACCGCAGCCGGAGCGAACGTGACGGTGGAGTGGAGGGACCTTGGGTTCCCCACCTCATCCAAGCCCTGTGAACTGAGTCGAAAGACGCCTTGCCCGTTAATTCTTCCATCGGCCTTGCGAGCAGATCTTTTCCAGAAATTTCCGGCCGGACTATATTTCAATGCAAACGGCAAGGGTTTCCACGCGCGCAACGCGGTAGCAGGCAAGGGAAGGACCCAGTTCTGAACCTGCTATCCTTTCGCCCGTAAGCGCCTGGCGGGAGAGACCCCTATGTACATTCCAAAACTCTTTCACGAAAGCAGCTGGCCCGAAATCAGAAAGGTGATCGAAGAGAACAGCTTTGCCACCGTGATCACTTGTAACGCAGGCCTTCCCACCGCAACCCATGTGCCTCTGCGCCTGCTCGAATCCGCGACTGGTACGGCGAAGTTACAAGGACATATGTCTCGGGCCAATCCGCACTGGCGGCTCTTCGAACAGGAGCAGCAATCTCTCGTAATTTTTTCCGGCCCCAACGCCTATGTGTCTGCGCGCTGGTATGACCATGTGAACGTGCCCACCTGGAACTACATTGCTGTCCACGTATACGGAAAAGCGCAACTGGTGACCGATGCCGGAGAGATGCATGAACTGATCAAGGGACTGGTCGATCGTTATGAGCGTGGACTCTATACGGTTGAGTCTTTGCCAGAGGACTTTCTCGGGCCGCAAATGAAGGGAATAGTCGGTTTCGAAATATCGGTGGACGAAGTTCAGGCCAGCTTCAAGCTGAGCCAGAACCGGGACCAAAAGAACTACGACAACGTGATTACGGAGTTGCGCAAGAGTGATGACACAAAGGCGCAAGACGTAGCGCAAATCATGGCTAGCCGTCGTTGTCCCAGGTAGTAAGAGGCGGTCGAACCAGCGTCCCAATCCAGCCGCGATGACAGGTTGTTTTTCGGACTGCGCGACTCCTTGGGCGAATGCAAAGCAGACCATGATCGCGAATGCTCTCGTCTTTCCGACGCTGTCATCTGCTCACGGAACATCCATTGACATAGCAAAGCGCCTTCCCAGCACGCTAAACTTATCTGTTCTAAATTCGTAACGAGTATTCCCTGTGTTTTCTGTGATTCCACCAATTCTGCGCAGACGTTCGCTTTGGCGGCGCCGTGCTCCGGTTAGTCCCGGGGAAGTGCGGCGCATTGAGCGATGGCTCGCCACCGCCCGCGTGCTGCTGGCGGCTTGCGCATTGGTGGCTGTGTTGATGAATGCCGGCGGAGTCCACTATTCGGTTTGGGCAGCCGGGTTGCTGGCGTTTTATCTGGCGCAGGGCATGATCATCATCCTGCTGCTTCGGCGCCGTCAGCAGTCGACGTTAGCGTTTCGCCTTCTGGTGCACACTGGCGACATTATCTGGCCGGCGCTGATTTCCATGTTTGCCACGGGAGAAGGGAATCCTTTCTTCCTGTTTTTTGTTTTTGTGTTGGCAGCTGCCGCCTATCGTTGGGGCCTTTGGGAAACGGTGAGTACGGCTGCCGCTTCACTTATCGTGTTGTGGGCGGAAAGCATTATTCTTCAACTCGGGTTCGCGCAGTGGGCCAATACCTATCTGGAACGCATTCACCTTCCGCTCCTCCCCGTGACCGTTACCAACTTCGAAGCCCGCGATCTCTTCATGCGGACGATATATCTACTGGTCATGGGCGTCTTGCTGGGGTATCTGGCCGAGCAGCAGAAACAGCTTCGCGCAGAGAAAGCTGTAATCGCCCAAGTGCTGGTAGGAGTTCGCGTGGAAGCCGGCCTCACCGGAACTCTGCAGGAAATTCTCAGTGGACTACTGACCATCTATGGAGCGTCTGCGGCGTGGATTGCTTCACAGGAAGCCAATAGCCAGCACGTTTTCATCGGGGAAGTGTCTTCGATCAATGGAACTCCCACGGTGCTACACTGGCGCGAATCGGCGGGAAACGATCGCGAAGCCATGTTCTTCGATTCTGCTTTCGATACCAGTTACGTCGGACGCAAGAATGGCAGTGTCACCTTCGTGGGGCTCGACCGTGATGGCAACCGCATCCACGACGAAGACACAACTTTTACGGAAGCACTAATTAAGCAGCGCCCGTTTGACCGGTTGACCACCGTTTCTTTCCTGCTCGGAAAAGAATGGTGGGGAAGAATTTTTCTGTTCGATCCGGCGCTCACTGCTGACATCGAAGAAGAGCTGCGTTTTCTGCAGGAGTTCGTTCGCCAAGTTGGCCCGGCAGTTTACAACGTCTATTTGCTGCGCCGGTTGCGGTTGCGCGCCGGGGCAGTCGAGCGCGCCCGCTTTGCCCGCGAATTGCATGATGGCGCGGTGCAGTCTTTGATCGCGGTGGAAATGCAAGTCGACGTGCTGCGCCGTCAGGCTCCAGACAGGCCTGAGATGGTGACCGACGAGCTGTCGCGAATTCAGATGTTGCTGCGCGAAGAAGTCTTGAAACTGCGCGAGTTGATGCAGGAAATGAAATCGCTTGACCTGGACTCGCGCAAGCTGCTGGTGTTCCTGGGCGACACTGTCGAGAGGTTCCAGCGGGAGACGGGAATTTCCGCGCGCTTTGTTACCGATCTCGAAGATGTCGAAATGCCTCAGCAAATGTGCCGCGAGCTGGCCCGCATTGTGCAAGAAGGTTTAGTGAATGTGCGCAAGCACAGCAAAGCTCAGCACGCGCTGGTCCGTCTTGGAGCATACGATGGCAAGTGGCAGCTGGTTATTGAAGACGATGGCCGCGGGTTTCCATTTACTGGCCGCCTTTCGCAGTCGGAACTCGACGACCAGCGGAAAGCGCCAGTAATCATTCAG
>DATBAT010000395.1:0-8187 GCA_036271375.1 Terriglobales bacterium
GCCTTCAAGATTCCACAAGCTTTGGTAGCTTCAGCAATACGAACGATCGAGGGTGTGGGCGGCCAGCCGCCGTCATTCAGGTACATCAAGACCACCTCGTGGCCCATTGCGGTCAATCGCGCCACCGTTCCACCGCATCCATATTCCGGGTCGCCGGGATGGCCGCCACAGACCATCACCTTGATTTTGCGACTGGCCGGGGCTGGTACGCCTCCCACGGCGCCGAGCGCCAGTCCAGGTACAGCAGTGCCTGCTGAAAGGAGAACACTGCGCCGTGTCATCGCCATCTTTTATTCCTTTCCGATTTTGCATAACCTGGTGACCGGGCTCTAGATACCGCGTTGGCTAAACCCTCGGATCGAGCTCTCGAAAACAAAGCCGAGGCGCCCCTCCCCGTCTTGGGACGACAATACTTCTATAAGGGACGAACGGCTATCCGCACCGTGACTTTCTGTCCCAATTTGCACTGGCCAAAGGTACACTTCAAGCGCCGGGAAACAGGCTCCGGAACGCCCTTTGTCGAAGCCGTCCAGTACCTTACGAAGTTGGCTTGGCTACGGTCTGATCGTAGTGGGCGTGTGGTGCGTCGTCGGGGTGATCTCCGGAGTCCAGAACCACCTTAACGCCCTCGGCGTCGATAAGCCAAGCTCGTTGCTTGAGCAAATTTTGCGTGCTTTCCGCAGCTATAGCCTGTTCGCCATTCTCACCCCATTCGCCATAGTTGTGGCCCGCCGTTTTCGAGTGACACGCGACCGCTGGTTTTGGTCGCTGATCGCACTGGCAATCGGTTTCTTTGTATTTTCTATCGCCTGGGCAACGTTGCGAGTATTGTTTTTCCCCATTCATATTGTAAAAACCGGGGCACTGATCGCTCCGTCGCTGGAAGTACTGCAGGATTTTTGGGAGTCAAATTTCGAGAATGCCCTGTGGATGTACTTCCCTATCGTCTGCATCACGTACGCCGTTCTGTACTACCAGGAAAGCCGTCAACGGCAATTGACCGAATCGCAACTTCAAACTCAATTGGCGAAGGCGCAACTCAGCCTTTTGCAGGCTCAACTGCATCCTCACTTTTTGTTCAACACCCTGCACGCCATCTCGACGCTGATGAACCGCGACGTGGCCGGCGCGCGAAGCATGATCGTCCGCCTCAGTGATCTGCTGCGCATGGCCATGCAGTCGGTAGCTGTTCAACAGGTCACACTGAAGCAGGAACTGGAATTCGTCGACAACTATTTAGCCATCGAGAAGATCCGCTTTCAGGATCGATTGACGGTCGAATTGGATATTGCGCCTGAAACGCTGGACGCACTCGTTCCCAATTTGCTGCTTCAGCCGCTGGTGGAAAATGCAGTGCGCTACGGAGTCGCCATGCAGCCTGGGCCCGGAACGGTGCGAATCGCCAGCCGCCTTGAGAAAACAAAACTAGTGATAGAGATTGACGACAGTGGTCCGGGAATCACTGACGATTTGTTGCCGAAAAAAGAAGGCGTAGGACTCAGCAATACCCGTTCGCGTTTGGCCCGTCTCTATGGGGAGGCCCAGAAACTCGAACTCACGAATCAACCCGAGCGCGGATTGCGCGTCTCCGTGGTCATTCCATTCCAGACCGCTGCGCCGGTAGAAGGAGAGGCCTTTTATGAAGATCAATACGCTCATCGTGGATGACGAGCCCCTGGGCCGCGAAGCTTTACGCGTGCTATTGAAATACGATCCGGAAATCGCGCTGGTCGGGGAATGCGCCACTGGACGCGAGGCGGTCGATGCCATCGCAAAGTACGATCCTGAGTTGGTTTTTCTGGACGTGCAAATGCCCGACCTGGACGGGTTCGCGGTAGTCGACGCCGTCGGAGCGCAGCAGATGCCGGTTACGATTTTCGTAACGGCTTACGACCAGTACGCGTTGCGCGCCTTCGACGTCCATGCCATGGACTATCTGCTAAAACCGTTCGACGAAACCAGATTCAACAAAGCGCTGGAACGCGCCAAGAACCATCTCCGCAAAGGCCGCTGGGACCATCTCGGTGACAAGCTCGCTGAACTGTTGCGCGATCATCGCGGGGCGAACTACGCCGACAGGTTCGTGATCAAGACGTCGGGCAAAGTGGTCTTTCTGAAGAGCGCGGAAATCGATTGGATCGAAGCCGAAGGAAATTATCTACGTCTGCATGCGGGGAAAGATTCCTATCTCCAACGCGGGACAATGAACTCAGTGCAGGAGCGGCTGGATCCCAAGCGCTTCGTACGCATCCATCGCTCGACGATCGTGAATGTCGAGAAAGTGAAAGAGCTACGCCCCTGGCCGACCGGGGAGTATGTGGTGTTGATGAATAACGGGAAAGAATTAACGCTAAGCCGCGGGTTTAAAGAACAGTTGCCACTGTTGGTCGGGGAACCGATCTGACTGCCGTTAACTCAGGAACACCTGTCATCCCGCTTCTACCAAGCACTTGTAGAGACGTTGCTCTGCAACGTCTTGCGCAGGCACGAAGATTTGGGACATTGCCGCTCAAGAGAAGTAGCAGAGCTACGTCTCTACACTCGAACGCTATCGCAGCCTGCATCCGCAAATGCTGCAATAGGCTGCATCGCGCAACGAATACTTGCCGCAGTTAGCGCACAGGCGCGAACCACCACCCCATGACTGTTGCGCGGCAACATAAACCGGCACCAGTTGCGGTTCGTCGCTCAACGCCCAGACCAGGGCGATCACCCAGCCGACGAATGTCCATCCCGTCAGCAGGTTCAGGATGAAGATCCCGCCAAAATGGCGTTTGTGGTGCGCGATCAACGAGGGCAAGAAATACGCAAGGGTCAAAACCAGCATAGTCAGCATAGGACTCTCCTACACATCTTAATTATCCGATACCTCAGGTGTTTCCGCCGCTGGAGCTTTGGGCGCTTTTGGAGCCTTTGGCGCCGGTGGCAGTTTTTCCGATTCAGGAGCAGACATGGCTACGACAGAGCGCTTGCGCACTTCGATCGTGCCGTGCTCGTTGGTCAATACCAACTGTGGACCGCCGGTTCCAATGGTTCCGACGACCGATGTTTCGTTGCCGGAAGTTGTCGTCTGCAATTGTTCGAAATCGGACTGCACTTCGCCGTCGCGCGTACGTGCCTCCAGATGGAAGGCGGTCTTATCCGGCAAATAAATTTGAATATCGCCGTTGCGGTTTTCCACCTGCATGCTCCCCGCCTTCGCCATGTGGACTTCCACAGCGCCGTTCTCGTCTTTAAGGCGAACATCGCCGGTCACGCCATCCAGCACGATATCTTTCGAACGCGTCGAGAGCCGCACCGGGCCGGTAATATTGCTCGCGCGCAGGTCTCCCGAATCTAACTCGAGATCGCCGTCGAGTTTGGTGAATTCCATCTCAGTGCGCGAGGTCTTGAAAGTCGTCGCCTTGGCTAGTTTGCTTAGCTTTAGCGTCTCGACAAAGTCGCCATTCAACCGCAGCGTGCCTTTCACGTCATCGATTGAAATGTCGTTGATGTGCCCATCCACCGAGACGTCGGAGGAAATCTGCGATACGCGGGCTGAGCTATGTTCCAGCGACAGGTCGACCTTGCCATTAATGTCGGAAACAGAGACATCGCTCTTTTGGTTCGTGACCTGAACGTCGCCATCTCTGCCCATAATGCTGACGTCACCGCGCCGCGCATTGATCGAGACCGAAGCCTTGCGCGGAAGCGAGACCTCGAGATCAGCCACGACCCAGTGGTCGCCAGCTCCGTGCGTCTTTGCGTTCAGAGAAACAGTGGTGCCCGTGATTGCGATCAGCGTCTTGGTGCCGGCGTTGTATTTTTGCCCGTCTTCCTCTTTGTCGGCGTTGACCCGCTTGTGCACATTGACGTGAATCTTATTGTCGTCGGACGCGCTCACCGTAACCGCGCCGCGATCGTTGGTGATCTGTAGCGATCCTCCTGCCGGAAACTCCTGCTCTATGCGGTCGTCGTAAGTGTAAGTGTGGCCGAACATCGGGAAGTCGCCGTTGTCGATGTTGATGTCCATCTCATCGCGAATCGCTCCCCAGTTCAGGCGCGAGGTTTGCGTCGCGGTGAGACCCAAAGCGATCAGAAAGATCAGCAGAAAAATTCCGCCGGCGCCAATTCCCGCCGGTCGCACGCCGTCTCTTTCAGCCTGCCGATATTCGAGGAACTTCACTACTCCCCACAGAATCAGCAGCAACGGCCAGTAGTGGGCGAATATGTGGCCGAGTGAACCCCAGTTCAGCACACCCATCGTCCCCATGAGGAATACGATCCCCAAAATGATCAGGACTGCGGGACCTGCCAGAGACCGACGCGGCCGTTGCCGTACCGGCGGCGGCACAGTTGGATAAACCGGGCTAGCCATGAATCACCTCACTCGGCGGTGGTGGTGGCTGTGGCGGAGGCGGCATTACGCCGGGCCCCATCACAGGCGGTTGAGCTTCTATGTGTCCCGCGTTGGAAGCGTTGCCCTGGTAGACCTTGATCAGTCCGATGATGATTAGCAAGGCCGGCCAGGTCCTTCCGAACGAAACCACATTGTCGATCAGAAACAGCGTGCCCAGCGTGACCAGGACCGCGGGCCCCATCAGGCAACGGGCGCGGCAACGGTCACAAGAGCAACTAGTGGGAGCAGGTTGGCCGGCCAGCCCCCAGCGTTTGATAAACAGCCACACGCCGATGCCGATAAGAATCAGCGGCCAGAAGCGGTCGAAGCTGAAGAACATGATGTCCATGGTGTGCAGCATGAACAGCACGCCCAGACCGACCAGGATGATGGCTCCCGTCGGAACGTTGCTCTTGTCGGCCCGCTCGCCGGTGCTGAAAGTGCGCGTCAAGCCGAACGGATCAGGCGGCGCTTGTCCTGACTGAATCGCCGACGCCGACCGGACCGCGTCGATGATCTGGTAGACGTAGAAGAATCCCATGGAGATTCCGAACAAGGGCACAAGGTGTCCATGTCCGGAAATAATTCCCCATAGAATTCCCACAAAGATCAGAAGATGCGCCAGGCCCTTGGCATATTGCCCGGTATAAACCGCACCCACGCCGTAGGGAAAGAACCCGGCGAGAATGCCGGCCAGAGCGGGGTTCGGGCCGCCAACGCGCGGGGGCACGACGCCGGGCGTAATTGGCGGCGGAGGCGGCACAACGCCTTCAATGCGGGCCGCCAAACAGCTTTCGCAATAAATCACGCCGTTGACCGACCGCATGCAGTTTGCGCACATCGGTTTCCCGCAGGTGCGGCAATACGCGACTGCTGCTACATCAGGATGATTAGCGCAGTTCATGAATTCCTCCTGTATGTGGTTCCCATCGCTACAGGCGGCTGATTCGGGTAGCAGGCGAGCACAGGCTGGCCCTCCCATTGGCTGTAGTTGCGTTCCTGGTTTTGATCTGGTTGTCCACTGGTGTTGTTCTTGTTGGTTTTGTCTTTGGTTTCCGGTTCCGGCTGGGTTGGAGCCGTTACCCGCTTCAACTCGCGTACCCGGGATTCCACCTCGTACACGAAGCGGATGTTCTCGTAGTACTTCACCACTTTGCCTTTGTTTTCGTAGTAGCTGCGACGTACCGCGCTGGGCCGCAGATCCAGATGGCTAATATCAGTGAACTTCACTCCCGCCAAACTCATGGTGATCGACATGGAGAAGAACACCATGCCGAACGACATCGCGAAGCGCGGCTGCCGCGCCATGGCCACAACCGGGGCAAATATCGGCCGCAGAAAATCTTTCCACGATCGCGGGGCCTGGGCATTCGACAAACGCGATTCGCGGCCTGAAGTTGCGACGAGGATGTTGTGGACCATATTGAGCGGCGGGTCCACTTCCTCGAGGGATTTGAGCCAGCGCCTGCCCGCATCGGCTTCCGCGAACAACGGACCGCAGGACGCGCATACCCGGGCATGGGCTTGGAACTGTTCCAGCCTCACCCCGGAAAGCGTGTCCTCGATGGCGTCGCTCAGCAAGCCGTCGAACTCGGCGCACTGTATTGAATTGTTCTTCTCGCCTGGCATCACATCACCTGCTTATAGGTACGTTGTAGTAGGCGCGCAAGTTCCGCGCGTCCCCTGTTAATTCTTGACTTTACGGTCCCCTCGGGGACTTTCAGCACGACTGCGATCTCGCGGTAGTCCATATCCTGTAAGTCCCTTAGAACCACTGCTTCCCGGAGATCCGGGGAGAGCTTTAGCAGAGCCTGATGGACCATTTCCGTGGTCTCGCGGCTCTGCACCCGGCTGTCAGGGGGTGCGCCCTTATCCGGGATCTGGTCACTAAGTGGCATGGAATCTTCATGTTCCGTGGGCGAAGCATCCAGGGAGTCGGTCATCCGGTCCTGCTTCTTCTTACGGAAATGATCGACCAGAAGGTTCCGGGTAACGGTGGTTACCCAGGTCATGAACGCGCCCTTCTCAAGGTCGTAGGAATTGAGGGTGCGGTACATCTTGATGAAAACCTCCTGGGTCAGGTCTTGAGCGTCATCGGCTGATCCGACGAACCGGTAGCAGATGTTGTAAATGCGCCGGTTATAGCGCTGAACAATCTCTTCCCATGCCACAGCGTCGCCGGCAACGCAGCGACGGACCAGCATGGCAGCAACCTGGGCGTCTTCCAACCCGCACTCCCCGAGGACTATGGTTTTCGAATGCCTGAGAGACCCTCTCCGAGCGAGTACTGGTCAATCAGGCCCAACGACCACAATGGTGGATACGTCACTGTGGGTGCAAAAGTTCTGGGCCGTTGTAAAGCCAAGGCATTTTAGCAGGGGATGGAAGAGGGAGAAGAAAGGGAGAAAAAGCGTCGGCCAAGCATCTTATTTGCGTCATATCAGGCTTGCGGGACGCTTGAGGTGCGGTCGCGCAGCGAGTAGGTTCGTTTATACTTCCACGCCGAGAACTAATTCCATGAAGCGGATCGTTCTAATTCTTTGCTTTCTTTCGGGGCTTGCCTTCGCGCAACCCGGCCCCTCCAACGTTATCGCCAATATCCCGGGGCGTACCACTGTCTCACTCGATGGGACTTGGAACGCGATTCTTGATCCTTTTGAGACGGGCTTGCATATGAAATTCTTCGAGAACGCGAAGCCCAAGGACAAGAGCGAACTGATCGAATACAGCTTCGACGCCGCTGGAACGCTGAAAGTGCCAGGTGATTGGAACACACAGCGCGACTCGCTGCTGTTCTACGAGAACCCGTTGTGGTATCAGCGCAACTTTTCGTATCGCAAGCGGGCAAACGCGCGTGTGTTCGTTTATTTTGGCGCGGCGCATTATTTCAGCCGCGTGTGGCTGAACGGAAAGAAGCTCGGCGAGCACACCGGCGGCTTCACCGCCTTCAACTTCGAAGTCACGGATACGCTGAACGACGGTGAGAACAGTCTTGTGGTCGAAGTAAACAATGCGCGCCACGCCGACGCTGTGCCGGGCCTCGATTCCGACTGGTGGAACTACGGTGGCCTCACGCGTAGCGTGCAACTGGTTGAACTGCCGCAAACTTTTGTGCAGGATTACTTCATCCAGCTTGCGAAAGGCTCGCAGAACGAAATTGCCGGATGGATCCGGCTCAGCAATCCTCAGTCGCAAGCGATTTCAATAGAAATTCCTGAGATCAGCCTGAAGAAGTCGGTGACGACAGACGCCCTGGGATACGCAGAGTTTCGCGTTCCCGCGCAGCTGAAGTTGTGGACTCCGGAAGACCCGAAGCTCTACAAAGTTCTAATTTCAAGCGCCGAAGATAAAGTCGAAGACCAGATTGGCTTTCGCACCGTCGAGGTCCGCGGAACGCAAATTCTGCTGAATGGCAAGCCAATCTTTCTGCGCGGCATTTCCATGCACGAGGAAGCGCCTTTCCGCGACGGCCGAGCTTATTCCGAGGAAGATGCTGCCACGTTGCTTGGCTGGGCGAAGGAACTGGGCTGCAACTTTATTCGGCTCACGCATTATCCCCATAGCGAGACGTTTATCCGGCTGGCCGACCGCAAAGGGATTCTCTTGTGGTCGGAGGTTCCCGTCTATTGGCACACCGACTGGAACAATCCCGCCACCCTCGACAACGCCGAGATCCAGCTACGCGACATGATCGCCCGTGACCGTAATCGCGCGGCCGTGATTTTTTGGTCGATGTCGAATGAAACTCCGCTCGAACCCGGACGCCTCGAGTTCATCAGCAAGATGGCTACGTATGCGCGTTCACTCGA
>DATBAT010000396.1:0-16572 GCA_036271375.1 Terriglobales bacterium
AGCCGGTACAGTTGCAATCGACTACTTTGCCGCACCCTAGCTTATGGGGCGGTGATTTTGGTTTGGTTGATCCTCAGAGCCAGCCCGCCGTTTCTGATTTCGCGTTGGGAGAACTTACCCCGCAGGAGTTGGCTACTAACACTCATCTGGTTTGTAGCCCTGATGACCCGACGGATTGTACTCAGCGTTTTATCCAAATCCCAACTCGTCTGCTTAATCCTACCGTCCAGAAGTTAATTGGAACCTATTTCCCCAGCATCGGGATGTCGGCGCTCATTAATCCAACTACGGGACGCATTCCTGAGTATCAGACGAATGTCCCGGGGCGCTCCGTTCAGGATGAAGGAACGCTGCGAGTTGACCACGACTTCAGTGACCGCGACCATGTTTACGGGGTTTACAACGCCTCGGCGCAGACCAGGGCGAACAGCCTGGTGCAGGCTCCATACACCGGGCTCGGCCTGTCGCAATATGGCCGCCGGAACGACACGTTATCGCTCTCCTATACCCGAACTTTCACCAACAACATCATCAACGAAGCGCGCGGTGGATTCAACCGCCAGCAGAACCGCATTCACAGTAACACTACGCTGGACGGATTCCTTTCGAGTATCGGCTTCGACCAGACGGATACTGACGCCTATGGCTCCGTTGTCGGACCTAACGAATTGGATACTTTTGGTCACGCCGCTGTCAGCTTCAGTAATCGCTTCGCCACTTTCAACAATGGTGGACGCAATACCGACCGGCCTCAGGACCAAAAGCTGGCCACCTTCGGCGACACCTTCACCTGGGTGATCGGAAAGCACAGCCTGAAGATGGGCGCGGATTTCGTATACAACCAGGCGCTTGACGGCTTCGCGCTCAACCGCGGTAATCCCCGTGGCCTTATCACCTACACCGGATCCGCCACTGATCCATTTGCGAATTTTCTTTTGGGCGCGCCTGCCAACAGCGTGACCTACGTCAATGCGCCTCGTCCGCAAATGGATGTCCACAACTGGGAGCAGGGGTTCTTCGTACAGGACGATTTCAAAGTTTCGTCACGGCTTACTCTGAATCTTGGGTTACGTTACGAGCTGATCACTCCTTTTATCGACAAGAACGATCTGCTAGCAAACTTTGATCCCAATTACGTCGATCCCACCAGCGGCGACAAAGGTCGCTTCATTATCCCGTCGGACAAGACTTTGACCTATCTGGATACCAAGATTCCCGCGACCCGGACCACGGTCACGGCCGCGCAATCCGGCCTCGACATCGGGCGTGGCCTGGTGCGAATGGATAAAAATAACTTCGCTCCGCGGGTTGGCATTGCCTTCCGGCTGGACAACAAGTCAGTGTTGCGCGGCGGTTACGGATTCTACTTCCCCACGTCAGCGGCGCAAGGAATTCGCGACCCCATCGCGACCAATCCTTTCAACCAGGGTGTCACGAAAAGACCAACCGATCCGGCGAATCCTTTACAGCCCTGGCCGGGTTTTGCGCATGGCTTCAGTCCGCTGAGTGGCGGTACGGTTTCCTCGGGTTTTGGCGGATTGCCGGCGATCAACGCGGTTCCAGTTGACCTGCAACAGCCCCGCATTCAGCAGTACAACGCGACCTATGAGCGCGAAATCATCCGCGACACCTCGGTACGTTTTTCCTATCTTGGAACCGCATTGAGCGGCCTGATCGCCGGCGTCGATCTGAATGAGATTGCGCCTAACGACACTCCGTTTGGCACCACTACTGGAGATGGCGTTACGCCGTGTTCTCCAGGAGACGATTGCGATTATTCTCCCGCCGATCTCGCGCGCCAACCTTTCCCTGGCTTAGGGGACTTCCTGCTGACCTACGGAAACTTCGGGCATGGACGCTCCAACGCCTTCCAGACACAGTTGGAGCACCGTGGCTCGCACGGCTTGCTGCTCAACCTTTCCTACACTTACCTTGACCAGAAGTCGACCGGCCTAGATACCGGCAATTCAAGCCTGGGCGGCATTGCCTACAATCCGTTCAGTCCAGATGCGGACTATGGGCAGGAAGCCTTCGTTTCGAAGCATCGTTTCGTGGCTTACGGGGTCTATGACCTGCCGGTGGGCCGCGGAAAGAAGTTCGGCAATTCCTTCTCCAAGGTTGTCGATGAAATCCTGGGAGGCTGGCAGACCAGCTTCAACATGTTCGCCAAGTCAGGGACCGGATTTACCCCATCGTGGACTTGCGATAACTGCGATCCGGCGCTGCCGGGCAACATCGGTGTAGGTTCGCTGGACGCGACCGGCGACTTTAACGCCGAGCCTTCATACCGGGCACTGGTCACCGGAAACTACAACAAGAAAAACGGCGACCAGCTCTGGGACCCGAACGCTTTCGGTCTTCCGACTTTGGGCAGCGACCTGTTCAGCAACCCTCAGGTTGCCCAGCGCAACTTGTTGACCGGACCGGGTACTTGGGGAGTTAACTTTGGAATTCACAAGAACTTCCAGCTCGGCGAGCGCGTTACGGCATCTCTGGGAGCGGACTTCAACAACGTCTTCAACCATCCGCTGTTTTCGCCAGACAGTGACTACGGCGGTGGCGGCGGATCGTTCACCAGCCTGGGCGACTTCAACATTGCGGTTGATCCGGCTACGCTGCAACCGGTGATTGCTGACGTGGAGCCGAACGATGACTTCGGACGCCTGAAGAACACCTTCACGCAAGAAGGCGTTGACAGCCGCCGTACGGTTCGCTTGCGGTTACGGATCACGTTCTAGAAAGTGATATGGCGGCTGCCCGAGGTAGGGCGGCCGCTTCCGCTTTGCTTGCAAATCTAGCCAGGGATCTACTTTGCTTTACCCGGATTCTTAACTTCGTAACGCTTGCGCCTCGTTCCGCGCAGGATTCTGCTCTCCCAGAGGAGCTGATGAAACTCCGCATCCTTCCCGCAATTCTTCTCTTTCTTTTCTGCGCCGCTGCTCTTGCCGAGCGCCCTGGAGACTTCAAGATCATCGGCCCCGGTGGGGGTGGGGCGATGTTCCATCCCACGGTCAGTCCGCATGACACGAATACCGTGCTCATCGCCTGCGACATGAGCGGCTCTTACATCACTCACGACGGCGGGAAGAGTTGGCGCATGTTTAGCCTGCGCGGCGTGGTGGATTTTTTTGTCTTCGATCCTTCCGATCCCAAAGTTCTTTACGCGCATGCTACCGGGCTTTGGCGCAGCACCGATGGAGGCGAACACTGGAACCTGATCTATCCCAAGCCTTCCGCCGTGACTGGGGTCAAGATGGCTTCCGACCATTCAGACGAGGACATTCTTGCCGATCCCGATCCGCTGGTTCACATCTCAGCGCTAGCGATTGATCCTGGCGACTCGAAGACTTTGTATGCCGCTGCTGGCGCAAACGATGCTCCTGCTCTTTTTGTCTCGCACGACGGGGCGGCGAGTTGGCAGAAAGTTGTCAGCTTGCAAGACACGGCGCGCCGCCTGTGGATCGATCCGAAATCGCGCAGCTTGTATCTGGCGAGCGAGAAGTCGGTGCAGACCTTCGCGAACGGCAAGATTACGAAGCACGATGTTCCGCCCGACACCAACGATCTTTCTCTCGGTTTTGCCAGCGCGGCACAGCCCGTGATCTATGTGACGTCACGCGGCGGGATTCTTATTTCCAGCGATGCCGGGGCTACCTGGAAGAAATCGGCGTTGCCCGGAGCAGGGGCGCACGTCCGTGCGGTCGCGACAAGCTTGCATCATTCTGACGTCGCTTATGTTTCCTACAATCGTCTGAGCCTCGACGGCAAGAAATGGATGGGAGTGGCTAAGACCACCGACTCCGGCGCGACGTGGACCCTTGTCTGGAAAGAAGATTGGGCCGACGAAGAAGAGGGCTCGGGAGTTGGCGGGAATGCCGGTTCGGCTCCTAAAAATATTCATGACGCGTGGATCACCGAACGCTTCGGTTCATCCTGGGGGGAGAACCCGCTGGCCATGACTGTTGCCGACCAGGATCCCAACATAGCTTATGGCACCGATCTTGGCCGCACCATGCGCACTTCCGATGGCGGAGCGACTTGGGGTGCGCAATATTCGCGGCGCGTGGGTAAAGGGGGATGGACCACCACCGGGCTCGACGTTACCACCGCCTACGGAATTCACTTCGATCCCTTCGACAAGAATCGCCAGTTCATCACCTACACCGACATCGGACTTTTCCGCAGCGAAGACGGGGGTGCTTCGTGGACGAACTCCACCGACGGCGTGCCCCGAGACTGGCGAAACACTACTTACTGGATTGTTTTCGATCCTGAGGTTAAGGGCCGCATGTGGAGTGTGAACAGTTGGACGCATGATCTGCCGCGGCCGAAGATGTGGCGGCACACCAATCCAAATACCTATCGTGGAGGAGTTTGCCGCAGCGACGACGGCGGCAAACTGTGGGCGAAGTCGAACGAGGGCATGGACCCGACTGGAGCGACGCACATCCTTCTCGATCCCACCAGTCCGGTGAATCATCGCGTGCTTTACGTCGCCGGCTTCGGACGCGGCGTCTACAAGAGTAGGGACGATGGCCGCACCTGGACGCTCAAGAATAACGGCATCACTCAAACGCAGCCCTTCGCATGGCGACTGGCGCGCGCTTCCGACGGAGCTCTTTACGTGTTGATCTCGCGACGCTCGGAAGATGGCAGCATTGGAAACTTTGGCGATGGTGCGATGTATCGCTCCACCGACGCGGCGGAGCATTGGACTCCGGTCGCGCTTCCTAAAGGTGCCAACGCGCCAAACGGGTTGGCCATTGACCCGAAAGATTCCCAGCGCCTATATCTCACTACCTGGGCAAGGGCCGCAGGCCAGCACGGAGATGGCGGCGGAATTTTCCTCTCTGAAGATGGCGGCAAGAACTGGAAGATCGTGCTCGACAAGGATCGCCACATTTACGACATCACCATCGATCCGAAAGATGCGAAAGTTCTGTATGCGACTGGTTTCGAATCGTCGGCATGGCGATCGCAAGATCGCGGAGCAACTTGGACGCGAATCCCCGGATACAACTTCAAATGGGGACAGCGAGTCGTACCCGATCCGCAAGATCGTAATAAGATTTACGTAACGACTTTCGGCGGAAGCGTTTGGCACGGATCGGTAAACGGCAAACCGGAACCGCTCGACATCGTAACGCCGGCTCTCGAGCCTGGACAATAAGGAGAAGACATTGATCAATCGCCGCAAGCTGATGCAGGGAATTGGAATGGTCGCGGGAGCAGGAATTGCCGCGGGATGCTCCACGCAGCCAGAATCGAAAACAGAGGTCGAGGGTAAACCGGAGAGCAAAGAGAGCAAGCCGAAGTCGGGAAGCCTGCCGCTGGCTGAGTACGAACCCAAGAGCATGCTGGAGGTGCATGAGACCCAGGTTCCGCGCGCGAAGTTTCCGGTCATCGATTTCCATACTCACATTTCGGTGGCGGCGAAGTCCGAAAAAGGCGTCGAACTCGTTCCCGAACGCACTTATCTCGGGACTCCTGAGGAGCTGCTCGCCGTCATGGACGCAACCAACATGAAGGCCATGGTCAACCTGACCGGCGGCTACGAAGGCGGCCTGAAAGACGCCGTCGAGAAATACGACAAGGTGCATGCGGGGCGCTTCTACACGTTCTGCGAACCTTCCTACTCTCATTTCAAAGAGCAGAATTATTCTCAGCTTCAGGGCGATGCGATTGCCGAAGCGCACAAGAACGGCGCGCGTGGTCTGAAGATTTTGAAAACTCTCGGACTGTACCTGCGGGAAAACATAACCTCTGGCGCGCTGGTCAAGATTGATGATCCGCGATTTGATCCCATGTGGGATGCCTGCGGTCAACTGAAGATGCCGGTGGCTATTCACATTTCCGACCCGGTCGCGTTCTTTACTCCGACCGACCGCTTCAACGAGCGCTACGAGGAATTGAATAACCATCCTGATTGGTCCTTTTACGGCGGTGATTTTCCCAGCAACGCTGAACTGATCGAGGCCCGTAATCGCGTCATGGCCAAGCATCCCAAGACGCATTTCGTCACGCTCCACTGCGGCAACTTCTCGGAGAACCTGGCGAACGTGTCCGAGAACTTGGATAAATATCCCAACATGTCGGTGGACATCGCGGCCCGCATCGGTGAACTTGGCCGCCAGCCGAGAACCGCTCGTAAATTTTTCGACAAATATCAGGACCGCATCCTGTTTGCCACCGATGCCACGCCGCATGGCGACGAGTTTCCTCAACAAGTATTCAACGAACAGCTGTACCGCATCTACTACCGCTTCCTCGAAACCGAAGATGAGTACTTCGACTACGCTCCGGCGAAAGTTCCGCCGCAAGGACGGTGGCGCATCTACGGAATCGGCCTGCCCGACCAGATTCTGCGTAAGGTCTACAACGGAAATGCGGCGCGGGCGCTGGGAATCAAGCTCTGATGCGCCTCCTTTGGAAGGGACTCGCGCTCGCGGTCGTGGCAATTGCCACAGCCGCGAGCGCCCAAGTCCGCGTCTGGCAGGGAACTCTAACGCTGCCAACGTACGAAGAAGACCTGCCCGACCCGAACCCCCCGTTCGATCAGTTCACCACCAATAAATTCAACTACCCCTACACGCTAAGAACAAATCTGACTAGCCGCCGTGTCGATCACGCGTGGCGTGCCGTCTATCTCGAAAACGAATATCTGAAATGCTCAGTGCTGCCCGACATCGGCGGGCATCTCTATACCTGCACCGACAAGATTTCCGGCCAGTCGATGTTCTACGACAACCCATCGATCAAGAAGGCGGCCATCTCTTATCGCGGAGCGTGGGCAGCGTTTGGCGTGGAATTTAATTTCCCGGTCTCGCACAACTGGGTTTCGATGTCGCCGGTGAATTACGCCTTCGCCAAGCATGATGACGGCAGCGCCTCGGTGACGGTGG
This sequence comes from Terriglobales bacterium, assembly GCA_036271375.1. GTDB lineage: Bacteria > Acidobacteriota > Terriglobia > Terriglobales > Acidobacteriaceae > DATBAT01. The sequence goes on from DATBAT010000396.1 coordinate 6,903, forward strand.
GCAATATCGATCGCGTCTACGGCATGGAGTGGTCGGTTGAATTAGTGCTGCGTCCGAAGTCGACCGTGCTCGAGGAGCGCGTGAAGCTGAGCAATCGCAGCGACGCCCGCCATCGCTTCTATTGGTGGAACAACGCGGGCGTAAATGCGTCGGATGAAACGCGCATTGTTTATCCCATGCGCTTCGCTGCCACGCATGGCTTCACAGAGATCCATCCCTGGCCCGTGGACACCGACGGCGTCGACTACAGCCTGCTGCGCAACCACCTCAAGGGCCCGGTGTCGATGTTCACACACGGCAGCCGCGAGTCATTCATGGGGGTTTGGGACCCGAAAACAAACTTCGGCACTGTGCACTTTGCGCCCTACGAAGATCTGCCGGCAAAAAAGATTTGGTCTTGGGGAGTTGACGCCGACGGCCTCGACTGGCGCAAGGCACTTTCTGATAACAATAGCGGCTATCTCGAAGTGCAGGGCGGGCTCTTTCGCAATCAAGAGACCTACGCCTTTCTCGAACCGCGACAGGTGATTCGCTTCTCGGAGTACTGGATGCCGGTTCGCGGCATCGGCGGAATTACCCGCGCTAACCTGGCAGGGGTTGTGTCTCTGGTTCGCAAGGGCAGCGGGTTAGCCGTGGGATTCAATGCGAACCAGGCGGTTCCGCAGGCGTCAATATCAATTCTGAATGGCAAGCAATTGCTGTTTCATGAGAAGCAGGATTTGGCGCCTGAGCGCACCTGGACTCATGAGATGGCAAACGCAGAGTCCAGTGCCAAGTACACGATAGAGATTCAAGACGCGAAAGGTGTGCTGTTGCTGCGCCAGACGGAAGGCGAGTACGACTGGGTTCCAGACTCGGAAATTCATGTGGGCCCGCAACCGTCTTATAAGATTCCGGACGCCGAAAAGCGAAACGTCGATGACTGGATTCAACTTGGCAAAGATGATGAGCTCAACGGACGAAATCTTCGGGCGTTGGCGACCTACAACGAAGCGCTGACACAGTTCCCGGACAGCTTCGGCGCGCAAAAGGCGGCCGGACGACTGTGTGCGGAGCTACTGCGCTATGACGAAGCCAAGGCTTACCTTGAGCCTCTGCATTCGCGCGACACTTCAGACACAGAAATTTCCTACTACCTCGGCTTGGCCTACGACGGCCTCGGGGACGTTGCTCATGCGCGAACAGCGTATGAGCAGGCGGAACGTCTGCCAGTTTTGTATTCTGCGGCGGCGGTGCGCCTGGGAGAGCTGCTGGCAAGGGAAGGCGATCTTGCTTCCGCGCAACAACATCTTGCGAATGCCGTTCGGACTGCTCCAGAAGACGTCAGGGCCTTGGAAGAGTTGGTCGCGGTTGAGAACGCGATTGGCAAGCCGAAAGATGGGAGGGGAACTGACCGCTTTCCACTGAGCTATTTTCTCCAGGAAGAAGCCGGAAAGCCCGATCTCCCGCAACTCGCCAACGACCCGGAGCGCGTTCTGAATCTTGCCGCGCAATATATGCGTCTGGGCCTCTATCAAAAAACACTCACCGTTCTTTCACGCAAATACCCGGTCGTCGCTCCTGACCAAAGCGAACCAGGGACGATTGACCCGAATGAACATCCCTTGGTCGCGTATTTCCGCGGCTACAGCCGGCAGAAACTTGGGCAGCCGGCGACCGATGATTACGCCGCAGCCTCCAAGCTCTCTACGGCTTATGTTTTCCCCAGCACAGCCGAAGAGTTCACCGTGCTGAAAGCGGCGGTGCAAACCAATCCCAATGACGGAACGGCCCACTATCTACTTGGGACCTTCTATTTCTCGCGTGGTTTGACCGACCCCGCGCTCACGGAGTGGGCATCTGCTCGCAAGTTTGCGCCGCAACTTCCGGTGTTGAGCGCCAGTACCGGTCTGGCTCAGCTGCATGTCAAAAACGATCCCGCTGCCGCCCTGGCCGCGTTCCGCGACGGGATGCAGTACGATCCCGACAACATCGCCAACTACATCGGGACCGATCAGGCACTCAGTCTGCTCAATCATCCGGCGAGTGAGCGCGCCGAAGCTCTGGCGAAATATCCCAAGCTCGTGGCAGCGCCGCCGGACCTGATTTACGAATTAATCCTTAATCTTTCCGAGGCGGGAGATTACCCCGGCGCCGAGAAGCTGTTCCACGATCGCTTCTTCGCACGTGAGGAGGGCGGGACTAACGTCCGCCAGGTGTGGATCGAAGTACAGTTGCAACGCGCAACCGCCCTGGCCAAAGACGGAAAGTGCAGCGAAGCTCTGTCGTCCGTTCAAAACATGGGCGCGGCCGTTCCCGACTTAGCATTTACGCACGACGGATTAGAACCCATTCTAAAATCCGCGCGTACCAGCTACCTCCTGGGATCGGTCTACGAGGCTTGCAACAAACCTGACGATGCAAAAAAGAATTTCGAAGCGGCGACGGGCGAATCCTCTCCCGATCAGATCGGCTGGGCGTGGCTCGCGGCGCAGAAGTTGCCAAACTTTAATAAGGAAGAGTGGCAATCTCGCCTACACGCCGCATTAGAACAGGCTGAATCTCGTAGCGAGACCAGCGGCTACCCAAGCTGGTGGCTCCACACGGCGGGAATGCTGCAGAAAGATTTGGGGCAGGATCCTGGGCAAAGCTTCAGGCAAGCACTGCTATTGCCGGACCGTATGCTTTCCTATCACTTCACGCGGTTGGCAATGTCAGAGGCTAAGCCGTAATGACTTCGATCTTCAGCTTCCGCAGCGAGTCTGCAAACTCCGCTGGAGCCCGCGTGTCGGTGATCAACCGATGAATCTGCGAGAGTACACCAATGCGAGAAACGCTTCTGCGGCCAATCTTGCTGAAGTCGGCGATCACGTTGACTTCTTTCGAAACCTGCATCATCAGGCTGTTCAGTTGAGCTTCGAGAACGTCAGGCGTAGAAGGACCAACTTCGAGATCGAACCCATCCACTGCGAGAAACAGTCGGTCGGCATGAAATTCACGCAGCATGGCTTCCGACTGTGGTCCAACGAAAGAACCCGAAACTGGACGCAACAGCCCCCCGACCATGATGACGGAAATGTCGGTGGCATCGATCAGTTCGGATGCGATATTCAACGCATGGGTGATTACCGTCACCGATTGCAGGCGCCGGCTCTTCAGATGACGCGCAAGTTCGGCGGCAGTCGAGCCTGAATCAAGAATTACGGTCTCGTTGTTTTGAATAAGTTCGGCAGCGGCACGGCCGATTCGAGCTTTTTCCGCGTGATGCAGAGTCTCCTTGAGGCGCAAAGGATAATCCTGGCTAGCCTCAAGCCGCCGCACCGCGCCGCCATGGGAACGGACCGCCATGCTCTCGCTGGCCAATGCGTCGAGATCGCCGCGCGCGGTAACTGCGGAGATGGAAAACTTGTCGACCAGATCGCGCACGGTAATCTGGCCACGCTGTTCGATCAAATCCAGGATTTTACGGCGGCGTTGCTCCGCCAGCAGACGGGAGTCCTTGCCAGTTTTCATTAAAGTCATTACCTGCAATCCAACCCTTGGGGCGGAGCGTACGAGGGCCAGCCCCGATATTTATACACTTTCGCGGAGCTTTCCAGAAAAAAGAAAATGGAATGTAAAAGAAAGTCATGGAAATCAAGGCAAAGGCTGATGTGACTGTGGAAAAGATAGTCTTCGCAAATGACGGGGATTATGAGGCTTTTCCTGCTTCTTGCCTTTGCTTGCTATAGATTTCGACTCGGGTAGCCCCGAAATGACCAATTTATGAGAAGACGCGATTTTCTGGCGGCCATGGCCGCTTCCGCAGTGCTGCCGCCTTGGTCGTTAAGTGCTCAGTCACGTCCGCAAGGCCCGCGTTTGTTGATCGGAGACACCGATCCCTTTACCGGATTGGCCACGTTGAAATTGCGCTACGCTGCCGGCCGCCGCCCGTCAGACGACATGGAAGGTTGGGCACTTTCTTGGAGACTAACCGGGCAGGAAAGCTTCGCCGAGCGGACAGTCGCCAAGATGCAGTCCGAGCAGATTGCCGAGGGAGGCAGGGCGTCGCGCGCTTGGGTCGACTACGCGCGCTGGGCTTTGGCGCTCGACTGGTTGCAAGGCTACCGGGGCTTTGATAACAAGATGCAAGACCGCATTTCGCAGCAATTGCAGGATGGTGCCAACGCCATGCTTTCGACACCAGACTTTACCGATCCGACCGAGTACTCCTATCACAATTATTCTTTGCGTTATTTGGCGCTAGCCGCATTCGCAACAGCGGCAATCGAAAACCGGCCCGGTTGTGAGAAGTTTTGCAAAGAATGGCGTAACAAGGTTGCCCGCTGCACTGCCAACGTTCTCGACATAAGCAATTTCGTGAGCCCCGATGGCAGCTACCACGAGTCGATGGACTATATGCGCATCACGTGGGCGCCGATGGTGCTTGTTGCCGAACTGCAGCGTACAACCACAGGTGTCGATCCTGCGTTTCACTACTCCGTTTTCAGCAACATCGGCAATACCTATCTTTACAAGCTGATGCCTGACGGTACGCCATCGCGGGAAGGTGACAATGAGTACCCGATACTCGACGCGAAAGATACGACGTTGCTTGGCTATTCGATCAACCGTTTCAAAGACCCTTACAGCGCTTGGATGCTGCACAAGAGCGGATTTTTTTCCAAGCAATGGCTGTTGCCGGTCTTGGAATTCTTGTGGGACGACCCCGATGTCATGCCGCGCAACCCAGATTTGGCGGATGAAGACGAGCTACCGCGTCAGCGCTATTTCTCTGGAGTTGGCCATCTGGTGATGCGCGACGGATGGAAGCCAAACTCCACGTGGATCGAGTTTGATTGCGGCCCGTACCTGGCGAAGCACCAGCATTTGTCGCAGAATCAGTTCACGATCTATCGGAACGGATACCTGGCCATCGACAGCGGAGCAGACTATACGGAAACCGAAAGTCCGCACTACCTGAATTATTTCCGTCGCACCGTCGCGCACAATAATTTGTTGATCTACGACCCGTCAGAAAAGTTTTTCTGGTCCGACAACGTTGTGCCGGCGGTCAATGATGGCGGACAGCGTATGGACTCCGCCCGTTACTGGAATACGATCCGCAGTCTCGACGACTTCGAACGCACGCGCGATCTCTGGGACCTGGGTACGATGCGCGTCGTCGACTATGTTCCTGGACAATATCACTACGCACTGGGAGATGCCACGCGCGCCTATTCTCATCAGAAGCTGCGAAGATTCACGCGTGAGATGGTTTACGTCAACGGAGTTCTGTTTGTTTTTGATCGAGTAGTGAGCACGAATGCGTCGTTTCATAAGGCATGGTTGCTGCATGGCGTGAATGCGCCGGTTGTCGACGCGAGCGAGGGTCCGGACGGGTCGGAAACGAAAGACTTCGCCAATGCGAAAACATTCCGCTTCCGTGAAAGCGGAGGAGAGTTGTTTGTGCACTCGTTGCTGCCACGCGAACGAGTTATCACTCGTCGCGGTGGACCGGGCAACCAGTTCTGGGCACCGGGGGACGATAGTGGCGGCGTTTGGGGCACTGGTAAAGATTGGCCTTTGGAGCCGGCGGAAGGCGGGCCGCTTCCGGATGACCCCAAACTGTTGCACATGTGGAAAGCATTCTGGGGCCAGGACCTCCAAAAGATAGAAAAATCCAACCGCAAGAATGTAGTTCCCGGATCGTGGCGAATTGAAGTCTCGCCGGCGATTGCTGCCGAGGAAGATTTCTTTCTTCATGTTTTTGAAATCGGAGATCGGGGCGCAACCGGAAAGCCTCGTGCCGAACTAATTGACGGCGTCAACTTCAAAGGGGCAGCTTTTGAGAAAGGAGCAACGGTGTTGTTCAGCTCAGCCGGTGAGGTCATCGACGAAGGAGAAGTATCGCTGCCCGGCTTGGCCTGCAATTCTCTAGTCGTCACAAGCCTTGCTCCTGAAGCGATCTACGAATTAAGTTTGGGAGGGCTGAACGTCCCGTCATCGCCCACGGCAGTATTACCAGGCGTTGCAGCAGGGACGCTGCGCCTGCGAGCTAACGGGAAGGGAATTATCCGGGTTGCAGGCAAAGAGCTCAGCAATTTGCGGCTGCTCATCGCGCGAATCGGGTAGCGGTCGGGAGAGGTTTTGACACTCCTTCCAATCAACTGCTACCATCATTATCTTGCTGTAGAGTCCCACCTCAACAGTCGTCCCCGTCGTCTAGCCTGGCCTAGGACATCGCCCTTTCACGGCGGTAACACGGGTTCAAATCCCGTCGGGGACGCCAAGCCAGCTCCGCCGGTGCCTCACGAATCTTTTCGTAAAGCTCACCTTCGAACAGATCGGCCACGTTTTTTGCCGCAGCGGGATCTAAGCGCGGCTTGGACCAGTAAACTTGCAATCAGCTGTGTGAGCCATTTGATACTCGTTCCATATTTGACCCCGACGCTTCGAAGTTCGCGACTCCGCTGCCTCCACTCGCGATTCCGGCGCTCGTAGAAGAATCCTTTGTGGCGGAAGAAACGGAACAACTCCAGTTGAAAGTCATCGTTTGAAGCCAAATCCCAACTCTTAATGGATTCTGCTGATTGCTGCGCACCGCAATTTTTCCGATCGCTTCTTTGAGCCGCTCGATTTTTCGCTCTAGTCCGTCTCCGTGCGGTGGCTCGATCTCGATGACCCGAACCATGACGCGAGCATTAGCTGACGGGTTTGGCACGTCGCGAATGCTGTGAAGCGTCTGCGATCCGTTTACCACGCGCGGGTTTTCCAACGTGAGCACCTTTTGGCCAGGGTCGTAATGCTTTTTTTCACAGAGCATTGTGATGCCATTGTTGCTGAACGCGAACTCCTTTGGACTTGTCTTGAACGTGTCGCGGATTCCCCGGTTCACTTCTGAGCGCGAAATGCTGATGGCAACCCGAACGTTGCGATTGAAGAGCAAGTCGAATGGATCATTTTCCATATAGCGGATGAAATCTATCAAACGCGCAAAAACGATGGAAGTTGCCACCTCAGTGTCCGACTGATCGGCTGGCAGGAGTGCGTTGATCCCGCTGAGGCTGATCGGTGGTGTACGCGGCATCGCACCATCAATGTCGTCTACCAGGCACTGTATTAGATCATCTAAATGAAAAACCTTCAGCGCAGGGATGTCTTTTACCTGCTCAAAGTGAGCGTCATTACGACGATGATTGGTTATGAACATCAATTCAGCCGCACCGTTGTCGTAGCGCTCAAACAACTGCTTGTATCGCGGCCTGAGTTCTTGCTTTACGGCCTTTTCCAAATAGGCGGCACGGGCAGTACGGTTTTGGAAAGCTTGCCAGAAGTATTTGATCTCTTGGTAAAAAGCTGGCGGCGCAATCTTATTGAAATCCTTTGTGAATTTGGTGTTGAGAACGTGATGAAGAACCGTCTTGCCGTTGTCGGTGGCAAAGAATAGGTCAATCTTTCCATCCTTTGAACCATCAGACACAAAGATGTCCCGCGGGCTCATAAAAAACAATCCGGCAAACCACCTACCGAAGGCTTGGGGTTCGCCTTCGAGGTGTTGTTTTTGAGTTTTCTTGACGCAGTTGAGGGGCGATCTTCCCAGAGCGCAGCGAAGTCTAAGCCGTTGAAAGAATGGCTCCTCAGGTAGGATTCGAACCTACAACCCTCCGGTTAACAGCCGGAACTAGGCTGTCCCAGCCAGACTTCTCGAGACCCCTAAGTACCTGTCAACAATGCGTTTTTCTCCGCGCATGGTCCTTCCCGAAGGGTATTGTGGGGTATGAAAGTACCTTCAGGGTCCCCACAAAATCCTACACAGTCTTCTTTTTGACAGCGATGTAACGAAGGCATGTTTTTCGGTACAGTGAAACGCCCCGAGCCGGTGTTACTAGCACCAGCTCGAGGCTAACCAAAATTCGCCGGATTGGAGCAGATAATGGGTAAACTTAGGTGCCTGGCGACGCTTCGTGCGCAAAGTCCGCTCCAACCTTCACTGCTCTGCCAGGTGCTGCCGCACGTCGTCGCGTGTGACTGAGACGATCGTCCGCGGATAGAGAAATCGTCTCTTCCTACCAGTTATGACAGAAAACGCTCTACACAATCGGCCGGAGCGCGATGGGGGTCATTTTAGTAATGGGGGGGCGAAAGAGGGGACGAAGCGCCGGTTTTCTACCACACTTGGGTGTCGCTTCAGGCCCGACACCTAGGTGCTCTTCTAGGAAAGGCCAAGAACGGTAATAATTTGCACTGTGCCGTGACGCAGCTTTTGCCCTCTTTGGCCACTCTAACAAACAGGATCGTCTGAGATCCGTAGTTGACAGGCGTTAACGTCGCTGCCAGAATGTTCGTTCTTTTCGTCGGGCCTCGGGCTCCCCCTCAGGATCTAACAAAAATGCTCAATTCTCCGATCCCGAATGTAGTCGCCATGCTCATATGCGACCAAGTCATCAGCGAACAAGGTACGAACAAGAAAAGCCTTATCGGGGTGTTTGACAATTTCAGTTCGTTAGATTTTCCCGTTTTAATCCAAAGACTGGCAGTGTACGTAAAACTGGCGGATGCTGAGGGCGACTATCTTTTCAAGCTTAGACTAGTGGACTTGAAGGACGAGAAATTGATCGTTGAACTCGGCATTCCCGCGAAGATACTGGACAGTACGCAGCACTCAGAGCTAGCTTTGAATTTCGGAAACATTCCCATCCCGGCCGAAGGAAAGTACGAGTTTCAACTGTATTCCGGAGATGAATATTTGCACCGGGTAACCATGAAAGCGGTAAAGGTGCAAATGCCGCAAGGAGGAACACAATGGCAAGCCCCCAATTAGAAATAAATTCTGCACAACAATCTGGCCCTGGAATGTCCGAAGCGATCCTTGAAGGGGTCGAGTTACAAAAAGAGGGTGAAGTCTTGGGTCCGCAGTTTGGGGGTGCATTCCCGCCGTCCAACCTAATCGTGGAAATTCGGCATTCCGATCAATTGCCTGATGCACGTCCGTCGCGCATTTTGTTTGCCGCTCTTCGTGATCCCAGGCTCCGCATGATTCGCCCTATCCCGCTTGACGTAACCGTCGAAGAATCCACAGTGATCGTTTTCTGGGCAGAGATTGACGAATTTGGCACTGGAGAAACCCTTTCTTCGGCCATTGATGACTTTGCCGGAGCGATCCGCGAGCTTTATCGCCAGCTTTTTGCGGCTGATGCGGTTCTTGGAGTGGGCTTGGAAAAGGTTAAGGGAACGATTGCAGAATATATCCTGCCGCGAAAATGAAAGTTCACGACTTCGACAAAGTAGTCACTAAGCTTGGGATGCAAACCCGTGATTCCTCTCACCATCACGCTTGGTTAGTCCACGATGGCGAGATCGTGGTCAGAACGAAACGTTCGCATGGGAAAAATAAATTCATTCCAGAACACTTAATACGTAAGCAGCTTCACGTTAGCCAACAGCAATTTGTTGGGCTTCACTCTTGCACGGTTTCCAAAGACGATTACATCAAGATCCTCATCCAAAGGAATATCATCGCACCTAGGGCGTGATCCAAATCCTATTGCGAGACGACTCCTCTGTAACAGGGTTCAGCGCGGGATTCGAGGTTGTTCGGCACGCCCGCCTTTGCTTTCTTGATTGACTTTGGCGTAGACTCTGGCGCGCACAAAACCATCGTGATCACGCGCCCAACGTTCCCTTTTTCTTCGGCCTTTCGTGGGTTACT
>DATBAT010000397.1:0-2889 GCA_036271375.1 Terriglobales bacterium
GGCAATTTCTTCCATCGGGGCGAGTCCGCTCGCGACGTATTCGCCCCGCAGATAAGCGCCGGGATCGCCGGGCACGTCGCTGTCGAACGGCATGTACCCGGCTTTGGTGCAGACCAGCACTTCGTCTCGGGCGACTTCGCCGACTTCGATCAACGGCTTCAGCGCCTCGCCCAGGTTCCTCTCCGAACGCTGGTTGCGGTAGTTGATCGCCGTATCGAGCACGTTGATTCCGTGCCGCACCGCGTAAGCGATGGCTTCGGTGTAGGCTCGGTCGCTGGCGTCGTTGGCATCGCCAAGGTAAGTCCCAATCCCGATCGAAGAAAGCCAGAGTTCATGCGGCCCCGGCACGTGTTCCGAGCGGCGAAAGTGCCTGGCCGATCTCAGATCTGGAAAGCGGGCAGCGTAACGGGAGGTGCCTTGGGCGGTTGCGTATCCTTGAATGAATTGCGGGACCATGCGGCCACCAGATTACAGGATTCGCAATCGAAGGATTGGCAAGTTTTCCATCGGCCACCTTTGTGCCGCGCCGGGCATCTCTAAAGCGGAAGGCAAAGTTTGTCCGGGGTTGTCGTCTATAGCCAGCGGCCTCGGCCAGTGTTGAAAAATTCTAAGTTTTGTTTGAAGTCCAAGGAGGCACCATGAAAGCATTTCTATTCGGTTTGGGCATCGGCGTTGGATTGGGCGTGCTGTTTGCCCCTATGAGCGGCGAAGAAACTCGCACGCGCCTGACGGAGACTGCCAACGATCTCGCCGATTCCGCCCGGCAATCCGTGGAACAGGGACGCGACCAGGTTCAGCGCGGCGTTAGCGCCATCCGCAATGCCACCGAACGCGTTTCGAACACCGTAACCAGTTCCGTGAACCGCGCAACCGGCACCGAAAGCAGCAGCTCAAACCTGTAGTCTTCGATCCAATCCAACGTGGGGCAGCTGCATCTCACCCCACCCTTACGCCAAGAAAGGCTTGAGGGTGGGGGGCACCCCCGCTCCTTTGTTGTCGCTTAGTTCTATTACTTCGCTTGCACCGGCTTCAAAAACTCATCCTGGCTCAAAGGTGGAACCAGTCGCCCAAGCTTTTCAAGTACGGTTCGCTTGTCATTCTCGGACTTGGCGGATTTGTACTGGCGGCGCAGGGTGGTAACTTTCTTTGCGCGCGACCAACGGCGTCGGATTTCGGCGGCACGGCTGGGTGTAGTCATCGGTTCTCCTGAAAAATGGCTGCTTCCATGGTGACTGAGCGGAGGGAATTGGTCAACTTCGCGGAGCAGGCAGCAATTAGCATTCAGCATTCAAAGCCATCGGCAGTATTCACTACTGCGCACTTCCGACTGGCCCCACCTTCACTTCCAGCATTCCGCCGATGTCGTCCAAATCATCTTTCAATTTCTCGAAGACAGCCGACTCTTTGCTCACTGGATCGACCAGGGTGAGTTTGCGCGCCTCGAACATGCGCTGCCCGTTTGGATAGATGTATTCGTCATATTCGATTGCCTTCAGCAGGTAAGGCTTACCCTTCCACAAGAGCAGCGCCGTGTGGCCGTCTTTCAAACCCTGCACGAAGTGGCTTACGTCCTGTGGCGCACCCGCAGTGACCGCGGCCTCGAAGTGGGCGTCGCTGCCGTCATCGAGTTTGTAATCGCCATCGACCCACTGCTTGAGCTGGTCGAGATCGATCGGCTTCTCGATGCACAACTCGCCGCCCGCCGATTTTGTCACCCAGTAATCCTGCTTGTATTCGGAGACGTTTTGTTCTTCGAGCATCAGCTCGATGGCGGATGCCCAAGCCCAGTTCGGACAAGCCTGTTTCAGCGTCGGAACTTTTAGCTCCGTGATCTCCGCCGTCTGCGGATCTTTCTTCACCAGCGTGGGATAGTAACCAGGCTTCTTGGCCGCCCACACGGGAAGCAGTGAGAACAGCAGGAGCACGGCGACAGCTTGTCTCATCAGGCGCAGCTTATCGCAACTTGAAGCGGAAGCAAATCGGGACTTACGGGGAGAAGTTCGGTCTGATCAACCCGCAGGCAAGATCTCCAGGAAAATCCCATTGCAGCAGCTTCCCATAGCTTTTCTTCAGCATCCTACCGACGAACCATCAACCGCAATTCATGGGAGCGAGAGACATGGGTAGTCAATTGGCAGTAGTTACGGGAGCATCGAGCGGAATCGGTTACGAACTGGCGAGAGTCTTCATTGAGAATGGATTCGACGTGGTCATCAACTCGGCCAGCAACCGTCTGGACCAAGCGAACCAGTATTTGAAGGATCTTGGCGCGAAAGTTATTCCCATTCAGGCCGACCTCGCCAGCTACGATGGCGTCGAAGAGTTCTGGCGCGGAGTCGAGCAGCTCGGGCGCCCTGTCGATGCCATCGCCATTAACGCTGGAGTAGGTGTCGGCGGCAAATTCGCGGAAACCGACCTCGACGACGAAATCAACCTGGTTCGGCTGAATGTGGAGGGCACCCTCCATGTCACCAAGCGTGCCGTGCAGCACATGGTCGCCCGTGGGAAGGGCCGGATCCTCATCACCTCTTCTATCGCCGGAGAAATGGTTGCGCCGAGAGAGGCCGTGTACGCGGCTTCGAAGGCATTCGATCTCTCCCTTGCCAAAAGCCTACGCGAGGAACTCGAAGATACCGGCGTCACGGTTACTGCCCTGCAACCCGGCCCGACCGATACTGATTTCTTCCGCCGCGCGGGATTAGAAAATACGCAGGTCGGACAGGAAGGCAAGAAAGAGAACTCGCCCTACGAGGTCGCAAAGCAGGGCTATGATGCGCTTATGAGCGGCGAGAAGCACGTCTATTCCGGAAACTGGAAGGTGAAAATGGAAGGCAGCACCGCAAACATTACACCGGACAGTGTGCAAGCCGCGATGCACGAGAAGATGGC
>DATBAT010000398.1:0-3350 GCA_036271375.1 Terriglobales bacterium
GGCGCGGGGTCCATGGGACTCATCAGAGAAGTTAAGTCTGCGCCTCGTTGCCGCCCGCGCGCGACACTGTCCTATGCCTTCTCGTGAAGTGCCCCCTTCAGTGACTTCGCCATCACGCCAGCAAGTGGCCGATCGCCCTTCATGAACGCCGCGATGAAAGCTTTGACTTGTTTCGAGGTGATGTGAGGCGGGAGGGGCGGCACATTTGCGTCCGTCTTGACTTCCAGAAGAACCGGCCGATCCGCCGAGAGGGCATCGAGCCACGCCGCTTCAAGGTCGTCGGGATCGTCTACGTAGATGCCTTTCATGCCCAGCATCTCCGCGAATTTAGCGTAGTGAACGTTGGGTAAGTCTTGCGTCGCAGCAAACCGCGGATTGCCTTCGGTGGCGCGCTGCTCCCAACTGACTTCGCTCAAGTCCTCGTTATTCAGGACGCACACGATGAAGCGAGGATCAACCCAGCGACGCCAATATCGTTGCACTGTGATGAGTTCAGCCATGTTATTCATTTGCATGGCACCGTCGCCGACAAGCGCGACCACGGGACGAGACGGATGGGCGAACTTGGCCGCAATTGCGTAGGGAACGGCGGCGCCCATGGAAGCGAGGCCGCCGGACACCGTTCCCCGCTGCCCGCGCTTCATTCGGTGATAGACCGCGTACCACGGCCCGCTTGTACCCGAATCGGCGCATATGATGGCATCGGCAGGGAGCTTCGCAGACATTTCCCAGACAACTCGCTGGGGATTGACCGGTTCGGCCGCCGTCATGGCGCGTTCTTTCACGGTTTGCCACCAGTTTTCGACGCCTTTGACCACGCTGTCGTACCAGGTCCGGTTCTCGTTGCGCTTTAGCAAGGGCAGGAGCTGACGCAGGGTTAGCGCTGAGTCGCCATGCAAGTTGACCTCGACGGGATAACGCAGTCCGAGCATCGCCGGGTCAATATCAATCTGCACCGCGCGCGCCTGGCCGTCCTTTGGCAAGAATTCGGACCAAGGAAATCCAGTGCCTATCATGAATAGTGTGTCGCAACCCATCATCAAATCATAAGAAGGCTTGGTCCCTAGCAAACCGATGGCGCCCGTAACGAATGGCAAGTCATCAGGCAGCACATCTTTGCCGAGTAGTGCCTTGGCGACTCCCGCACCTAAAGTCTCCGCAATCTGAATGACTTCAGTGGCTGCATCACGCGCACCGGCACCTATCAAAATAGCAACTTTGGACCCGCTGTTCAGAATATCGGCGGCCTGCTGCAGAACGCCTTCCTCCGGTAGGACCTTAGGACGTCTGTACCCGGTACCCGAGCGGGTGAAGCCGTGAATGGCTTTGGGCTCCTTCCACTCGGCGTCTTGCACATCTTTTGGCAAGATGATTGCCGCGACACCGTTTTGAGCGATGGCAATTCGAATGCCTCGATCGAGCACATGACGGAGTTGCGCGGGCGATTCAACTTCCGCCGTGTAATTACCCACATCGGCAAAAATGCGGTCTAAATTGAGTTCCTGTTGGTAACTCGTGCCCCGCGCCGTGACTTCCGCCTGTCCCATGATGCCGAGCACGGGCATGTGATCGAGCTTCGCATCGTATAAACCCGTCAACATGTGCGTGGCGCCCGGACCTCCGGTAGACAGACACACGCCGAGTTCCCCGGTGAATTTGGCATGACCCGTCGCCATGAAGGCCGCCATTTCTTCGTGACGCACTTGGACGAACTCGATGCCGTGCCCATCTTCATCCGCGCGCTGCAATGCTCCCAACACTCCGTTGATTCCATCGCCTGAGTAACCGTAAATGCGGGTTATGCCCCACGCTTTCAGTCGGCCCAGGAACCAGTCACTGGTCATTTTTGCCATCGCATATCCTCGCCGGTTTCGCTAGGGGCCGCCCTCGCCGCCGGTTGCACCGACGATCTGGCCCGTCGTAAATGAAGCTCGGTTATCGGCAAGCATCACATACAGCGGCGCGAGTTCTGCAGGCTGTCCGGCGCGGCCCATAGGGGTCTTGGCACCGAACTCGGGCAGCTTGTCGGGCGGCTGCCCGCCCGTGACTTGCAGCGGAGTCCAGATCGGACCCGGTGCGACCGCATTCACGCGGATGCCTTTAGTTGCGAGTTGCTTCGCCAAACCCTTCACGAAAATCGCGATGGCACCTTTGGTGGCTGCGTAATCGATGATTTGCGCATCTGGATCATATGCATTGATGGACGCTGTGCAAATAATGGCCGACCCGTGTTTCATGCGAGCGACTGACGCCTTAAGGATCCAAAACATCGCGTATACATTCGTTTTGAAGGTCGTGTCGAACTGTTCGGTCGAGATGTCCAGGATCGATTTCTGCGCAACCTGCCGCGCTGCGTTGCTCACGACGAGATCCAGCCCGCCTAGCTGATTCGCGGCCGACTCGACCAGGTGATTGCAAAACGCCTCTTCGCGGATGTCTCCCGGCAACGCCACACCCTTACGTCCCGCATGGCTGATGAGTTCGATCACTTCCGAAGCATCGGCCTCTTCCGCGGGTAAATAGTTAATGGCTACATCAGCCCCCTCCCGTGCGAAAGCAATCGCAGCCGCTCGCCCTATGCCGCTGTCGCCGCCAGTAATAAGGGCTTTTCGTCCGCTAAGACGACCAGAACCTCGATAGCTTGTTTCTCCATGATCCGGTTTGGGTGTCATCTTAGACGCGAGGCCCGGCCACGACTGCTGCTGCTTCGGAAAAGGGGGTCGGGGATATTCGGTGGGAAAGTCCGGCATAAATGCCGACTGGCCGGCCTGAGCACTTTGCGGTGTTTGCTGCGCGAAGGCAGAACTTGCGGAAAGCAGCAGAAGCCCACTTGATATTTCCTTCAAGGCTCTGCGTCTTCCCCCTGTTTCGTCGTTGCGATCCATTGAGCTACCTCTGGGTGAGGCAGCTAGCGTATTGCAAGACCTCGACACATCGTTGTAGTCGCGTAACGCATTCCAACGTCGGAGAAGAAGACATCGCCTCTGCGACGTAGCCAGCGGCCCAGCGCGTCCCCAGTTTTTGAGTGGCTGCCTTCGCGCATCGATGCGCTTGTCCGAGTACTCGAGACGTATACCAATGCTTCCGGCCGACAAGGGTTGTTGCGGAGAAGACACCGCGAGTTCTGGAACAGCGGCCTTTATTGCGGGTAGGCTTTTACGCTGTCGGCAACAGAGTCTGCAACGTGTTCTTTGGTGATTACGCCCGCCACGTCGCCGGCGCGCGGGACTCCGCGACCGCGCACAACCACTGCCATCATCGCCTTGCGCCGCCACATTCGGCGGATCACATCGAATGCAGTCTCGTCTTCGCGTACCACAGTGAAGTTTCGGTTGGCAACATCGCGTAAA
>DATBAT010000399.1:0-24548 GCA_036271375.1 Terriglobales bacterium
TGAACAGGGTTCGCGCCCAGGCGGGTGGCCGAAGCCGATCTCGGACCCAACTGGAAAGAGTGCGGCTGATTGTAACCTCGAAACCCGCCACTCATCTTAAATTTTATAGGTGAAAACCGTGACACTTGCCGCATCCAACCAGTTGCGGGGCTTGCCGACTTTCAATATGCTAGCCAGCGACCACCAAGGGCAATAAAAGAAAGAAGAGGAAAAAGTTATGAGCGCCACTCAGCGCCTGAAGTTAGCAGGTTTGGTTCTGCTAGGATCACTCATCATGGCTTCTCAAGCATCCGCCGCCAGCCTCTACGATTACACCCTGCCATCCCTCGACGGCAAACCCATGCCGATTGCCGATTTCAAAGGCAAGGTCATCTTAGTAGTAAATGTCGCCAGCCGCTGCGGCTTCACCCCGCAATATAAAGCGCTGGAATCGGTCTACGAGAAATACAAGGACAAGGGTTTCGTCATCCTCGGCTTCCCTGCCAACAATTTCGGCGCGCAGGAACCCGGCACCAATGCGGAAATCAAAACGTTTTGTTCGCGCAACTACAACGTCACCTTCCCCATGTATTCCAAGGTTTCGGTTAAGGGCGAAGATGAAACACCTGTTTACAACTACCTGACGACGAAAACCAAGCCGGAACTCAACGGCGACATCAAGTGGAATTTCACCAAATTCCTGGTCGACAAAAACGGCAACGTGGTGCGCCGCTTCGAGTCGGCGGTGACCCCGGACTCCCCGGAAGTGATCGCTGCCATTGAACAATTGTTGAAGTAATTTCGCTCAAAAATTCAGAAAGGAAAAGCGCGATTCCAGAAATGGAATCGCGCTTTTTCATGACTCCTCTCCCGAATTTCATATGGGAAATGGCAATTCCTCCAACAACTTGGAGGCCCGAAAGCCCAAATCCCGCTAAATCAGGGAAAACCCTAGAAAAAACGTTTGGCCCCTGTATTGCACTGTACCGGTCAAGGAGTCAGCTCATGGGTCAGGAAGTTTCCATCTCGTATCAGGCAGTCAAGAGCCGGGTGTATCGGCTGATTGATGCACTTGTCGAAGGTGCGAAGACTGAAGAGGATGTCCAGGAGTCGGTTCGCCGCTGGTGGAAGCTAGTTCACCCCGCGGATCGTCCGATGGCCCAGAAGTATCTGATGGCCGTCCTGCAGAAGTCCAACGCTTCCCTGGGAGCCATTAGCGACAGCTTGGGCGAACTCAAGCAGGTCGCAGCCCTGAACGAAGCCACACACTCGGAAGCCGCGCATTCCCATGCTGCCAGCGCCAGCGCAATGTCCGCCGTGGGTTTCCGCTCCGTCCAGTAGCCTGTAAACGATTCCAAGTTCAGAAGTAATAAAGGCCCGATTCAAAAGAATCGGGCCTTTTGGCGTGTGAAAAGTCTCGCGTAGAGACGTTGCTCGGCAACGTCTCTTTGAACCACGAACCAGTTCTTGCCGTCCGCCAGACGCAGCCAAGCTGCGTCTCTACACTCGGTTGCGGCTGGTTTAAATGTCGTAGTAAAGCGCAAACTCGTAGGGATGCGGTCGCAACCGCACCGCGTCCACTTCCTTGGTTCGTTTGTAATCCACATAAGTGCTCAAAAGCTCTTCCGTAAAAACGTCGCCCTTGAGCAGAAAGCTGTGGTCCTTCTCCAAAGCCACCAATGCATCCTCCAGCGAACCGGGCATGGACGGAACCTTTGCCAACTCCTCGGGTCCCAAATCGTAAATGTCCTTATCCAGCGGCTGCCCCGGATCAATCTTGTTTTCAACTCCATCCAGCCCAGCCATCAACATCGCGGCAAACGCCATATAGGGATTGCAACTCGGATCCGGCGGACGGAACTCCACGCGCTTCGCCTTCGGCGATGCCGAATACATCGGAATGCGGCAAGCAGCAGACCGATTCCGCCGCGAATAAGCCAGGTTCACCGGTGCCTCAAATCCCGGAACCAAGCGCTTATATGAATTCGTAGTAGGGGCAATGATCGCCGCCAGGGCCGGCCCGTGCTTGATCAGCCCTCCGATGTACCAGAGCGCCATCTGCGAGAGCCCGGCGTAGCCATCGCCGGAGAACAGCGGCTTGCCGCCTTTCCATAGAGACTGGTGAACGTGCATGCCGTTCCCGTTGTCGCCGAAGATCGGCTTGGGCATAAAGGTGACTGTCTTGCCGTACTGATTGGCCACATTCTTAACGATGTACTTATAGAGCAGCATGCTGTCGGCCGATTTCACCAGCGAGTTGAACCGCAGATCGATTTCCGTCTGACCGCCGGTGGCAACCTCGTGGTGATGGCATTCCACTTCCAGCCCCACCCCCTGCATGGTCATCACCATCTCGCTGCGTAGGTCTTGATAGTGGTCGGTGGGTGGTACCGGAAAATATCCCTCTTTATAGCGCGGACGGTAGCCAAGATTCTTCTCTTCCCGTCCCGAATTCCAGCGGCCTTCTTCGGCGTCGATGAAGTAAAAACCCGAATGCTCGTTCTGATCGAAGCGGATGTTATCAAAGATAAAAAACTCAGCCTCAGCGCCGAAATATGCGGTATCCGCGAGGGCAGTCGAAGCCAGGTACATCTCCGCTTTTTTGGCGATATACCGCGGATCGCGATCATAGCGCTGTTTGGTCACCGGATCGATCACATCGCAGAGCATCACCAGCGTCGGCACTTCGGTGAACGGATCCATCATGTGGGTCGTAGGATCGGGAATCAGCAGCATGTCGCTCTCGTTGATCGCGGCCCACCCGCGGATCGACGAACCGTCCATGCCGAAGCCTTCCTCAAACGCGTCTTCGCTCAGCTGACCGATGGGATAGGAGACGTGCTGCCACAGACCGGGCAGGTCCGTGAACCGCAAGTCGAGCATCTTGGCCCCATTTTTTTTAGCAAACTCTAAAACTGTCTTCGGATCAGCCATAAAAATCTCCTTTGCAATTAGCGAATGGGCCCGGAATGAATAACGTCGCGAAATTAGGGCTGGACGTTAGCGCGGCCAATGTTGTCACTGGAGGGGTCGTCAGAGGAAACTGCGAGCCTGCTAAAATCTATCACGTTATCGCGGGTGCGCAAGTGAGTGTAAGAGTCCCCTGCGGAACGAGGAAATTGATAGTTTTTATCCAGGGGATAAGGCCGGGTTATTTCTAGGCTACACTGTACGAAGTTTCAGTCGCGGTTCCCCGACAACTCATGGACTTTGATCAACTAGAGACTTTCCTGGAAGTGGCGCGGTTGTCGAGCTTCTCACGAGCGGCCGAGAAGCGCTTCCGCACGCAGCCGGCGATCTCCTCCCAGATCCGCAGCCTGGAAGAAGAAGTTGGCGCGAAACTACTCGACCGCTCGGGCGGAAAAGTCTCGATTACGGCACCCGGCAAGCTATTTCAGAAATTCGCCGAGGAAACTATTCAGGCACGGAAAGCCGCCATCAGCGCCATCGCCGAAACCGAGCGCATTCCCCGCGGCGAGATCGTAGTTGGCGCCAACGAAGGCACCTGCCTGCACATTCTGCCGGAAGTCTTTGCGGAGTTTAAGCAGCAGTATCCCGACGTGGCGGTCAATATCAGCCGGGCCGACTACGCCAAAATTCTCGAATCAGTGATCGACAACTCGGTCGACTTTGGTGTGCTTTCCCTGCCGGTCACCGACGTCCGGCTGACTGTGGTTTTGCTGCATCGCGACGAGTTGGTCATCATCGCGCCACCAACGCATCCTTTGGCAAAGTTGAAATCCGCCACCATTGCGGAGGTCGCGCAGTACCCTCTCATTTTGCCAAAGTCCGGTCACACTCGCGACTCGCTCGAATCCCTGTTTCACGAGCGCAAGCTGAAGCCGCGGTGCGCCATGGAACTCGACTCCAGCGAACTCCTGAAACGCTTCGTGGCGGTAAACGCCGGCGTGGGATTCATCTCGCGCTCCAGCGTTCCCGAGGATGTTCGCGCCCAGGTACTAACAATAATTCCGATCGCCGACGCCAAGATCAAACGCGATCTGGCTCTGGTATTCCGGAAAGATAAAGCCCTAAGTCGCGCCGCGCTGGCCTTCATTGACATTGCCGTGAGAATCAAAGCTATCGAGCCGGAACCGGTTCCGGCGAAGCGCTAATTCCCTACTTCTTGAATAGATTTTCGAAAGCCTGGCGGGCGTCGTTGGGGCGGGTCGCGACCGGCGTCGAAGTCTCCTTCTCCATCGTCACTCGAATCGAATAGAAGGTGCAATCGTTCTTCGTGTCCTTACGGGGAATTCGCACGGGGATGGGCTGCGTACACTCGAAGCGGCTTCCGGGGTCGAAGTTCGTGCACTGCTTGCAGGAGTGCAATTCGAAGCCGCACTTTGGACAAGCACCGACCGGCTCACTCAGCCCTTGAAGTACAGTGCCACATTGCGAACAACGCGAAACATTCCGCGTTCCCGCCATCTGTATGGCTCGCGGCCCAAATGTGTTTTCACGCTTCGGTGCGCCTTCCGACGAGGACTTGCGCGGCGTCTCTTCGCGACGGTCCTGATAACCCGGTTGTCGATATTTTCGGTCTGACACGTTACCTCCGTGCGGGCATTTTGCCACTCACGTACGTGACAAGCAACCTCAAATGCATGCAAGCTATCTACTTACGGCGCGTTGAATTGTAATTCAGCAAGGTGGATGCTAACATCCGACTTGTAGCGGAGGATTTGGTTATGGCGAATAATGACGGCAGCAGCATCCTGTGGTTTCTAGCCGGAGTCGGAATCGGAACAGCCGTAGGCGTGCTGTACGCCCCTCGTTCGGGCAGCGAAACTCGCGAAGTGCTTCGCACCAAGGCTGACGAAGGACGCGACTTTGTCCGCGCCCGCGCCCAGGAAGCTCGCGAACACGCCAACGAGTGGGTCGACAAGGGCCGCGAAGCGGTCACTCAGCAGAAAGAGCAAGTACGCGCCGCTTATGAAGCCGGCAAGAGCGCCTACCAGGAAGTCACGACCAAAGCCCCGGAAGCTGCTGCGCAGAACGGTTAGTCGCAAAAGCAAGTTCTATGGACATCACAATCTTCGTCGCCATCACTTCGATCGCTGTAGTGCTCCAGGCAGTAATCCTGGTGGCGATGGCTGTTGCTCTCCGCAAGACAAGTGTGAAAGTAGCCGGCCTGACGGAGGACATTCGCACTAAGATCCTCCCCACGGCGGAAATCGTGCACGACATGCTGTCAGAATTCCGCCCCAAGCTGGAAACCACCATGTCGAATGTCACCGACACCAGCACGCTACTGCGAGCGCAGATCGAACGCTTGGACGCCACCATCAGCGACGTCATGGATCGCACCCGCTTGCAGATCATCCGTGCCGACGACTTGGTCACCAAAACCATGGATCGCGTGGAAGACGCTACCGATACGGTGCATCGCAACGTGGTCTCGCCCATCCGCAAAATCTCAGGAATTATTCAGGGCCTGACCGTGGGACTGGACTTTCTTATGGGCCCCAAGCACCGCAAAGGCGCCCGCGTGCCGGTTCCGCAAGACGAGATGTTTATTTAGTCTGCTTTCGTTTCTCCCTTCAAATTATTGTTTGGGAACGGAGGGCCGTGCTAATTTAGGTGGCCATGCGCTGCCGCATTAGCCTGTTCGTCAACGCAATCCTGTTGTCCCTGTCAACCGTCTGTCTCTGTGATGACAAGCAAGATATCCTCACGCTCATCGAAAAAGCGCGCTCAATATCGGACATTCGCGCAACCGATTGTGGACCTTTTCGACTTGAGGCGAATTTCACGTTATACGAGGGGAATGAGCGCCGCACTGGCACTTACAAGGAATACAAGGGCTCGGCAAAGCAACACCGCTCAGAAACAGCCTCAGGCGATTTCATCCATATTGAGGTCACCGATCGAGGGAGACGGTGGAGGTTTGACACCTTTGAGCCCCAACCCCCGGGTACCCTAAATCCAGAGAGTAAATTGAGCTTGAATGTCCTTTCGCCGCAGTTTTGGATCGGAGGGAAGATAAGCAACCGGGCAATGAATGGCGAAGTCTTCAGGTGCGTTATTAAGGAATACAGTTCGCTAGCGGGCAAATCGGCGCTTTGCTTCGACCATGTTTTCGGAGAGTTAGTCGCCGAAATTCAACCGATGGGATTACACAGTCATCTTTCTGACCGGCAGTGCATCTACGACACCTACAAACCGATGGGAAACAAGAGCTTCCCGACGCGAATTAGTTGTACGGCCGACGGGAAACCTGCACTCGAAATAAATGTTACGCGACTTGAAGAACTCAAAGAAGCCGGGGAACTTTTCAGCCCACCCTTGGGAGCCACTGAAACCTCATATTGCGGCGGAACATTAACGGCTCCAAAAGCCCTCCAGGCCGCGGATCCGCACATGCCTAAAGCAGTTACGCCCAAATTTCCAGTCATCCTGCGGGTGAAAGTCGGAATTAACGGCAAGCCGCAGGATGTGACGGTAATTCAAACTGTCGATAAAGATTTCGACAAGGAGGCGATAAAGGCAGTGAACCAGTGGAGATTCAAACCCGCCGAATGTGATGGGACTCCGACGGAAACGGAGATTAAGGCGGAAATCTCGTTCCGGGTGTATTGACCGCTTTCAGGCTATCCAGCCGCCGCCCACCACCACATCTCCATCATAGAAAACCGCCGCCTGCCCGGGCGTCACTGCGCGCTGCGGTTCGTCGAACGTCGCCAGAATTTCATCCTTGCCAGAGCGCTCGATTATAGCCATGGCGGGCGCATGACGATGACGGATTTTGACTCCCACCCGCATCGGCTCGGAAAGCTCAGGAACAGAAATTAAATTTATCCGCTTGGTCAGGAGCCTTTTCGAGTAAAGCTCTTCCTGGTTCCCAACCACCACCTGCCTCTTCTCGCCGTTGATCTGGATCACGTAAAGCGGCGATCCTGTAGCAACACCCAGTCCCTTGCGCTGCCCAACAGTGAAGTTGTGAATGCCTCCATGCTCGCCGATTACAGCCCCATCGGTGGTGACCAGTTCACCAGCCGTGTCCGGCAAGGCATCTCCCTGTTCGCCCAAATAGGCATCGATAAAGGTCTTGTAGTCGCCGCCCGGCACAAAGCAGATTTCCTGCGAGTCCGGCTTCTCTGCCAGCGCCAGCCCGTGCTGCCTCGCCAACTCGCGCACTTCTGGCTTGTGCATCTCTCCCAAAGGAAAGAGAGTTCGACTCAACTGCTCCTGCGTCAGCCCAAACAGAAAATAAGTCTGGTCCTTCGCCGAATCCGTCGGCCGCTTCAACAACCACCGCCCGCTAGGCTCATCAAACCCAACCCGCGCATAGTGCCCGGTGGCCAACGCATCCGCCCCGATCTGCCGCGCGACAATCAAGAGCTGATCAAATTTCAAATGGTTATTGCAAAGACTGCAAGGAATGGGCGTGCGTCCCGAGAGATATTCCGCGACAAACGGACGTACCACTTCCTTCTCGAACCGGTCTTCGTGATTCACCACGTAGTACGGAATGCCCAAAGTCTCCGCCACTCGCCGCGCATCGTAGACGTCATCGAGCGAGCAGCAGCGTCCGTGCACCGCTTCTGGCATACCGGCATGACCTGCCAGCCGCCGCTGGTTCCAAAGCTGCATGGTCAGCCCGACAATCTCATGCCCCTCGGCCCGCAGCATGGCCGCAACCGCAGAGGAATCAACTCCTCCCGACATAGCAACGGCGATGGTCTTCTTACCCATAATGGCTAAATGCTGACTGCTAAGTGCTGAGTGCTGTCTTATTGTAAACCGGCGAAATTTCCCGGAGCCGGGCGACAGTCGGCGGAATTAACTCCAAAGCAAAATCGACGTCGTCCAAAGTAGTCTGCTTCCCCAAACTAAATCGAATGCTGGCCCGCGCCCGCTCCGGCGAAAGGCCCATGGCAGTAAGCACATGCGAAGGCTCAATCGCGCCAGAAGAGCAAGCCGCCCCGGTCGAGATCGCCAGCCCCTTCAAATCGAGCGCGATCACCAACGCCTCGCCCTCGATGTAGTCGAAATAAATGTTGGTCGTGTTAGGAACGCGCGGAGCTCCGTCGCCATTCACCCCACAAGCCTCAACCGACTTCAAAATCCCTGCCTGCAGCAGGTTGCGCAGCCCGGCCATTTTTTCCAGATCCGCAGCTTGAGCCAGTTCCGCGGCTTTCCCAAGCCCAACAATCCCCGGCACGTTCTCAGTCCCGGCCCGCCGCGACCGTTCATGGCTTCCGCCGTAAAGCATCGGAGTCAGGATAGTTCCCTTCTTCACGAACAATGCGCCAGTTCCCTGCTGGGCGTGCATCTTATGCCCGGAAATCGACAGCAGGTCGCACCCGATTTTCTTCACATCGATCGGAACCTTGCCCGCCGCCTGCACTCCGTCAGTGTGAAAGAAGACGTCGGACTCCGCGGCAATCTTGCCAATCTCCTCCACCGTCTGCAGCACGCCGGTTTCGTTGTTGGCCATCATGATCGTAAGCAGCCGCGTGTTGGGACGCAGTGCTCGCCTCACGTCATCAGGATCGACCAGCCCGCGCCCATCCACCGGCACGAACGTGACTTCACATCCGGTTGCCTGAAGATGTTTGCAGGCATTGAGCACGGCATGATGCTCAATGGTAGAAGTGATCAGATGGTCGCCTGGCCGCGCCAGTCCGAAAATCGCCAGATTGTCGGCCTCAGTGCCGCCGCTGGTAAACACTACTTCAGCCGCCCGGCAATTCAGCAGCGAAGCCACCGACTCGCGCGCATGCTCCACCGCCGCCCGCGTCTCCTGTCCATGATGATGAATCGAAGAAGCGTTCCCGAAGTGCTCCTCAAAATACGGACGCATAGCGTCCAGCACGCCAGGAAGCACCGGGGTAGTGGCGTTATTGTCGAGATAAACGCGCCGCATACCCTTATTTTACGCTGTTTGGAGGGATTAAAACGTCCTTGACCGTTGGCTCTTGGTCGTTGGCCAAAGACCAACGACGACAGGCCAACGACAACAGGTTTGCCCTACCGCTGCGCGAACGGCACCCAATGCTGCGGGTACGCCGGCCCCACATACTCCGCCCGAGGGCGGATCAGCCGGTTATCATCAAGTTGTTCGATCACGTGCGCCGCCCATCCGCCGATGCGAGACACCGCGAAGATAGGCGTAAACAAGTCGACATCGATTCCCAGCGTGTGATAAGTCGAAGCAGAGTAGAAATCGACGTTGGCGTTGAGTTTCTTCTCTGCCTTCACAATCTGTTCGATCTTCTCCGACATTTCAAACCACTTGCTCTGTCCGCTCGCCTTCCCTAAATCGCGCGACATTTTCCTCAAGTGCGTCGCCCGCGGATCTTCGGTGTGATAAACCCGGTGTCCAAAACCAGAAATCTTTTGCTTCTTCGCCAGCATTCCGCGAACATACTCCGCCGGATCGGCCTTAGCCCTATCGATCGCTTCCAGAATATGAAATACGGCTTCGTTCGCGCCACCATGCAGCGGTCCACTGAGCGCACCGGTGGCGGCCGTAATCGCCGCGTGCATGTCAGCCAATGTCGCGGCCGTAACTCGAGCCGCAAAAGTCGAAGCATTCAGTTCGTGATCAGCGTGGAGGATTAATGCGATATCGAGGGCGCGTTCCGCGGTGGAGGAAGGGGCAGTGCCATTCAGCATGAGCAGGAAGTTCGCGGCGTGGGACAAATTTCGATCCGCCGCCACCAACTCCTTGCCCTTTCTAATTCGGTCATACGACGCCACGATCATGGCGATCTGCGATGTCATCCGAATCGCCTTCGCAATATTGGCCTCGTGGTCGATCCCCTTCACGTCCTTGTCGTAGAACGCCAGGGCAGAAATCGCGGTGCGCAAAATGTCCATGGGGCGCGCAGACTTCGGCGCATTTCGCAGGACGGTAATTACCCCCGGATCAAGATTCCGCTCCGCCCCCAAACGGGTGCGCAGGTCTTTCAACTCGGATTCCGTGGGCAGCTTTCCAAACCAGAGCAGGTAGCATGTCTCTTCAAAGGTGGACTTGTCCGCCAGTTCGTGGATGTCAATACCGCGATAGGCCAAAACCCCGGCGTCGCCATCGATATAGCAAATTCCTGAACTGGTAGCGACAACTCCTTCAAGACCCTTCGGGGCAAGCGTGACACTTGGCATGGTTTGATTTCGCTCGATTTGGCTGGATTCTGGCGGCTCTGGGGCTAAAACCACCACTAACTTTTATACGCCAAATTTATTCAACTTCCAACCAACCGAACCGGGCAAGAGTACAAGGCTAAGCGTGTGAAGACCCAGTACGGCGGCCGAATCCCAAACAAATCTGTCGTCCCGAACACGCGCCCCTTGCGCGGAGATGCATTACGATGCGATGGAAAACATCTCGGTCGCCTGAAACACCGAAACGGTCGCCATAAATACCCCTGTGCACCAAGGTTCACTCACCAACGCTTTCCCCTCAATTTCCCTTGCCTACACGGTTACAATCTAGGCATGCGTTGGGCATGGCAAATCTGCGTAATCGCCGCGCTCTCAGCCGCGGCTGCGTGCGCCGACGAACCGTCTGGCGTGTTGCTCTCGCCCTGCACCCAAGCCTCCAACTGCGAACCCTCGAAAAAGGACATAAAAAGGGCGGCTGCAGCCTTCGACAAAGGCGTCAAACTGCGCGACAAAAACCTCGACGAGGCTTTCAAGCAATTCGAAAGCGCTGCCGACCTTTCACCGCGTGACATCAATTTCGTGACCGCGAGAGAAGTGGTACGCCAGCAGCTCGTCCTGCAACATCTGGAGCGCGGTAACTCCAGTCTCGACGGACGCCATCCCATCGAAGCCCAGGCTGAATTCCGCCAGGCATTGGCGCTTGACCCGCAAAACGAATTTGCCAAACAGCGGCTCGACGATGTTATGAGCGAGTGGGCCCCTAAGAAAGAAGACAAAGCCCGCGTCATCGATCCTGGCGGAGAAATTCGCACCGTGCCTAACCCGGTTGAGGCCGATTTTCACTATCGAGGTGAAGGCCGCGCATTGCTTTCGCAAGTGGCCGCCGCTTACGGCGTCAAAGCAACGTTCGACGATTCCGTTCAGTCCCGCCAGGTTCGCTTCGACCTCGGCAAAGCCGACTTCCCTACGGCTATGCAAGCCGCATGCGCGGTCACCAAGACTTTCTGGATTCCCCTGGACTCCAAACAAATTCTGGTGGCGATGGAATCGGCGGAAAACCACCGCACCTTCGACCGAATGTCGCTGCGCACATTCTACGTTCCCATCAGCGCAGCTCAGGACCTCACCGATCTCAACAATATCCTGCGGAATCTTTTCGATATTCGCTTCATCACGCCGCAGCCGGCTCAGGGAACGCTGGTGGTACGCGCGCCGCAAAATGTTCTCGACGCTGCCACGAAAGTTATTGAAGGTTTGAATGAATCGCGTCCGCAGGTGATGCTTGACATCAAGGTCTACGAGATCAGCCATAACCTGACGCGAAACCTCGGACTCACGATTCCAAACCAATTCAACTTGACCAACATTCCGGCAGCAGCGCTACTGGCGCTCGCTGGCACAAATGTTCAGGACCTCATCAACCAGTTGATCTCCGGTGGCGGCATCAACCAGGCAAACAATTCGACCCTGTCGAACCTCCTTTCACAGTTACAGAATCAGCAAAATTCGCTATTCAACACTCCGCAGGCCACTTTCGGAAACGGTCAAACTCTTTTTGGATTGAGCCTGGGCACTGTCGGCGCGCAACTTCAGTTGAACGAAAGCTGGGTTAGAAATCTCCAGCACGTCACCCTGCGCACCGGACAAGGCAGCGATGCCAACTTCCACCTGGGCAGCCGCTACCCGATTTTGAATGCCAGCTTCGCGCCCATCGCGAACTCAGCCGCGATCTCAAAAGTGATTCAAAACCAAAGCTTCATCGCGCCCTTCCCTTCGTTCAGCTACGAAGACTTGGGACTGACCATCAAGGCCAAGACGTCGGTAAGCCGGGACTCGGATGTGAGCATCGCTCTCGAAATGCAGTTGCGCAGCCTGCTCGGCGACAGCTTGAATGGAGTTCCCTTCCTTTCCAATCGCGAATTCAAAGGCAGCATCAACCTCAAGGAAGGTGAGCCAGCGATTGTGACTAGTTCCGTCTCTCACGACGAAATCCGGTCCCTGAGCGGTATCCCCGGCTTCGGCTATGTTCCCGGCCTGAATCAGGTGATGACCAACAACAGCAAACAAGAAGACGACGACGAGTTGCTGGTGCTCATCACTCCCCACGTGATCAATGCTCACGAAACCGTAGAATCCTCGGAAGTCTGGCTCCAAAAGTAGCTTGTAGGGCGGCCGCCCTCGCCCGCCAAGCGGACTTTCCTAAGGTCGGGGGTGAGGACACCATCCCTACATGATCCCGCCCGTATGCAATAATTCTCCTTCCTTAAATCAGGAGACAAAAATGGCAGCGGACTTATCCAGCAAGCGCGTAGCCGTACTCGGCGCAGGAAAAATGGGCGGCATCCTACTTAAAGCTTTACTTGAAAAGCATCTGTTGTTACCCCACGCCACGGTCGCCACGGTTCAACACGAAGAACGCGCCCGCACCCTAAGCCAGCAACTGGGCATTCCCGTCACCACCGACAACAAATCCGCTGTGCGAGGCGCCGACATCATCCTGATCGGCGTAAAACCTCAAGTAGTAAACGAGGTTATGGCGCAGATCCGCCCAAATATAAACAAGAACCAGCTCATCATTTCTGTAGCCGCATCGGTTCACACTTCGCAAATCGAGAAGGCGCTCGGCCTGGACGTCCCCGTGGTTCGCGCCATGCCCAACACCCCCTGCTCCCGCGGAGTAGGCATGACCGGCATCTGCAAAGGCCAATTCGCCGACGCCCATCATCTGGATATCGCATCGGCCTTGTTCAACACGGTGGGACGCACCATTACGGTCGACGAGAAGCACATGGACGCCGTTACCGCCCTTTCCGCCAGCGGTCCCGCCTACATTTACGTTATTTTGGAGTCCCTGGCTGAAGCGGGAGTGAAAGTAGGACTGCCCCGCGACGTAGCAACCCTGCTCGCTTCGCAAACCACTCTTGGAGCTGCTACGGTAGTGCTGGAAACGGGCGATCATCCCGCACTACTAAAAGACGCCGTCACCACGCCCGCGGGCTGCACCATCGACGCACTCATGGAATTGGAGGAAGGAAAGCTGCGAGTGACGCTGATTAAGGCAGTGGTGAAAGCCACACAAAGAGCAAAAGAACTAGCCAGCGCCACGTAAGGACCAGAGCAACGCACGTGAGAACCAGAGCAATGAATGATCACGTAGAGGCAGGTGTCCTCACCTGCCCATTCCAACCCTTAAAATTTTGGATTTTCCTCGCGGCCAGGCAGGTGAGGACACCTGCCGCTACGCAGTTCGCTATTAACCCGGCAACGCAAAATTCACCGTAATCCGGGTCGAGAAAGCGCTCTGTTTGCCCTTCATAAAATAGGGCTTAAACCGCCACCGCCGCACCGCGTCAATCGCCGCCATCGCCAAATCCGGATTCCCCGTCAGCACCTTCAACTGCTGCACTCTACCGTCATCGTTGATCAAAGCCTGAAGCACCACTGGCCCCTGCACCCCTGCCTGCCGCGCCCGGTCGGGATAACGCGGCTCGACCCGCAGCGAAACCAGGCCCCCAGCCACCTCAGGATCAAGCTCTGGGGGGGACGATGACGTTTCACGCACACTTCGAATGTTGCGCGGCGACAACCCCTGCCGGTAAACGATCTTGCCGTCTTGATAAACCACCAGCCCATCCGGCGGCGGAGCCTTGCTCGCAAAGGGTGACCGCTTCGACTTGGGGGCAACCGGCGCGGCCGCGATCTCGATCTCCTCCGGCACCCCAGGTTTGGGGGTGGGTTGCGCCGACACTGCCGCTTGCGAATCCTGCGCCGCGTCTTTCCGCGTACGGCCTTTTCCAATCATCCAGCCCAAAAGCAAAGCCAGACTCACTACCAGCGCGGTCAAGATGGCTGTCCAGTAATCCAGCCCCTGCTTCTCGACGATCTTGAACTGCGGATACGACAACTGTTCGGGCTCGCTTCGCGCATCAAGCTCATCGTTCTCCGCGCGAATTTCTTGCGCAAGAGTACGCGGCCGTGAGGTGGCTTGTGCCGGCCTAACGATCTCCGGTTCTATGATCGCCGGGGCTACCATCGCCGGCTTTGCAGTCTCGACTGTCAGCGCAGGCGGCTCAATCAGGCTGAAGCCAGGCTCGTCATCTTCAAACGGTTCCTCAGCCAGGGAAACTCGGGGATCAGGCAGGTCCTCCACCGGAGCGGAGATCCCCAACGCAGTCAGCACACTCTTGCAAAGCGCCAGCACGGTCTCGATGTCGCGATCGTAAAAAGCGAACGGCTGCGGCGCAAAAATCTCGAAGATGCCAAGAAAGAAATCCCCATAGGTGATCGGCACCACCAGCACGGAGCGCACACCCAAGTGGCGGCAGACCTCCGCGTCCACCCGGCTATCGACTTCACTGTCATCGCAGCGCTGCACCTCGCCGGTCTGGACGCAAAACGCCGAGAGCCCGTGATCGATGCTTAGCCGCATCCCCAAATCTGGGGCATTGCCGGTCGAAGCGCGGCAGATAAACTCGTCCCCGCGCGCCAAGGCGATCGCCGCTCCGGTCGCGCCGGTGGCGAGGCATGCCTGTTCCACAATGTGATTTAGCTTGAGGTCGCGGTCTAGTTCTTCGGGACGTTGCCCCGGCGCGAACAACACAGCCAGTCGATCAATGGTGAACGGGTTCCCCGAGGTGGGACGCGCGTCCTCCCGGCTGGGGCTTGATTGCCCGCCGGAGGAATTCTTATCCCAGGGGTCTGGTGGCAACATAAAATGGTGCGCCATAGAAGTGGCAAAAGCGCGTTACGAATCTATGGCTGGGCAGCCCACCAACCAAGGCGGACTACGGAAAAAACAAAAGTGATTGTGCGGAGTGTCGTCTGTAGATGCCCTCCTTGTCAATGAGAATTGAATGCACGAAAGGTCGCAGAAGTAACTTTTACGAAAGCCGAAATTATTGACAATTCAACGCCCGTTGCTCGAACCGCAAAAAGATGTTCTGATGTCGTGATAACAATGCTTTACGACTCGTTCTAGGGAAGTTCTTCTCCTGGAATTTCAAGCAGGTGGGAATGTCCGAAGCTACGTCCGGCGCTGTCCAAGTTTCGCGGTCTGATCAATGGCACGCCGTAACCGCCAGCTTCCTGGGATGGACCCTCGACGCCTTCGATTTCTTCGTCCTCGTATTCCTGCTCGATACCCTGGCCACACAATTCCATGTCACCAAGAAAGCCATGGTTTGGACCATCACCGTCACCCTGGCAATGCGCCCCCTTGGAGCGCTGATCTTCGGCCTGCTCGCCGACCGCTACGGCCGCCGCAAGCCCCTTATGTGGAATGTGGTGTTCTTCTCTGTCGTCGAACTGTTGTGCGGATTTGCCCCCAGCTACTCGGTCTTCTTTCTGCTGCGCGCAATTTACGGCATCGGCATGGGTGGCGAATGGGGAGTCGGCGCATCGCTCGCCATGGAGAACGCGCCGGCGCGCTGGCGCGGAATCCTCTCCGGAATTCTGCAAAGCGGATACTCAATCGGCTATCTCCTGGCCGCGGTTGCCTCGCACTTCATCCTTCCGACATTCGGTTGGCGTGCCATGTTCTGGGTGGGCGGCGCGCCGGCGTTGCTGGCGCTCTATATTCGCTCGAAGGTGAAAGAGTCGGAATCCTGGAAGCAACACCGCGCGCCGACAGTTGGCGCCATCATAAAAACCGCCAGCGGCCACTGGAAGATTTTCGCCTACCTCACGCTGCTGATGACCATGATGATGTTCCACTCCCATGGCACGCAGGATCTGTATCCTGATTTCCTGAAGACAGTGCACAAATTCAGCGGCGCAGTCGTCGCCAACATGGCGATCCTTTACAACCTGGGCGCAGTTTGTGGAGCCTTGATCTTTGGCTACTACTCGGAACGGCTGGGCCGCCGCCGCACCATGATTTCCGCGCTGTTGCTTTCCATGATCGCCGTGCCTCTGTGGGCCTTCGGTGAAACACTGTTCTCGTTGGCCATAGGTGCATTCTTTATTCAGGTCGGAGTGCAGGGCGCGTGGGGAATCATTCCCGCACACTTAAACGAACTCTCTCCCGACTCCGTCCGCGGCCTCATGCCCGGATTCGCCTACCAGTTAGGAATCCTCTTCGCCGCTCCAACCAACTCCATCGAGTACGCGCTTCGCGACCGCTTCGGGTATCAGTGGGCAATCGCCGGATTCGTCGTAGTCAATGCAATCCTGCTGATCATCGTCATCGCGCTGGGAAAAGAAAAGAAGGGCAAGAGTTTCATGTTGGCGACTTGATCGCGAATCCTGGGTAAGCGGGCCGAATTCTAAGTGCCAAGTACTGAGTGCTGAACTTCCTGTACTCCTCCACAATCAGCCTTTCGTATTACGTCCCGTCTCAGTAATTGTTACAACGAGATTTCATCCGGCGTTCACGTTCCTGTAATAAATCCCGCCTAGTCTTTGCCTGTTTGGGTCCCACTCCGAATCTTTTCCAGCAGTCCAACCACAACGTGACGTTCCTTACTTCTCAGGAGAAGCGATGATTCAGAAACATCTTCGTGGTATGGCAACCGTGTTGACTTCCGCGTGCCTGGTACTGGGCTCGATGACCGACGCCTTCGCCGACCGCCGCAGTGAAGCCGAGAACTACGACACCAAAACACCAATCAAACATGTCGTAGTCATTTTCCAGGAAAATATTTCCTTCGATCACTACTTCGCGACCTATCCCCATGCCACCAATCCCAAAGGCGAGCCGCGCTTCGAAGCCCGCAAAGACACGCCTCGCGTGAACAATCTATTGAGCAGTGGACTGTTGGATGACAATCCGAATTCCGCGCAGCCCTTTCGTCTTGATCCCACGCAAGCCGTCACCTGCGATCAGGATCACGATTACGCCGACGAACAGAAAGCGCACAATCACGGATTGATGGACAAATTCCCTGAATCAGTTGGAGTCGGCGGCCCCGGATGCGCGGACTTCGGACATGGCCCCGGCATCGTGATGGGCTACTACGACGGCAACACCGTCACCGCCTTGTGGAACTATGCGCAGCACTTCGCGATGAGCGACAACTCGTTCAGCACCACATTCGGCCCGTCGACTCCTGGCGCGCTGAATCTGGTTGCAGGAAATACCGCGGGCGCGACCGTGGTAAGCGGCAGTCCTGCTGGCAACCTCGCCGATGGACTTACCAGCGGCGCGATAATCGGCGATCCTCGTCCAGCTGGCGACGATTGCGGTCCCACCGGCAAGACCTACGTCACCATCAACAACAAAAATGTCGGCGACCTTCTCAACGACAAGGGCCTCACCTGGGGATGGTTCCAGGGTGGCTTCCGTCCGACGTCTGTAGCCAACGGCGTTGCCACTTGCGCGGCGGCCTCAACCGGCCTGGCGGGTTCGACTGCTGACTACATTGCGCACCACGAACCGTTCCAATATTTCCCCCAGACCCAAAACCTTCACCACCTCGCGCCCAGCGATCTCAAAAAGATCGGCAAGACCGACCAAGCCAATCACCAATATGACCTGGCCGATTTCTGGACCGCCCTCGACGAAGGTCGCATGCCCGCCGTCAGCTATCTGAAGGCGAAAGGTGCATTTGACGGACATGCGGGATACTCTGACCCGCTGGACGAGCAGAGGTTCCTGGTGCAAACCCTCAACCGTTTGGAGCGCAGCCCGGAGTGGAAGAACACGGCAGTCATCATCGCTTATGACGATTCCGACGGATGGTACGACCACGCGATGGATCCGGTCATCAATCAGTCAGACGTCAGCGACGACAACCTGACCGGCCCCGGTGCTTGCGGCGCCACCAAGGCGGGCGCGGCTCCTGGACGCTGCGGATTCGGTCCGCGGCAACCGCTGCTCGTTATCTCGCCCTATTCGCGCGAGAACTACGTTGACCACCGCATCACCGACCAGTCGTCAATTCTGCGTTTCGTCGAAGACAACTGGGGATTGGGACGCCTGGGCAACGGATCGACTGACGCAAAGGCAGGAACGCTGAATGAGCTTTTCGATTTTAGCGGCCAGCACAATGCAAGGCTGATCTTGGATCCGCAAACCGGCTTAGCGCAGCACAACTAAGAACAGTCCGA
Source organism: Terriglobales bacterium (assembly GCA_036271375.1). Classification (GTDB taxonomy): domain Bacteria; phylum Acidobacteriota; class Terriglobia; order Terriglobales; family Acidobacteriaceae; genus DATBAT01. Next base: position 18,136 of record DATBAT010000399.1, read on the forward strand.
ACAGTACAGCTAAAGAGGGGCCGGGTTAAAACCCGACCCCTCTTTTCGTGCTCGCATCTGAAACGCAATCGGCGCTTTTGACACTATCCAAGAAGAGTCGTCTCTTCCCTCGAAGTTCTTGCATAAACCATATTTTCCAAAAGGAGATTTATTCGTATGGAACAAACGGGGAAGAAAGAAAAGCCAGCTGCAATGGGAAATGTCGAGTGCTGCCCATCATTAGAACCGTGCGCGGTATGCGACATCCTCAACTTCAACTACAAGTTGCCGTTCCGTCCGGTCGCCGTTGCAGGAGACCGCAAGCAAACCGTTCCGGTGGAGGTAACTCTTCATTTCCGTCTCACGCGCTGTTCTGGCGCGCTCGCTCTCGGAGATTTGATTTACAGCAATACTCTTCTCCCCGGAGAGACGGTCCGTCTATTCAGCAGCGACCGCCATACCCGCTTTACTTTCGATAGTTCCAGCGAGTTGGCCTATCGCCACGAGACAACCTCAGAGGAGTCTTTGCACTCCGCAGGTATGGCTTACGCCATGAGCAACCTGAGTCTGCTCGACACTACCCGGGCGAACTCTTCGTACAATTCGTCGTCCGTCGGCGGCGGGGTGAGCGGAGGGATCGATCTCGGCATTTTCAGCATCGGAGGATCGGTCTCGGCCAGTTCCTACGACGCAAATTCCACCAGCACCCTCGCGCGTCAACTCACGGAACATGCCGAATCGTCTCAACAGCACGTAGAGGTCAGCACTCGCGCAGCATCCTCAACCTCGATCGGAGAAGTGGCAACCCGAACCCATCAGCAGAGCGAGTCGGAAGATCAGTACGAATCCTCATCGCGAAGCTTCTCCAACCCCAACCATTGCCATGCTTTGACATTCCTGTTTTACCGGATCAACAAGTGCCAGACCGTACGCTTTGAGTTGGTCAGCATTGACCGGCGTGTGGATGACCCGGCCATGCCCACAGGGGTACTACTCAATCCGCCGGTTCCTCCCACGAACGTACCGGTGCTCACGACAGCAGTCCACGCCACCGCAACCGATCGGCTGGATGTGGCAGTTCGTGCAAGAAGCAGCGCGATTGCGGAGCGGGCAGGCACCACCACAGACTCCAATTCACTTGGCCGGGCAATATCGCTATCGACAGGGCAAGAACCCATTCCCGTGGATCTACGGAAGGCGGCATTGAAACAAGTGGATCAGGATCTGGTCGAAGAAGGCCTGATTGATAAGGCCGGACGTGTCTCCCAGGAGGCCATCAAGAAGTTCTCTTGGGAGAGGACTTTTCCGCTTCCCACCCCAGGCGTCATGGTAAAAGGCTGTCTCGACACCTGCGACGTCTGTGAACCTGAATTGCAGAAGAAGATGGAGCTCGAAATGGTCCACCAGGACTTGGAGAACCAACTACTCAAGAAACAGATCGATCTGCTCGAGAAATCGCGCGAGTATCGATGCTGTGCCGACGAACAACCGGTCGCTCCGTAGCTCCTCGGTGAATGGCTTGCCCGCAGCTTTTGGGAAGAGCAGCGCTTCAGCGCTGCGGCAAGGTTCTTATTGGGTTTGGGCTTGGGCCCTCAGGTCCAACTATTGAAGTCTGCGTAGAGACCCAGACTCAAGGGCAAAGAAATGACAATTTCTTTGCCCTTTCTTCTTTGTGCGAAAAAAAGGCCAAGTCCAAAGACTTGGCCCTTTCAACTCCTAGTACGAAGCTACAGCGAACTCATATTCGACAGGAACTCGGTGTTCGACCGGGTTTTGTTGAGCTTGTCGATCAACAGTTCCATGGCCTCTACCGGTGACAACGGGTTCAGTACCTTGCGGAGGACCCAGATTCTGGTCAGATCTTCCTTGGGAATGATCAGCTCTTCTTTACGTGTACCCGAGCGCTGAATGTCGATTGCCGGGAAAACGCGCTTGTCGGAAAGCTTGCGATCGAGAATGACTTCGCAGTTACCTGTTCCCTTAAATTCTTCGAAGATCACGTCGTCCATACGCGAACCGGTGTCGATCAGTGCGGTGGCGATGATGGTCAAAGATCCGCCTTCCTCGATATTGCGGGCCGCTCCGAAGAAACGCTTCGGACGCTGCAACGCGTTGGAGTCAACACCGCCTGACAAAACCTTGCCCGAAGGCGGGACAATCGTGTTGTAGGCGCGGGCCAGACGAGTGACGGAATCAAGCAGAATGACCACATCGCGTTTGTGCTCGACCAATCTCTTCGCCTTCTCGATCACCATTTCGGCGACCTGAACGTGGCGCGCGGCGGGTTCATCAAAGGTCGAAGATATAACCTCGCCTTTCACCGAACGCTGCATGTCGGTGACTTCTTCCGGGCGCTCGTCGATCAGCAGGACGATCATCACGACTTCGGGATGATTGGTGGTAATCGAGTTGGCAACGTTTTGCAGGATCATGGTTTTGCCGGCTCGTGGCGGCGAAACGATCAGGGCACGCTGTCCCTTCCCTAGGGGCGTGAGCAAGTCCATAACGCGGGCGGTTACGTTGTCGCGGACCGACTCCAGCTTCAGCCGTTCCTGCGGATACAGTGGCGTCAGGTTGTCGAACAGGATCTTGTTGCGGGCTTCGTCGGGCGATTCAAAGTTGACCGCCTCTATCTTGACCAACGCGAAGTACTTTTCGCCTTCATGCGGAGGACGAACCTGGCCGCTGATGGTATCGCCGGTTTTAAGGTCAAATTTGCGGATCTGCGAGGGTGAAACGTAAATATCGTCGGGGCCGGGTAAATAATTGTAGTCAGGGGAGCGGAGAAAGCCGTAGCCGTCGGGCAGAATTTCAAGTACGCCTTCGGCGAAAATGTGTCCTTCTTTTTCGCTTTGTGCCTGAAGAATCTTGAAGATAAGGTCTTGTTTGCGCAGACCGCTGGCGCCTGGCAGATCCAAAGATCGGGCGATCTTGGTCAGCTCAGTTATGTTCTTTTCTTTGAGTTCAGCGATGGTCATTTAACACCTGCGAGGAGATTTTTAAGGAGGGTCAACAAAAGGAAAGACTTACACCGGCAGAAGCGGAAAGGCGGGGCCTGATTAGGCCGCCCGCCTTTGAGCTTCAGCAAAATGCTCCGGCTCGGCCAGTACTGCCTGCCGCTCCGAAATGGCAATCCGCGCCAGGACTTCGTTCATGGTTTCCTGGATACGGGTGTTTGGTTTGTGGAACTTACGGGTGGCCTTCGATGCGAGCTGGCAAAGCATATAGCGGTTGCGCAGGGTGTGTAACGCATCGAAAACGCGATCAGAACGCTTCATGACCAGTCTCCTAGATTATGCCAAGTTGGCTTATTCCCACCACAGTGGCGGTCAACTTCTTGTCGTACGCCCGCCTAAATCATTGAAATCAGATGGGTTTTACAGGAAGCTCCAACTACACTAATAGATGCTCCACGTGGGCCGAAAGTTTCTTCGCTTTACGGATTTGCCCGGTTCTGGCGTGGGTTCGTCGGACACTAAGCTGAAATACTGTCCCCGGAACTGCCTAATGTAGTGGCGGAGGGCTTTCAGGTCAAGTATTTAATTGTCAAGGAACCTTAGACGGGACTGGGGTGGAACCATCGTGGGAATGGGTGCTCGAAAGCGCATCTGAGGTAGAGCCACCGGGGGAGGGCTTCTCTGACTACGCTGAGTTCTTGGCGATTCTTCCTGTGCGTCGCATGGTCGTCCAATCGTACGCGTAAGTTGCGCCACAGCTGGTGCAGACCTGGTAGTCCTGGCCATGGGTGCCGACGTGCGGCCACGAGAAGGTATGCGCGCAGAACATTTCCATTACGCGGGTGAGCAGACCGTCGCCTGATTTGGGCTTGTGTTGTGGGGCACTGAATCCGAGAGGTACACCGGCTTGCGACATTTGCACTCCTAGGGCGATTTAAGTTTGCGACGAGTGGCGCGTCGTTCCTGTAGCTGGAGAGTAACTTAAAAAACTCTCATTGGCTTCTCACACAGGTTCATAGCAGAAGCGCCGACGGTCAAGGCTTTTGCGCCGCCGGATGGCCCATTTGGCAATTACATTGGGGCAGTAACGGACATGCCCGAAAACGCACTAGTCCACGCCCTTCCGGTCATCTGCCATTTATTAGATCTGCGTTACCTTACATGGGTACGGCCAGCGCCGTGCACGGGCTGTCGCCCGACCTCGCCGCCACAGGGTACTCGTCATGCCTAATCCATCGTCGGAAACTTTGCGCCGTAGCTCTCGCGTTCCCGTTGCTGTCCCAATGCTTGTCACCAGCCTGGAGCCAGAATCCGGTTTCTCGGAACTGTGCGAGACGCTGGTGGTCAGCGCGCACGGCTGCGCCATGACTTCTTCCACCAAGCTGGAAAAGGGCGCCCCGGTGCACTTTCAGACCAAACAAGGCAAGCACACCACCGCGCGCATCGTGGACTGCGAGCCGTTGAACCACGGCCAGCATGGATGGAAGCTCGCGGCCATGCTCGACCAGCCCCAGAACTTCTGGGGACTGGAAGGCTGCCCCGACGATTGGAAGCGCTGGCTAACGACTGAGATCTACAGCGACCACGCCCCCGGCGCCGACCTTCGCGTTTCGAACCTGAATGATCTGGTTACGCATCTGCTCGAACCGCTACAAGCGGAAGTCGCCGAACTGCGCGAAAAGCTGGCGAACGGTTCCTCACGACGCAGTAATTTTGAAATTTCGCTGACTCAAATTCCACCCGAAGTAGAAGAGAAGCTCTGGCTTCGGTTACGCGAAGACCTGGGAAGCCAGGTGTTGCAGCAGACCAAAGAGCAGTCAGAACAATTGCTCGGTGCCGCCAAGCAAGTGATCGATCAGAAAGTCGGCACGGCACAGACCGAATTCCGCCAGCACATGTCCCAAGAATTGCGCCGGGTAGAGAACCGCGCGCAAAGCATGACGGAAGAGATCAACAACACGCTGCAAAGACATCTGGACGATCGTGTCGAACATTTCCAGCAACATGTTTCGGAGGCCGGCATTCACTTGGAGCGACGCAGCGAGGAATTCCTGAAAGGCCTGCAAGAGAAGTTGGCGGAAGAATACGACGGCTACCGCCGCGAGATGCAACGCACCCACCAGCAGGCTGCGGAAGAGTCCGCCCAGCTGCACGCGCAGATCGCTGAACTCAACGATCGGGTCAGCAAACTGGACGCGTCGGCGCTACGTTTGGAGTCAGAGATGGAAACGCAGTTGAACCAGGTTGCCCACAACATCATTTCGGCCGCGCGCTCGCAGCTGGAAACGGCGGTTGAGTCGGTACTGAAGGAGCTGGCTGCGCGCAACGCGAAGGAAGTGGAGTACCAACTCGATAAGGCCTGTGACAAACTGGAAGGCACGCGCAAGAGCATCGAAGGTTCCGTTTCATCATTGATCAAGACCGAAGTCGCCGGAAGCTTGCTCTCTTTCGGCCAGACCATGGAAGAACTAGCGCAGGATTCGGTAGGCCGCTGGCGCTCCGCGCTGGGCCGCGATCTGAATTCGCTGGCCAAGACGCTGGGGCAGGGCTTTCGAAGTGAGCAAGGAAACGAATAGGTTCTTTGGCTTCCAAAATGCAGTCATCGAACACTTGCGAAACGCAAAGTCCTCGGCTTCGCTCGGAATGACAGTTCTGTTTTGGGTTAGAAAAAACGCTCACTGCAGCTTTGCGTACTCTGCCTTTGCTTGTTTCAGGATCGGCACGTCAGGGTCGGCATTTTTCCAGAGGGCGAAAAAATCCTGGTAAGTCTCGCGGGCTTTGGGCGTGTCGCCTTTTTCCACATAGGCTCGGGCCAAACCCAACCGAGCGAGCGAGAAAATCACCCCAACCGGATCAATGGCCCGGTGGCTGAGTAGCTTCTGATACTCCTCTGCCGCCTTGGCACCGTCGCGCGCTCGAAGATACGCTTCGCCTCGAACGAAAGCCGGCAATCCGTTCACCCCATCCGGCGGGCATCCCAGTTCGTAAGGAAGGGTGGCCTCTAATAACTTGATTGCCTCTTGTGGCTGACTCTTGTGTAGAGCTTGAATCGCCCGCGCGGTGGGGACCCATGCCTGATTGAGCAACAGATCTTTGGGATATTGCTGAACCAGTTCATCCACCAGTTTCTGAGAACGCGGCATCTCCCCCGTCATTGCCAAAACTAATGCCGCAGAGTTGCGAGTGTCACGGTCTGCGGAGAGTTTCAGCGCTTCGTAGGCGCCCAGCCTGGCCTCCTCTTCAAACCCGACTGCAGCATCACACCACGCTTGGGTTGTCCGTATGCCGCCCCCCATCTCCGTTTGCTGGTGAAGCTGGGCGGCTTTAGCCGATTGAACGAAGCTTGCTTTGGCATTGTGCATCTGTCCAAGGGAACACTCTCCCATTCCCTTGAGCAAGTACATGATCGACTCGAAATCCGTGCCCATCGATGCTTGCATCGTTTGCCGCATGTCGGCCTCGTCCCCATCCATATAG
>DATBAT010000400.1:0-8027 GCA_036271375.1 Terriglobales bacterium
ATCGAAGAGATCGTCGTGCAAGGGCACGACCTTCTTCATGAATTCCACGTACTTCATCAGCCGCACCAGGTAGTCGGTGAACAGCTGAATGGTCGCGACTGTCCCCACTCCTCCGGGATATAGCGTTGACGGATGAACGTGGCGTCCTTCCATCAAACAGAACATTTCCCGCGTCATGCGGCTCACGCCGAGGGTCTCGCGATAGAACTCTCCGGTGAATGGGTTCAGCGCGGTCATGATGTCGGAGATTTTCTTGTAGCCGTGCTTATCGGCGTTGGGGCAGGGCGTGCGTTGCGCCTTGTCCCAAACCCCGGGATTCGTTTCCTTCACCATCTGCTCGCAGAAATCAACGCCCACCAGATTGTCCTGGAAAATGTTGTGGTCGAACATGTATTCGGCGGCCTCGCCTAGATTGACGATCCACTCGGCCAGGGCGGGTGGCCTGACGCCAAACGCCATGTTCTGCGCGTAGACGGCGCAAGTGGCGTGGTTGTCGCCGCAGATTCCGCAAATGCGGCTGGTGATGAAATGCGCGTCGCGGGGATCTTTCCCCTTCATGAAAATGCTGTAGCCCCGGAAGATCGACGAAGTGCTGTAGCACTCCGCGACTTCGCGGTTCTCAAAATCGATCTTGGTGAATATTCCGAGGCTACCCACGATCCGGGTGATCGGGTCCCAATTCATCTCCACCAGATTGCGCTTCTTGGTGGAATTGTCCGGCAGCGTCTGCGTAGTTGTACCCATTGCATTGATCCTTTCGGTTAGTGGCTCTGAGGACGGTAGCCCGTGGTCAGAACCGGACCGCGATGCCGCCATTTAGGTTCCTTATTGACGGTGGTATTGGTAATGCTGCGCAGAGTGCGAATCAGCTTGCCGTACTGGCCGATGGCCAAAGTTGAGAGACGCGCGCCGGGCGGCTCATCCATGAAGGGCATGAACTTGTCCGGAAATCCCGGCATGGTGCAGCCAATGCAAATCCCGCCGACGTTAGGACAACCGCCAATGCCGCGCATCCAGCCGCGTTTGGTGACATTGCAATTGACTACCGGGCCCCAGCAGCCCATTTTCACCAGGCATTTCGGCGAGCCGTATTCGTAGGCAAAATCACCTTGCTCGTAATAAGAACCGCGGTCGCACCCTTCGTGGACCGTCTTTCCGAACAGCCAAGTCGGACGAAGCTGATCATCAAGCGGGATCATGGGCGCTAATCCAGCAACCTGATACAGCAGATACAAAACTGTCTCCATGAAGTTATCGGGTTGCACCGGGCATCCGGGAACATTGATGATGGGCAATCCTGCTTTTGATCTCCATTTCCAACCTAGGTAATCAGCGAGTCCCATGGCGCCTGTGGGATTTCCCGCCATAGCATGAATGCCGCCGTAAGTCGCGCAAGTGCCGGCGCCGATCACCGCCAGCGCTTTCGGGGCCAACCGATCGATCCATTCGCAGGTTGTGATGGGCTGGCCGGTAATGGGATTCGTGCCCATCGCCGCCCAGTAACCGTCCTTCTTAATTTTCTCGTTGGGAATCGAACCTTCGACCACTAGAACGAACGGCTCAAGATTTCCTTCTTCCGCCTGGTAGAAAAACTTCATGAAGTCGTCGCCGTTTTCGTAGGCGAGCACTGGATTGTGCAGGTGAACTTTCGGCAGCCCCGGAATGGCGCCAAGTAATACATCTTCCACGCTCGGCTGTTCCGCCGCGGTGATCGAAACTGAATCACCGTCACAACTAAGTCCGGCTGTGATCCAGAGAATGTGAACTTCCTTGACGGGTGACGGGCCTTTGGCTTTGGAAATGGGGGATGGAGCCGTCGGCATAAATGCCTCCTTGCGTTCTGGATGTCACAGCGGTAATAGAGATGGTGAGTTGCAGGAAGGGATAGGGCGGGAGAACAGCTGCCTCAACAGACAAGGTCAAAGGTCCTAACAAACAACACGTCTCTGGGTGGTTCACAAACATTTCCACCAGGCTTCTGCCCAAGCAAATCGAGTCTACACCTGCAATTGCTTCGGAAATCAAGCACAACCGCAAAATACAGGATTCACTGTACGAAAAGCTCACTCAGCAAATTCGGGGAAGCTGTTCACCGAACATTACGTCCAGCACGCGCGTTCCGCCAATCTCGGTTTTCATCAACACCATTCCGGAATGTTCTTGCACGACTTCGCCGACTATCGCAGCATCTCTTCCGTACTGATGATTTCGCATCTCGGAAAGGATGGCTTCGGCGGACTGCGGCGCCACCACGGCGACCAGCTTTCCTTCGTTTGCCACATACAGGGGATCGAGTCCAAGAATTTCGCATGCCCCTTTAACCGTTTCCCGAACCGGAATCGCCTGTTCGCTGAGTTTCATTCCGATTCGTGACTTCGCCGCGATTTCATTCAGCGTCGTCGCGACTCCGCCGCGAGTTGGGTCACGCAAGCAGTGAATACTCTCGATATCTACTTGCATCATGGCTGCGACTAATCCATGCAGCGGCGCACAATCGCTTTCGATTGCGCCTTCGAATTCCAGGTTGTCGCGTTGCGACATCACCGCCATTCCGTGATCGCCGATGTAGCCACTGATGATGATCTTGTCTCCGGGAACGGCGCGATCCGCGGAAATATTCACGGGCCCCTCAATAACACCGATGCCGGTAGTCGTGATAAAAATTTTGTCGCCTTTGCCGCGATTCACCACCTTGGTATCGCCGGTGACAAACTGAACGGCGGCCTCCCGCGCGGCCGCTCCCATCGAGTCGACCGCCCGCCGAAGATCATCGGCAGGAAGCCCTTCTTCCAGAATGAACGCCGCCGAAAGGTACAGGGGCCGCGCTCCGCTCATGGCAAGGTCGTTGACCGTGCCGTTCACGGCCAAACGTCCAATGTCTCCGCCCGGAAAGAAGATTGGCGTTACCACAAAGGAGTCCGTCGTAAAAGCGAGGCGCGTGCCGTTGATATTCAAGACCGCCTGATCATCCAGTTTGTCCAGCACGGGATTGGCGAACGCGGGCAGGAAGATTTTTTCGATCAATTCGGCGCTGAGCTTGCCGCCGCTGCCGTGTCCCAGCACGATCTGCTTATGTTCGAAGATCGGCAGAGGACAAGCTCCGAATACCGGAGAGATCGTTTCGCTCATAGATCGATGCCTACTAGTTCGTTTTGCTTTTCCAAATGGCGTCCATAGGTGTAATAGGCGGCACATGCGCCTTCCGCCGAAACCATGGTCGCGCCCAGCGGATGCTGCGGATCGCACGCCGTGCCGAACGCGGGACAATCATGCGGCTTTTTGATACCGCGCAGAATTTCTCCGCTGATACAAATCTCCGGCTCCAGGGTGGCAATTTCGGCCACATTGAAAAGCTCCTCTGCATCGTGAGCATGGAACTCCGCCCGCAGCTTGTAGCCACTTTGCGGAATAGTTCCAATACCCCGCCACTTGCGATCGCCGACTTCAAAAACTTTGAAGACCAGATCCTGGGCCGCGAGATTTCCCTCTCGGTTTAAGATGCGGGAATATTGGTTCTCGACTTCGCCGCGTTCCGTTTCCAACTGGCGGACCGTCATCATGGTGCCTTGCAAAATGTCGAGCGGCTCGAAGCCGGAGACCACAATGGGCACGTGGAACCGCGCGCTGATGGGCTCATACTCGGCGTAGCCGACCACAGCGCACACGTGGCCCGGCCCGAGAAATCCCTGCACCCGGTTTACCGGAGACGACAGGATCGCCTCCAGTGCCGGCGGCACCAACACATGCGAGACCAGTACGGAGACGTTCTTTATCCCGTCCTTAAAGGCCCGCCACACCAGCATGGCATTCGCCGGAGCAGTGGTCTCAAAACCAATGGCAAAGAACACCACCTGCCTGTCAGGATTCGCCCGCGCAATTTTCAAACAGTCAAGCGGTGAATAAACCACGCGCACATCGCCGCCCTGGGACTTGATAGTGAAGAGATCGCCGTCCGAACCGGGCACGCGCAACATATCGCCAAATGAACAGAAAATCACATTCGGCTGCCGGGCGATGGCATGCGCCTTGTCGATCATCTCCAGCGGCGTCACACAAACCGGGCAGCCAGGGCCATGTACCAGTTCAATGCCTTCTGGTAAAAGGTGATCGATGCCGTGCTTGACGATGGAATGCGTCTGGCCGCCGCAAACCTCCATGATGACCCAGGGCCGGGTTTGAATTCGCCGGATCTCATCGACGATCTTGCGGGCAATATTTCCGTCGCGATACTCGTCCAGATATTTCATGGCTCATCCTCCCCCCGAGCACCAATTTCTTCCACGATCGGAGCTTCGAGCTCAGTCAACTGGTCCATTTCTTTCAGCAGTTCGTAGGTCCGTTGGGCTTCTTCCTCATCGACTTTGCTGATGGCGAATCCCACGTGCACCAAAACGTATTCCCCTACTTTTGTGTCGGGGACGTATTCCAGGCAAGCTTCGCGGGTGATGCCGCCGAATTGTACCTTCGCCATCCGCATTCCGCCCTTGTCGAATGCATCGACCACTTTACCGGGAATTGCCAGACACATGAGGCGCTCCATTTTGCAAAATTTCGTTGGCTATCACCGCTTGGCCCAGGGAAATGCCGCCATCGTTGGCCGGTACGACGGAGTGCAGGAACACTTCGAATCCACTTTCACTTAAGCCGGTCACAACCCGATCCAGTAGATAGTGGTTCTGGAACGTTCCGCCGCTTAAGCAAACGCGATTCAAGGCTTCAGCGTCGCGAACACGCCGGCACATTTCAATGGTTGCGCCAGACAAGGTGTTGTGGAAGCGAGCGGCGATATGAGAAATAGCGGTAGAGCGCGCGAGGTCGTGGACGATAGCCTCAACCATCGGACGCAGATCAATCTGCGCCGGGGCGCCGTCTTCAACCCGAAAAGGATATTGTTGCGTCACGTCGTGGCATGCAATTGCTTCTAACTCAATCGCCGCCTGCCCCTCGAAGTTGACTTCGGTTCGCAAGCCGATCAGCGCCGCGACTGCGTCGAATAACCGCCCGCACGAAGAAGTCTGAATGCTATGGATGCCGCGAGCGAGCATCGCGTCTACCAACGCAATTTGTTTTTCCGGAGTCTGTCGCAAAAAGGCGACCGATTCGCACAAACCGCTGTTGCCGAAGGTATCTCGTAAATAGCTGAGCGCCATTCGCCAGGGCTGGCGCACGGCAGCGTCGCCGCCGGGCAACGAAACGTAGCGAAGATGGGCCCGGCGCTTGAAACTCGCCAAGCCGGCGGTGAGAAACTCTCCTCCCCAGATTTGTCCATCGGTACCAAAGCCGGTGCCGTCAAACGCCACCCCGATCACGTCTCCCTGCAAATGGTTCTCTGCCAGGCAGCTCGCGATGTGTGCGTGGTGATGTTGCACCCCGATCTTGCGTTCGATGGGCAGGCTTTGGGCGAAACGCGAACTCATATAACGAGGGTGCAGATCGTAGGCCACCGCTTGCGGCCCAACTCGAAATAGCCTTTTTAGATTTCCCAGCGTCTCCTGGAAAAATTGCAGGGTTTCATAGTTCTCAAAATCACCAATGTGTTGGCTGAGGATCGCGTAGTGGCCCTTGGTGAGGCAAAAGGTGTTCTTCAGTTCTGCTCCACAAGCGAGAATTTCGTGTACCGGAATCCCTAAATCCACAGGCTGCGGAACGAATCCGCGAGACCGGCGCAGCACCCGCCCACGCCCGCGGAAAGTGCGTACCACCGAATCGTCGGCCCGCATGTAAATGTCGCGGTTGTGTAAAACAAACCAGTCGGCAACCTTCTCCAGTTGCCGCAAAGCCTCGTCATTCGAAACGACGATTGGCTCTTCGCTCAAATTGCCGCTAGTCATCACCAGCGCAGAGACTTCGGAATCCCCAAAAAGAAGGTAGTGAAGGGGAGTGTAGGGCAGCATCACGCCGACGGTATTGTTTCCAGGAGCGACGTGAGCAGAAATTGACGAACCTGGCCGGCGAGGGAGAACGACGATAGGCCGCCTCAGACTTCGCAGAGCATCGCGGTCTGCATCCGAAACCATGCAGAATCTTTGGACGGCATCGAGGTCCCGTGCCATCAGCGCGAACGGTTTATCGCTCCGGCGTTTGCGCTTGCGCAGTTCCTGAACGGCATCGCCATGTTCGGCGTCGCAAGCCAGCAGGAAGCCCCCGAGGCCTTTCACGGCAAGAATCTTTCCTTCGCGCAAAAGCCGTCGAGCCTCGCGAAGAACTTCGGCAGACCGCCCCGCCTCGAACTTCAGCGGAAGCCTCTCCCCACTCTCAACCAGCGCCAGCCCCGGTCCACAAACGGCGCATGCATTAGGTTGTGCGTGAAATCGCCGATTTCCAGGGTCGCGATATTCCCGCTCGCAATCCGCGCACATGGCAAACGTCGCCATCGTGGTCGTACGACGGTCATAGGGGATGTCCTGAACGATCGTGTAACGCGGGCCGCAATTGGTGCAGTTGGTGAAGGGATATAAGAACCGGCGGTTTGTCGCATCACTCAACTCACGCCAGCAGTCTTCGCAAGTCGCCACGTCCGGTGAGATCAAAGCGAACTCGCTGGATTGCTCGAGGCTTTCGCGGATGAAAAATTCGTTACCGCCAGAGGGATTAAGTTGGGAAACGCTGGTTTCTTCGACGGCGGAAAGCGGAGGCGCCTCGGCCTTCAGCCGTTCCAGGAATCGATACAGGGCAACTTCGTCACCTTCCACTTCAATGATGACCCCGGCTGACGAATTCAGCACATACCCGGCCAGACCCAGAGAATTCGCCAACTTGTAAATGAACGGGCGAAACCCAACTCCCTGCACAATTCCGTGCACCTGTATTTCCCATCTAGTGAGCGAGGAGTGTGAGCGGGCTGGCATCGCGAAGAGAATGTTCCTTCAAGCCCGGATTGTACGCCTGAAGGACATCGAAACTTAGATTGGGGAAGGCAATCGAGGAAATTCTGGGTCATGCTTCCACTCATGCAGTCAAAGACCGATTCGTAATGGGTCGCGTTGGAGAGATGCTGCACACGTCCGATCCGGATCTATTGATGAAACGTCGCACTCCCCCGCCTAAAACGCCCGGTTGTTGTTTTCAATGCACCAGAGGTCGGTGATGGTTGATCGACCCTGTCCGTTGCATAATTGATCGTGAATTGTCTCGTGCCGAATAACGGATGTGCAAGGCGGCCTGCAATGTAGCGGCGGCGAGGAGCTCTGGCCCCGAGCACGAGTTGATAGAAGTTCGTTTTTTAGTTTTCCCCGTCCATACTCACGTTTCTCAAGTGTGCCATTTGAAGGGCTTGGAAAACAAAGGTGTTCCATGCGAAGACGCGATGCGCGCCGAAGAAGGGATTGGCGGGATCGGTCGCCAGGTATTCCTGACTAGTGGGAAAATCGGGATCTATATTGATCTCGGCCCACAAGCGATTTTCGATAGCGGCATCAGCCTTCGCCCATCCGTGGAGCTTGCCGGTGGCGTAGCCACAGATCTCGATGCGCATCCAACTTCCGCCGTTGTAGTAAACGCCATCCATGCGATGTTCGGAATAGCGCGAAGCGTGTTGTTCGCCGACCATGGGATGCCAGCTTTCCGTCGCGTAACGCCAGCCATCTTTGGTTAGTCCGATGAGAATGGGACGGACGGTCCCGACCTCAGGATGCGGCGCGTTCTTTCTCGGCAGCATGGTGGGAATCCGGTCTAAGTGGTTCTGCACCATTTCGTCCGTCAAGATTTTGTGATTGAAGATCCAAAGCGAAAGGAACTCGGGAAAAATTTCTTCGAATCCGATAGCGTCGGTTACGTCCTTTGCGGGACGAACGCGCTTTAGCTGCGGATCGTAGTAAGAGCGATATGCGTTTTCTGCGTTTTCGATAGCAGCATCGGAGATTGTTTCGCTAACTCCGGCGACATCGAGCGCTTTGATAACGCGCAGTGTCACCGCCCACATTCCCTGGTTCACTGCGATGTCGGAGGTGCCGTTGGGAAATTCCATGACATCATTCTGGCCGATGATGAATTTCGCGTGGGAGATTCCGGTACGTTGCGGATCGTAG
>DATBAT010000401.1:0-2467 GCA_036271375.1 Terriglobales bacterium
CGCTCGAGCACGTTGCGCAATTCACGAATGTTTCCCGGCCAGGTGTAGCTGCGGAAGATATCGAGCACTTCGGTGCCGATGCCGCGGACGTTTTTGCCGTGCTTGGCGTTGACGTCGCGCAGGATGTGCTCGACGAGCAGAGGAATATCGTCTTTGTGATCGCGGAGCGGCGGCAAGTGAATGTGGAAGACGTTGAGGCGGAAGAAGAGATCCTGGCGCATCTGGCCGGAGCCGACAGCTTCTTCGGGATCTTTGTTGGTCGCGGCAAGGACGCGGACATCGACAGGAGTCTCGCTCTTGCTGCCGAGGCGGCGGACTTTGCGATCTTCGAGAACGCGCAGCAATTTGGCCTGGGTGGGAGCGGGCATTTCGCCGATTTCATCGAGGAGGAGCGTACCGCCATCGGCGAGTTCGAAGCAGCCGATGCGACGTTCGGCAGCGCCGGTGAAAGCGCCGCGCTCGTGGCCGAAGATTTCGCTTTCCATCAGCGTTTCAGGAATTGCGGAGCAGTTGATGGCGACGAATGGACCCGAAGCGCGCGGCGAAAGTTTGTGAATGCTGCGGGCGACTATTTCTTTTCCCGTGCCGGTTTCGCCGGTGATCAGAACGGATGCGGAACTGGGCGCGGCCATTTCGACGATGCGCATCACTTCCTGCATCGGTTTGGACCCGCCAACGAGGTCGCCGAGGCGACCGGTTTCACGGAGTTGACGCTGCAACACGGCGAGTTGGCGCGTGTCGCGTGCTTTTTCGAGGCAGCGATCGAGTAACGCGCGCAAAACCGGCGCTTTCATCGGCTTTTCGATGTACCAGAATGCGCCCGACTCAATGGCGGCTACGGCGCGTTCATCGCTGCCTTTGCCGGTGATGATGATCGAGGGAACGTTGCGCAGCTCGTTGCCGAGCTGTTTGAGGAGATCGAGACCGTTCATGCCGGGAAGCTCGACGTCGGCGATAACGGAATCGGGCTGGAAGCCGCCGAATTTCGCGAGGGCATCTTCAGCGCTGCCAACGCCGAGGACGTCGTAGCCCCATTTTTGCAGGAGCTGTTCGTAGCCTTTGCGCGCGTTGTCTTCGTCTTCGACGATTAGAACGCGGTCTTTGCGTTCGCTGTCCGCGCGAATCGCTGTATTTGTCTCTTCCGCCATGCGGACCCTTACCTCTTTCCTGAGGGGATGATGCTTATATCGACTCTAGCGTGTGTTGGACCTTTGACTGTAACAAGGGGGCGGGGGAATGCCAAGCGGACGGCGAAGAAGCGCGGACTTGAACCGAGTGAGTGCTCTCTCTTTTTCGACTGTCAGGCCGAGATGCCAACGCCACTCTGATATTCTCTAGTGCCAAATTGACGCGGCGTCCGAGGCTGGGTAACATCGCTTTGTTCTTCGATGAACTTAGTCACAACAAACGGGCTGCGGGACCTAGGAAAAAGCAAAGGGACTGCTCCTCTTCAAAGCTAGAGCAAGATCACCTGGCCGAAAGAATTGACGCAAAGGACTTCAACTTGCAAGGTTGCATGGGAAGGGAGCGCGGGATAGCGCTCAACCGGATACTGCTGGTAATTTGATAGACACTTTTTGAGGGCGAATATATGAGCGGTGCTGCGGTTAAAAGAGCGAGAAGCGGTGCACCACCGCCCGTCTTCGGCCTTCGAAGCAAGAAAGTTATCGCGTTTGGGTGGTACGGAGGGAAGTTCTCCCATCTTGACTGGCTTCTGCCGTTGCTTCCGGCGTGTCACCATTATTGCGAGCCGTTCGCAGGCTCCGGTGCAATATTGTTGAACCGTGGGCCGTCTCCGGTGGAGACCTATAACGATTTGGATGGCGAAGTGGTGAACTTTTTCCGAGTTCTCCGAGACAAGAAGGAGAAGCTCGTTGAAGCAATTGGCTTGACCCCTTTTAGCCGCGAGGAATTTTCACTTGCTTGCACGCTGGACCCGAAACTTAACGATTTCGAACGAGCGCGACGATTTTATGTCAGAGCCCGCCAAGTACGGACCGGTCTTGCGCAGACAGCATCGGTTGGACGTTGGGCCAACTGCATGAATACCAGTCGTCAAGGTATGAGTGGAGTGATCAGCCGGTGGCTGGGAGCCGTCGAAGACTTACCACTAATAGCTGCAAGACTGCTGAGAGTACAAATCGAAAACCGCCCGGCGGCTCACGTCATTAGATTGTATGATTCTAGGGAGACCTTATTTTATTGCGATCCGCCCTACGTGCACAAAACACGCGGTGACTCTAAGGCGTACGAACACGAAATGACGGACAAGCAACATCATGAGCTTGCAGAAGTGTTGAATGCGGTCGAGGGCAAGGTGGCCATCAGCAACTACGAATGCTCATTGATGGACAAACTTTACCGTGGATCCAAATGGCGTAAGTTCAAGGCGCCAGAGCGCACGATTCACTCAACAAAAGGGAGGCGCTGTGAAGTTCTCTGGACCAATTATGACCCCGCCGAACTA
>DATBAT010000402.1:0-3014 GCA_036271375.1 Terriglobales bacterium
GGTGTTCCGGCTGGCGTTATCGGTGCTGGCGAGTTTGCGCGGATCTGAAATCTGGCTCCCCATAACGTATTTTGAGTTGTGGATGACCCGGCTGATGGGGTATCTGCCGGAGTTGGGAGAGTGCATCGTCTGCGGGCGATCACTGAATGGAGGCCGCGCTTACTTCCATTTCCTGGCTGACGGGCTGATGTGCGGCGACGACAAGCGGCTGGCGTCGTCGGAAATTACGCCTGAGTCGCGGGCGTTGGTAGCAAAGATGTTTCGGGCCCCGGTAGAGAGTTTTGCCGGGATTGCCTGGGCGAAGAGCCAGAGCTCGGATTTGCGGAAGTTTTTGATTCAGACATTGCAGCGGCATATTGAGAAGCGGCTGGTTACGGCGGCAATGCTGGAGAAGATCTAACCGCTTGTCATTCGGGCCGAAGGGAGGAATCTGCTCCTGGGCGGATCGCAGAAACGAGCAAATTTTTTCCGTTGGTTGAAATGACAAAGGTTTTGACGATTGCATTCAAATAAACCCAATCCGCTGACGTTCCAGGAACTCATCCTCAGGCTGCAGGCTTTTTGGGCCGAGCGTGGATGCGTCCTGCAACAGCCCTATGACGTTGAGGTTGGTGCCGGCACCATGGCGCCGGAAACATTCCTGCGGGTGTTGGGACCGAAGCCTTACAAAGTCGCGTACGTACAACCCTCGCGGCGGCCTGCCGACGGGCGTTATGGAGAAAACCCCAACCGGCTGTTCAAGCACATGCAGATGCAGGTGATCCTGAAGCCGCCGCCGGACAACGTGCAGGAGCTGTACCTGGAATCGCTGGGGGCGATTGGAATTGACCTGCGGCAACACGACATCAAGTTTGAAGAAGACAACTGGGAGTCGCCGACGCTGGGTGCATGGGGCATCGGCTGGCAGGTGATGCTCGACGGTCTGGAGATCACGCAGTTCACCTACTTCCAGCAGTGCGGGGGAGTCGATCTCGATCCGATTTCGGCGGAGTTAACTTACGGGCTGGAGCGCATCGGGGCGTTCCTGCAGGATGTCGATTCGATCTACGACATTGTGTGGGCGCGCGATCCTGACAGCGGACGCGAAGTGAAGTACGGCGAGGTACGGCTCGCCGACGAATTGCAGTTTTCGATCTATAACTTCGAGATGGCGGACGTGGCCAAGACCTGGAAGCACTTTGAGCTTTATGAATCGGAGTGCAAGGCGCTGGTCGAGAAGTTTGATGAAAAGAACCCGGAGAGATTTCCTCTGCTCGGCGCTTACGATCTTTGCCTGAAGTGTTCGCATCTGTTCAACATTCTTGATGCGCGTGGAGCGATTTCGGTGACGGAGCGGGTCGGTGTGATTGCGCGAGTGCGGGCGCTGGCCGTGGGGATTGCCAAGGCTTGGGTAAGGCAGCAGAGTGGTCCGCCGGCGACGCCGGAAGAAGAACCGTTGCGAGAAACACAGCTTTCGTCGGTAACCACGTAACACTGTCATCCTGAGCGGAGAGGCCACGAGCGAAGCGACGTGGCCGCGGAGTCGAAGGACCCCTTCCCCGTAGGCAGGAAGACAAGCTATACGGGGAATTTCTATAAGAAAATTCCTAGCGGGCCGTGCATCACATTGACTGGCACGGGGTCCTTCGACTGTGCCTGAGCCGCGCTCGCTTGCTCATGCTCCGCTCAGGATGACAAAGTATTTAAAATGCCTGACTTTTTACTCGAAATCGGATGCGAAGAGATTCCCGCGCGGATGATCGACACCGCGTCGGCGGAACTCGAAAAGCGCGTGGGTGATCTTCTGAAACGCGAGCGGCTCGCCGCAGGCAGCATCTCGCGCTTTGATACTCCGCGGAGGCTGGCTGTCTTGGCCACTGGTGTTGCCGCCGCGCAACCCGATGTCACCGAAAAACTGAATGGACCTTCCGTCAACGTTGCCTATAAGGACGGACAGCCAACTCCCGCGGCCCACGCCTTTGCCAAAAAGGCGGGCGTTGACGTTTCTAAATTAGAAAAAATAACCACGCCCAAGGGTGAATATCTCTCAGCGACCGTGACCAAGACCGGTCGGCAAACGCGTGAGATCCTCGCCGAGGTGCTTCCCAAAGAGATCAATTCGATCTATTGGCCGAAAAATATGTTCTGGCAGAATCCGAGCGAGCGATTCGTTCGCCCGGTGCGCTGGCTGGTGGCGATGCTGGACGACGAAGTTGTGCCGCTGGAGTTCGACGGCATCCGGGCAGGGAAGGCCTCTCGGGGACAGCGAATTATTGGGCAGTCCACTTTGGAAATCTCACGCGCCAGCGAGTATGCGGCGACCTTGCGCCAGGGTAAAGTGCTCGATCGCGAAGCCCGGCTGGCAGAAATTCGCAAAGCGCTCGACGCCGCCACACGAACAATTCCAAACGCGCGCTGGCGGGAGGACAAGTCGCTGCTCGACGCGGTGGTGAATCTGACGGAGTGGCCTTCCGTGATTCTAGGCAGCTTTGATCCGGAATTCCTGACGCTGCCGCAGGAAATTCTGGTCACGGTGATGCGTGACCATCAGAAATATTTTGCTGTTGATGACGCCGAAGGCAAACTGCTACCGCACTTTCTCGCGGTCCTCAATACCGACGGCGATCCGCAAGGCATCATCCGTCACGGCCATGAGCGAGTGCTGCGCGCGCGTTTCAACGATGCGCGGTTCTTCTGGAACACCGACCAGAAGCATCCGCTCCGCGAGCGCGCACTGTGGTTGAAGAACGTCACCTTCCAGAAGGACCTCGGCAGTTATCACGAGAAAACGTTGCGCGTGCAACGCCTCTGTAGCTGGCTCTCTGAGACCCTGAAGCAGCATGGCACGGCCGTCCGCCCCGGAGTCATTCATAAAGCCGCGCTTCTCTCCAAGACCGACCTGACCACCGAACTCGTCAAAGAATTTACCGAACTGCAGGGGATCGTCGGCGGCCTCTACGCTTCGGTGCAAAACCTTGATAAGGGCATGGCCATCGCCACGCGTCAGGCCATCGCCGACGCGGTCTATGACCACT
>DATBAT010000403.1:0-11292 GCA_036271375.1 Terriglobales bacterium
CGCGTCTGCTGGCAAGCCCGTGCAACAAGCCATCCAGAAGATCATGTCGGCGGCCGTGGCCAATGAGGGTGCTCGCGTTTTGGGCGTAATTCAAGTTTCGCGCAAGGGAACGGAGCCATCGAGTGCTGGTCCCGATTTCACCTTGACCGATCTGCATCATCTACAGGCTGCGGCGAATATTCTTTCGAAGGCTTCGTTCCTGCAACCAGCCTCTAAGAAATAGCGCGGTCGATTTCCTTCTTCTCCCGAGCCGTTAGTTCTCGGCTGCCGCCTTTTGCGAGGTCTCCGAGGCGCAACGGCCCGACGGTAATTCTCACCAGTCGCAGAACTTCAATTTCAATAGCCGACAGCATTCGCCGGATGTGACGGTTCTTTCCTTCATCGAGCGTGATCTGCATCCAGGCGTTGCGCTCGCCACTGCGAATCACGGAAATTTCCTTCACGCTTAGTACTTCGCCTTCCTCAGTTTTGATTCCCTTTCGAATCGCCTCAAGATTTGCATCACTGACCAATTCCTTGACCTGCACGTGATAAGTCTTTGCCAAGTGGGTTTCCGGAGCGGTGATCTTCGCCGCCCACTCCGAGTCGTTGGTCAACAGCAATAATCCTTCGCTGGCTTTGTCGAGGCGGCCGACCGGCCCGAGCCATGGAAGACCGGGCGGCAAGATTGCGTAGACGGTGTCGCGTCCCATTTCATCGGAAGACGTAGTGACCAGGCCGCGCGGCTTGTTCAACATCCAATAAATCTTCTCCTCGCTGGCGATTTTCTGGCCCTCAACTTCGATGGAATCTCTCTCGATCCGGACCGGATATTCAGGGTCCCGCCGCAGCGCACCGTTTACCGTCACTTTGCCCCCGCGGATTAACTCCGAAGCGCGCGAGCGGGAACAATACCCCTGCTTGGAAAGAACGCGCGCCAATCCAATCTTTCGCAAGGTCATGCCACAACGTTACAGGAATGCAAAACAGGCTTCGGCTTCCGGTAGAATTTGGCGACCGGCTTTGCTTTGATCGGTCTGGGGGCGTACGTGGCGGTTTCCGACAGCCGTTAGCAGCCAATGAGTCTAAAATATCCTTCAGTTAAAAATTCAGGAGATTTCATGCGTACCGACCGTTCCACCGCAATCATCACTCTTGTTCTCGTCGCGCTGTCGGTGCAACTCTTTGCCCAGGCCAAGAAAGACGACGCACCCAATCCCGACGAGCCCGCCATCCACGACTACATTCTCACCATGCCGAAGATCCAGAAATATTCTGACGCGGTGAAGAAACTGAACGACACCGGCAAGAGCGATCCCGTCATGGTAGCGGAGATGAAGAAGATTTCCGACTTCGATGGCTACAACATGACCAAGGCGGCGATGATCGACAAGTCTCCTCACCTTTCGGCGTTCCTCAAAGGCAACGGACTTACCTCGCGCGATTTCGTGCTCACGCCGATGGTCGCTCTCACCGCAGCTCTGGGGACCGCCGCCCAGGATCTAAAAGCCGATCCTCCGTCATTCGTGAATCCCGTGAATATTCAGTTCGTCCGCGACCACAAAGCTGAACTTGAGAAGTACAACCTGATGGGCGGCGAGAAGGAAAGCCAAAAGGAACCCGTCGAAGGCCAGGACGACACCCGGCCCTAAGAGACGAATCCACCGATCAATTTACTTCCTGTAGAGACGTTGCTGGGCAACGTCTCGGCAGACCGCTTACTCGCTGCTTTACAAGGGGAACCGGAACATTAATATCCCCACATCGGAAAACTTCTCAAAGCGAGGCAACTCCGCGACGTTTTATTCCGTCTTGATTGGAGTGGGGTTAGGTGAAGCACAGTTTGTAAAGGCGTTGTAATCGTGCACTTGGGTTAAGTTTGGGTAGCGAAGTCCGTTCGGACCACTTAGAAAGTCCAACTGCCCTCAGGGATTGCAAATCCCAAGCCCAAAGCGCACACTGACTCATCGCCGGAACACGCTCCTGCTTGGACGCTCCAGACTGCTCTACCGTATAATTGCGGTTTTCCATAATCCTATTGGCCCGAGGTAGTGGCGATTCATCGTTCTCGTCAGGAAAGCCCTGCTTTTGCTAAAAGCAGGCGCAGCCGGATGCCGTTTTCGCTCTCACAGCCGAGTTCATCTCCTTCATTTGCAAATTCTTGCAAGAAAGTTGAGAGGACGGTTCTGGGCCTGCTGCTGTGTCTTTTATTGCTCACCAGCATCCTCGTCAGCCAGCAGGACCTGATCACCGACGTTCGCGTTCACGGAAATCGCCGCATCCCGGCCGACACCGTCAAAGCAAGAATTTTTTCCAAAGCTGGAGACGTGTACGACGCCGGCGCCATCGAGCGCGACTTCAACTCCCTGTGGAACACCGGCTATTACGAAGACCTTCGTTTCGAGCGCGAACAGACCCCCAAGGGTTGGATCCTCCACATCTACGTTCAGGAGCGGCCCAATATCCGCACCATCGAGTACACCGGGCTTAGTTCGGTCACCACCAGTGACGTGCTCGATCGTTTCAAGGAAGCAAAAGTTGGACTCTCGCCGGAAAGCCAGTACGATCCCACAAAAATCAAGAAGGCCGAAGTTGTCTTAAAGCAGTTGCTCTCAGAGCACGGCCGGCAATTCGCCACCGTCCGCAGCGAAATCCTGAAGATTCCACCCAATGCGATTGGACTGACCTTCGTTGTTAAGGAAGGTCCCAAGGTTAAAGTTGGCAGGATTCGTTTCGAGGGAAATAAGAATATTTCCGCCCGGATTTTGCAGACCGCGATGAAGAACCTGAAGCCGATCGGCGTTCCGCATTCCATCTTTCTCGAAAGCCTTTTTGCCAAGACTTACGACGCTACCAAGCTCGACGAAGACACCGAACGGGTTCGCGACGAATATCAAAATCGCGGCTACTTCAAGGTCATCATTCAAGAGCCGAAGACCCAGATTCACGACACCGGAAGCAAGGGATTTCACGTTCCGCTGCTCGGCCACGGTCCCGGCAAAGCGGTTGATATCACCATGCAGGTGGAAGAAGGCGACAAGTACACCCTGGGCAAGATCACTTTCAAGAATAACAAGGCCATTGCCAATACCAATGCGCTTCGCGGACAGTTCCCCATCAAAGACGGCGAAACTTTCAGCCGCGAAAAAGTCGGCAAGGGTCTAGAGAACCTGCGGAAAGCCTACGGCAGCCTGGGATACATCAACTTCACCTCGGTGCCTTCCACTACCTTCGACGAAGACAAAAAGCTGATCTTCCTCGATATCGACGTGGACGAAGGCAAACAGTTCTACGTACGCCGCATTGAATTCCGTGGCAACACCACCACGCGTGACAAAGTTATCCGCCGCGAAATCGCGCTCGAAGAAGGGCAGGTCTACAACCAGCGCCTCTGGGAACTGAGCCTGCTGCGCCTCAACCAGCTCGGCTATTTCGAACAGTTGAAGCCGGATGATCCCAGCATCACCGAGCGCCACCTCGACGAAAAAGACGGCACCGTCGATCTGACGCTGAAGATCAAGGAAAAAGGCAAGAACAGCATCGGACTTACCGGCGGCGTCAGCGGTCTGGCCGGTTCGTTTGTCGGCATCAACTACGCGACCAACAACTTCCTCGGACTCGGCGAAACCCTGAGCGTGCAGGTCAACCTCGGCGACCGCCAGCGGGATTTCGTTTTCGGATTCAGTGAGCCCTATCTGTTCGAACGTCCTCTCAACCTGGGCTTCCAGCTTTACACCCGCCGCTTCAACTACGATCAGGCGCGCGAGACTTCGATCCTCACCGGTCAGCAGCTCAATCTGCCGTCGGCACTTCTGCAAAGTTTGCAGAACTATACGCAGAACAGCAAAGGCTTCTCGCTTTCTGCCAGCTACCCGCTTCACCGGTCATTCAAGCGCCTGGGACTGAGTTACTCTTACGACGATTCTTCGATCGTCGCCGTCAGCGACGCCTCAAAGTCACTGTTCACCAACCTCGCGTTCCGCGGCATCAGCGGCCCCAACTCGCTGAACGGCATCGTCACCAGCAGAATCGTTCCCAGCTTTTCGTTCAACACCGTCGACGCCGCCTACAATCCGCATCGCGGCACCAGCTTCTCGCTGGCGGGCGAGTTTGCCGGCATCGGTGGCACGGTGCGGTCGGTACGTCCCGTAGTCAATGTGAAGCACTTCTTCCCGGTGCAAAAGGGACACAACGCCATCGCCGCGAACTTCCAGGGTTCGTTCATCACAGGATACGGTGGCGTGGTCGCTCCGCCCTTCCAGCGCTTCTATATGGGTGGCGAGTACGATCTCCGCGGATTCGACATCCGGTCTGTGTCGCCAGTCGCTTACTTGCCCGATCAGAGCGCGATCACCTTGGTAAATCCGGACGGGTCGAGCGTTCCGCGTGATCCGGGAAATCCGCTGCGTGGTTCCTACACGGTGCCCATCCCGGTTGATCGCATTGTGTTCCCCGGCGGCGACATGAGCATGTCGGGCAACTTGGAGTATCGCTTCACCGTGATCGGTCCGCTGGTGATTGCGCCGTTCATCGATCTTGGTATCGACCCCATCCTCCGCAAGTCGCAATTGCGCATCAACGGAGGCCAACTCCAGGGGATCAACGACACCCGCTTCGGCTGCCCGGCTCTTGATATCGGATTGAATTGCCTGGGCGGACAGTTTCATCCGTTCTCCGACATCTTGCAACCTGTTGCGGGAACTAACTGGACGCCGCGAAGCTCAACCGGAATCGAATTCCAGGTCATGTTGCCGGTCATCAACGCGCCCTTCCGCATCTATTGGGCTTACAACCCGCTGCGGCTGGACACGACCAGCAATCCGCCGGTACAAGTCACGCGCGACATGTTCCCCGCGGGAGCCGCGGGAGACTACACCTACAACCTGGCGGTCAATACGTTCTCGCCAACTTACATTCTGAGAGAGCCGCGGAAAACGTTCCGCTTCACGGTAGGCACGACGTTCTAAGAGGTCACGAGGTTTGACTGTGGGGCTGGGGGTTCCTATAATGCCTTCATCCACACCCTCAGGGTGGCACCACGCCTTCAAGGTGGCGCTCGGTAGACCAGCATGACTTCCCGTGATGTGCGGCAACCAACGTGAACGTGGGAATGCGCGGTCCAGTATTATCCGTGAGAAATCCCGGAACATCGCCTAAGGAGTCCATACCACCAAATGATTAGCAAGTCTGCGCGATTTATTGTGGCTACCGCATTCGCTGTTGCGACTGTGGCGATGGCCCAAACTCCCGGTGGAGGCGCTTTGCCCTCTGCCCCTTCCGCCGGCCCGGCGGCCACCAATCCGGGCGGCACTAAACTCGGCACCATCAATCTTGAGCAGGCCATCTTCGCCACCAACGAAGGCCAGCGCGACTTCGAAACGCTGAGCAAGAAGCTCGAACCCAAGCAAACTGAGTTGAAAGGCGTCAACGACGAAGTCGATGGCCTCCGCAAACAGCTCAACACCCAGGGCGACAAGATGAACGAACAGGCCCGCGCCACCCTGGTGAAACAGATTGAGACCAAGCAGAAGAGCCTCGATCGCCAGGTGCAGGACGCCCGTGAAGACGCGCAGGGACAGCAGAACGAAATTGCCCAGCGCATTCTTCAGAAGCTCGCGCCCATGCTCGTGACCTACGCCCAGGAGAACGGTTTCGGCGTGATCCTCGACACCTCGAACCCCTGGCCGAACGGCCCCGTGGTCTGGGCAGGCCAGTCGGTCGACGTGACCAAGGCAATCGTCGACGGCTACAACGCGAAGTCAGGCGTTGCGGCTCCGGTTCGTGCGCCAGGCGCAACCGGCGCGACTCCGGCCAAACCGGCGGCCAAGCCGGCAACCACAACTCCAGCACCCAAATAAGTCGGACACTCCAGGCTGGCGGTTCCATTAAGGCCGCGTAAAGCGCGGCCTTTTTTATTTGGCAGACGCAGGGATTCCATCGGGATAGTTGGGAAAAAACTCCGGCATCCGCCGAGTTTCGGCGGGGTGGAGGGACCTGCTTTTCGCTTCACGCCGCTGATTCTGTCATCCCGAGCGAGCCGAAGGGACCCTATGTGTTCCTCGCCCCTTCCAACTCCTGTTCTGAGCGAAGTCGTAAGGTGAGGTCGCTTTTAGTTTTGATCTAACAAAAAGCCCCGCCCTGTCGCAAAACCGCGACGAGGACGGGGCCGATTTTCTTTTGCTGCTTACTTCTTCACCAACTCCGCCGACAGCAACTGTGCCTTCGTCGCCAGATTATTGGCCCGCTCCAGATCGCCCGCTCCCGCCGCAGCTCTCGCCTGCTCCACGTAAGTGTGGATCTGTTTCACCATATCTTCCTGGTCGGCATTGAGTTGAGTTCCGGAAATGGTCTTTAGATTCTCATCGGTTGTGGTTAACAAGGCGGTCGTGTTTTGTAGCTGGCTTGATGCCTGTTGCGGCGGTAGGCTTGGAGAAATCTGCGTCGTGGGATCAGTCGCGCTGCCGTTTCGTACGACGTGCTTCTGGGGGGCGCCTTCCTTGGGCTCGGTCACTTTCGCGGTCGTTCTTTTGGTGGACGTCTTCTTTTTGGCTACTGGCTTCTTTTTTGTGGGAGTCTTCGTCGCCGGAGCCGGAGTTTCGGGCGGCATCTGGTCAGAAGGGGTCGGTTCGGAAGTTGCAGGCGCTGTCGTTTGCGCGGGCACCGTCTCCTGGGCCTGCGAAACCGGGATCGCTCCTCGGTCTCGTCCCAGAGGCGCGAGCAGCGCGCAGACCACGACGACTATGCTGGCCAGAGACATGGGCTAAATTTTAGTGGCTCCGGGCCGATCTGCGTAATAAATCTGAGAAAAATCCGTTTTTGCGGAAATGACGGCAGTTACCAATGTCGCCTTGCTAGTGCTTGCACAGTCTCCTATGATCAGCGCAGCGGGGTGTTCATGGCGGATCCAAAGAAGCCGCAAGTCGCGGAAAGCCCAATATCTGATGTATTTGAAGGCCGTCACCCGTCACCCTCTGAGAAATCCTGGGCTGAGAAGACCCTGGCCCCCACCTTAGAAAAAGCTGCCGAGCGGCCGATCGGAGCGGCCACCGGGGTCAACAAAGACGACCACGGCCACGCCTGCTTTACCACGATTTCCGGACTGCCCATCCGTCGGCTCTACACCGAAGCCGACCTTCCCCAGGACTGGAACTACGAAAAGTATCTGGGCTATCCCGGCGAACCGCCCTACACCCGCGGCATTCATGCCAGCGGATACCGCGGCAAGATGTACACCATGCGCCAGTTCTCCGGCTTCGCCTCGCCGGAAGAAACCAACCAGCGCTACCGCTATTTGCTACAGCAGGGCGGCGGCGGACTTTCGGTAGCGTTCGATCTTCCCACGTTGATGGGATACGACTCCGACCATCCCGCCAGCGAAGGCGAAGTAGGGAAGTGCGGCGTGGCCATCGATTCCCTCGAGGACATGGAAATCCTCTTCGGTGGAATCAATCTGGAAAAAACCACCGTGTCGATGACCATCAATTCGCCTGCTTCGGTGCTATGGGCGATGTATCTGGTGGTTGCGGAGAAGCAGGGCGCCGACTGGAAGAAAATCTCCGGCACGCTGCAAAACGACATTCTTAAAGAGTACATCGCCCAAAAGGAGTACATCTACCCGCCTGCGCCGTCGATGCGGCTGGTGGTCGATACCTTCGAATTCGGGTCGAAGTTTACCCCGCGCTTCAATACCATTTCGATCAGTGGATACCACATCCGCGAGGCCGGTTCAACCGCGCTGCAAGAGCTGGCATTCACTCTCTACGACGGAGTCGAATACGTCGAGTGGGCGCGTCGCCGCGGACTCGACGTCGACGAATTCGGTCCGCGCCTGAGCTTTTTCTTCAACGCCCACAACGATTTCTTCGAGGAGATCGCTAAATACCGGGCCGCTAGGAAAATCTGGTATCAGGTAATGAAAGATCGCTTCGGCGCCAAGAACCCGCGGACCTGGCTGATGCGCTTTCATACTCAGACCGCCGGTGTGTCACTGCCCGCGCAGCAGCCGATGAACAACATCGCGCGCGTGGCGCTGCAAGCCATGGCTGCGGTATTAGGCGGTACTCAGTCGTTGCATACCGACTCCTACGACGAAGCGTTGGCTTTGCCCACCGAAGAGGCCGCGCGCATTGCCCTACGCACCCAGCAGATCATCGCTTACGAGTCTGGCGTCACGCAGACGGTCGACCCGCTGGGCGGTTCCTATTTTCTTGAGCGTCTCACTCTCGACATGGAAAAAGGCGCGTTCGACTACTTCGGCAAACTCGACGCCATGGGCGGCATGGTCAAAGCCATCGAGCGGGGCTATCCTCAAAAAGAAATTGCCGAATCGTCTTACCAGTATCAGCGTGCGGTCGAAGCCAAAGAAAAAGTGATCGTTGGGGTGAACGACTTTGTGGTGGAAGAAGAACCGCCTTCGACTCTTTACATCGGCGAAAACGTCGCCCAGCAGCAGACCGCGAAATTGAAGTCGCTCCGCCAGCGCCGCTCTAAGGAGGAAGTAGATCGTCGGCTGGAAGCATTGAAGAATGCTGCGTCCCAGGAGCCCAAGGCCGAGTCATCCGGCAACATTTCTTCCGCCAACACCATGCCCTACATCATCGATGCCGTGCGGGCTTACGCGACCGTCGGCGAAATCTGCGAGGCCCTGCGCCAGGTCTACGGGACATATACCGAAGTCAGCATCACTTAACTCCAATTTGTCATCCTGAGGGTGTCGAACCTGTCCCCAACCAGGTCGATGGTCGCCATATACCGTGGTATAGTGGTATACCGATGCCGAGAAACTTTAACGGCCAAATTCACGTTCGCGTGCCTCCCAGCATCCACGAAGAGGTGGCCAAGGAAGCCTTTGAAAAAGGCACTTCCATCAGCGGAATTTTCGCGCAGGCGCTTATCGTCAGGCGAGTTCTGAAAAATATTGATCCGTGGAAGGCGATCGACGAATTGCAAGCGGCGAACCGCGATGTTCTGCCAGAGGAAATAGAGCGCACGGTGGCAAAGGCCGTGAAGGCGGTCCGAAAAGCCCGGCGTGGATAGCGATCTTCCACGAGTCGTTCTCGACACCAATATTTTTGTTAGTGCGTTGATTTCTTCGACGGGCTTCCCATTTCGCATTCTTCAAGCCAGTCGCCAGGAAAGACTAGTTCATCTCGTTTCGGATCCCATCGTGGATGAATACCTTCGAGTCCTCGACTATCCCCACATCCGGAAGATCAAAGGCATCACGGACATTCTGCTCGCTGAGGTGGTTTCCTATCTTGTTCACCGGACGGAGCGGGTCGAACTGGTGTCGTCTTTGGATCTCAGTCCCGATCCTGAGGACAATGTTTTTTTGGATACGGCGATCGACGGCGATGCTGCGATGCTGGTGACCGGAGATAAAACCGATCTGCTCGCTCTGCGATTCGTGGAAGGAATACCGATTATTTCTGCGAAAGATGCAGTGGGTAGGCTGGGAATTTAGAGTTTGGCAGCCGTCTCCAAATCTTTACTTTAGTTCCGGCTCTCCATCCCCGCATACTCAGCGCCCACTCCGGCCCGCAGGAACTCATACTCCTCGATAATCGCGGCAACACCAATCCGCGAGGCCGGCAAGGGAGCCTCCACCCTTACCACCCGGGCGGTAAACCGCACCTTCACCGAGTCGGTCAGCGTCACATGCGGAGGGAAGGTCAATGTCATCTCCAGGCGCGTTCCTTCTTCGACCGCCCGGTCGAGGTAGAAATACACTCCCCGGGCGCTGACGTTCTGGGTTTCGGTCTGCAACTTTAGAGTGGCTAGCTCGTCCAGGCGGACGGCAGCCGGCAAGCGCATATCGAAACGGCGCATGGTTCGGCGCTCATGGGCGGACTGCTGCATATTAGCTTCTTCCATAAATGCATTTCAGTCTGGAAAGCAGTGGCGCGCTGCTTAATCCCTCCAGTGGGGATCCATCAAGCTGGCAATTAGGCTCAGAGTCACTTAGTTTCCAATCGTTTGCAAGCCTAAAACCCGGCGGGGAATTGACTCGGTAAACTTTCTGGGACGCGGGCGGCATCTTCCGGAGTCGCGCCGCGCATCTGACTGAACCAGGGGCGAAGCTGTCTGCTCAAAATCGTCATTTCCGGAGCGCGTTGCGCCTCGGCTTGACAGGCTATCCGTCAGATGTTTAAGTAGTTATTTAATTTTTCATCATTATTTAATGACGATTTCGCATGCCGCTTCGCCGGCCCGCCAGCCACTGTGCTGTTCGTGTGCCGTTTCTTCTTTCCTCTCCATGACCCCAGGATTTCGGAGGAGCTTGTGATATTGAATCGCCGTGGCCTAGCTGCTGTGTCGCGCAGTTACGCCGTCATCGCCACTGGTTTGCTGCTGGTCGCCGGGACTGCCTTCGTGTCCTTCGGCCCTCGCTCTTCGAGCGCGCAAGCTTCGCCGTCGCTGGTTTCCGCGCCCACCTCAGCCCAGTCGGTTTTGAGCAATCTCCCAGTCAGTTTCGAAGCTAATCAGGGACAAGCCGCCTCGGACGTCAAATTCCTCGCCCGCGGCAAGGGCTATGGACTCTTTCTCACTCCTGAAGCAGCCGTTCTCGATATTCGTTCTCATGGACAGGTCCGCATGCAGTTGGCCAACGCCAACCCAGCGCCCGAGGTGACCGGCAACGATCCTCTCCCCGGCAAGACCAACTATCTGGTCGGAAAAGATCCCAGGAACTGGCACCAGAATGTGCCAACGTTTGCCCGTGTCCGTTACGCGAGCGTCTATCCCGGAATCGACCTCGTCTATTACGGAAAGCAAGGCAAGCTGGAATACGATTTTGAAGTTGCCCCTAATGCGGATCCTTCGCGAGTAGGACTGCACTTCCAGGGCGCGGAGAATCTTGCGCTCAGTCCCGAAGGCGATCTGCTGCTTTCGAATGACGGCAGCGGACTTCGTTTCCAGGCCCCCCGTCTCTACCAGACGGTCGGCAAAGAGCGCCGCCCGGTGGAAGGCCGCTTCGTCATTCGCAATAACAAAGAAGTTGGATTCGCCGTCGGCGCCTACGACCGCACGCGCGCCCTGGTCATCGATCCAGTCTTGGTTTACTCGTCCTACTTGGGCGGCACGGGCGCGGAGAGCTCTGCCCGCATCGCCGTCGACTCATCCTCGAACATCTACGTCGCAGTCGCTACCACTTCAACCGACGCCACCTTGAACGGATCTTCAGTGGTCGCGGCCGCCAATGGCGGCGGAGACATACTCATTCGTAAGATTGACTCCGGCGGCACTACCATCGTCTTCCAGACCTACCTCGGCGGGACCGGACTGGATACGCCCGCGGGAATCGTGGTCGACTCG
>DATBAT010000404.1:0-9606 GCA_036271375.1 Terriglobales bacterium
ATGCCGAGCGACGCAAGCAGACGCGCGTATTCTTTCGCACGCGTCAGATCGCCTGCGACATCGCCATCGGCAAAGAAGATGGAGCGCCCACCGTAGCCGCGCTCGATAATGCCGTCGAGATTGTCCCATTCGTTGGTCCAGCGGATGGGGGCGGAGGGATTTTCCAATGCTTCCATCGGCTGCCGCAATGCAATGCGGCGCAGTAAAGAAAACGCCCCATACAGCACTCCGCTGTCATTGCCACCAATGATCAGCAAGCTGCCGGAATGTCTGACAAGTTGAAACCCGTCCACTCCAATCCGGTCGAGTCGTTGAATCTCGGGGAATGTTTGCTTTATATACGCAGCCGTCCCAAGCACGATGGCTGGTCGCGAAGGCCTGGCGACCACTCTCAGCTCGCGCCCCAGCATCCCGCGAAAACCGCGCATCACTTCTTCCTCAGCCGTACGCACGACCTCGGAATGTCCCAGCACAACAACTTCTCGATACGTTTCCGCTTCCTGGTTGCGCACGGGCACGTAACGCAGCCAGGCATCGCGTCCCGTCTCCGCGGAAGCGGCGACCGCCGTCAGCAAAATCAAAATGGAAGTGAATGACTTCGTCATGGAAATCTGAAGTCAGGATAATAGTGGGAGTTGCGTCAAGTTCAAAGGCTTAACCAAAGCTCACGGAGTTTCGCAGAGGTACTCCGGACCAACGCCTAAAACAAAACCCACTCTTCCTGCGAAGAGTGGGCCTCCGTGGCGGCACGGCACGTGGTCTCGCGCCACGCCTCGTTGCACCCGTGCCTCAACGTGTGCAACACCCCTCGCGCCGCCGCGGACAGTCGATGAACTACTCCTGCGGTTTTCCACCGCCATCTTCCGGCGGAGGCGGCGGTCCGGGCATGCCACCTTCCATGTGCCCGCCACCGGGGCCGCCTCGCATCTGACCGCCACGATGCATCGGCGGACGCTCACTTTGCAGCTTTAGCCACTGGTCATGGCTGAGTTGTCCGCGAAGTTCGAGCAGCATCCGGGCGTTGGCTTTTTCCAGTTCTGCCCGGGCCTGCGCAACTTTGTCGATCTGCGCCAGTAGCTTGTTCTCGTCCGGCGGCTCGGCTGAGACCAGCGGCTCCATAATGGTCTCTTCTTTTTGCACTGCCGCGAAACGATCGATCAGCTTCAGGCGATTGGCAGTGAAGATGTCGTCCATCTTCTTTACTTGCTCGGGCGACAGGCCCACGCGTTTGGCGATGTCGGCGTCATTCCACCATCGACCGGGCGGGCCCAGTTGAAGGTGCGGCCCTCCTGGGCCTCTCCCGCCGCCTTCGCGCATGCCCGGCCCGTCAGGTCCGTGGGGAGGGCCATCCGGTCCTCGCGGGCCGGGCTGCTGCGCGAAACTATTGCTTGCCGTCCAGACGATGCATGACAGCACCAACGTCATGGTTAAATGCTTTTTTTGTAGAAACATAATCTCCTTTTCTTACTTCACTTCGAT
The DNA here is from genome assembly GCA_036271375.1 of Terriglobales bacterium. Lineage (GTDB taxonomy): Bacteria > Acidobacteriota > Terriglobia > Terriglobales > Acidobacteriaceae > DATBAT01. The sequence goes on from DATBAT010000404.1 coordinate 1,480, forward strand.
TGATTGGCCGGGTTGGCCGATCCGTACGAGAGCGAAACCCGAAGTGGCTGCATCGGGGCTGGAACACCTTCCGAGATTTCGCTGTTCACCGCGGAGAGGAGTTCGTTGTCCTGCGTAATCTGCGCCTGCGAGTTATTCACTACCGGCGGAGTCGAAGCAGTGTTGCTGTGGCTTCCGTGGTCCTGCCAGTACACCAACGGAAGAACTACCAGGACGAGCAGGAGAGCGGCGGCCACCGCCCACTCGGCTGTCCAGGATTTTTGGCGCCGCGGCGCGACCACGATCACATTGTGATCAATTTCCGCGGCATTCTCGCTCCAGCTATGCGCCGCGCTGCGGAACAGTCCCAGCGAAGCACGCATCTGGTTGATTTCTGCGCGGCATTGCTCGCAGTCGAGCAGATGCGCGTCGACCGTCATGGAAGGTTCGTCGAGCAGCCGGTTGGTCATTTCTTCGTGGGTCAAATGTGCTTTCATGCTTTTGCTCCAAACTTGTGGCGAATCTCGGCCACAGCGCGGTAGAGGTGCGTCTTAACGGTTTGCACCGGCATTCCGGTGACTTCGGCGATTTCCGCCAGGTCCAGTTCTTCCACAAAACGCATGACGAAGACACTGCGCTGCCTGGGGGAAAGTTCCTTCAACGAGCGCTGGATCATCTGAACCTTTTCCCGCGCCAGCACTTGGGCTTCAGGAGAGCTTGCCTGACTCGGCACGTAGTGGCCGAGATCGTGGACATCGACCGCCGAGGCGGCCACCGTTTTCCAGAAGCGAAACTTGAGGCTCTTGGTGTGATCGCGGACCAGGTTGAAGGCGATCCGCATCAGCCACGTGCTTACGCTACAGTCGCCGCGGAATTGCGCGCGAGTGGCGTGCGCCTTAAGAAAACAATCGTGGGTGATGGATTCGGCCGCATCGCGATCGCCGAGGGAAAAGGCCACGAAGCGCAGCACTTTCGCCTTATACAGGCGCATCAGCGTCTCTATATCGTCGAGTTCGGAAACGCGATGCTCTCCGCTAGCGAGGGCCATCAAGTTCACATCAATCGTTTGCGCCATCAACCAGATAGACGACTGGCTGAGCGCAGCAGACTACAGGGATTTTGGTTTTCTGATGTCAGTTTAGCGGTTTCGGTAAGCTCTTGTGGGGAAAGTACTTAACCTGCCCACTATTGGACACGCGGTTCCATGAGCGGACAGGCCCGCGCTAGTTGGATGAGAATTTTCAACAGGTTGGAACCCAATTCTTCGGCGAACGGGTTGCTGAACAGCTCTTGGAGATGAACCGCATGGCAGGATTTTCACAGGACCTTCGCTACGGATTTCGCATGTTGCGGAAGAACCCGGGCTTCACTCTGGTTGCAGTGCTAACCCTGGCGCTGGGCATCGGCGCAAACACGGCGATCTTCAGCGTGGTGAACGCGGTGTTGTTGCGGCCACTTCCGTACAAAGACTCAGACCGGCTGACGGTGATTCTTCATGGTGGCAGCAACCCGGTGGCGCCCGCAAGCTTTCTCGATTGGCAGAAGCAGAGCCGGAGTTTCGAAAGTATGGGGGCCGCGGAAAACTGGGGACCCAACGTCACCGGAGCGGCCCAGGCAGAGAAGCTCTGGGCTTTGCGCATTACCTCCGGCGTGCTTCCTATGCTGGGAGTGCAGCCTATCCTTGGGCGGATGTTTCTTCCGGAAGAAGAGAAACCAGGGAAGGAACACGAGGTGGTGATCAGCTACCCTCTGTGGCAGAGCCATTTCGCTGCCAATCGTGACGTGATTGGGAAGCCGATGACGCTGAACGGCGAAGTCTATACCGTCGTCGGAGTCATGCCGCGTGGATTTAAGTTCGCGCCTTTCTGGGCAACCAAGGCCGCGCTTTGGGCGCCGCTCGTGCTCGAAGACAAATCCGACGACCGTGGCGGCCGCAGCCTGCGAATATTCGCACGGCTGAAATCTGGCGTCACGTTGGCGCAGGCACAGGCCGAAATGGCGGGTATTACGGCGCGGATAGAGCAACAGTATCCCGGCACCAATAAAAATGTGACCGTGCTTTCGCTGAAAGAGAAAGTCGTGGGCAAGGTGCGTCCCGCGCTGTTGGTATTGCTGGCTGCCGTTTGTTTCGTCCTGCTGATAGCGTGCGCCAACGTCGGACACATGGCGCTCGCCCGTTCGGCGGCGCGGCAAAAGGAGATCGCCATCCGTGCCGCGCTTGGAGCGGAGAATTCCCGCTTGGTTCGCCAGTTCCTAACTGAAAGCTGCCTGCTGGCCCTATTCGGCGGCATCGCGGGTGTGCTGCTGGCATTCGGCGGCATTCGCCTGCTGGTCGCCCTGAGCCCAGCGGACATCCCGCGGCTTGATTCATTGGCACTGGATGCACGCGTTCTGATTTTTGCCTTGGGCCTCATCGTGTTTGCTGGACTAGTTTTCGGTATAGCACCTGCCCTAAGGGCCGCGGGGCTAAACCTTACCGACTCGCTGAAAGAAGGCGAGCGCGGATCGAGTGAAGGCATTAGCCGCAACCGCATGCGCAGTTTGCTGGTAGCTTCAGAATTTACCTTCGCCCTGGTGTTGCTGGTCGGCGCTGGGCTGATGATCCGCAGTTTTCTCGCGCTTCAGGCAATCGACCCCGGCTTCAATTACCAACACGTGCTGTCAGCGGTGGTCTCGGTGACCGGAACCCGGGCCGCCGAACCCGGCGCACGGCCCATTTTCTACAAAGAAATGCTGGAACAGATGCGGCGAATTCCCGGGGTTGAATCGGTGAGCGCCATCAATCATCTGCCCTTGGCCGGCGATGTCTGGGGCCTGTCCTTTCAAGTGGAAGGCCAACCGGTAGCTCGTCCCGGCGAAACTCCGATCGCGGCCTTCCGTGCCGTGCTTCCGGGATACTTTCGCACCATGAACATTCCCCTTCTTCAGGGACGGGATGTCAGCGATGCCGACATCCTTAATTCCCCGGGAGTAGTAGTGGTGAATCAACGCCTGGCACAGCAGCACTGGGCGGGACAGGACGCCATCGGCAAGCACCTCGCCATCGGCGGCGCGACCAATCCCCAGTGGCTGACCGTAGTGGGTGTTGTGAAAAACGCAGTGCGCGAGCAATGGACAGAACCTGCCGAAGACGAACTCTACATCCCCTACTTGCAAGATCGCTCCTACATGACCGATCCCGGAGGTCCATTCTCTTATGTCACATTGGTGATGCGGACCAGCGGCGAGCCCGCGGCCGTGGCGCCCGTGGTTCGCAAGATCGTCGCAGGCATGGACGCGAACGCGCCGATTTCAGAAGTCCAGACCATGGAGCAGGTGGTTTCTGAAGCGACGGCCGAGCCGCGTTTTTACGTGTTGCTGCTGGGAGCATTTGCGTCCGTGGCCTTAGTGCTCGCAGCGGTCGGAATTTATGGCGTCATGAGTTACTCGGTCAGCCGGCGCACGCAGGAGATGGGAATTCGCATTGCCCTGGGTGCTCGCACTGCTGACGTGATCAAGCTTGTGGTTGGACAGGGAGCATCTCTCGCTTTGCTTGGAGTTGGCGTCGGCCTGGTGGTGGCGTTCTCCGTGACGCGGTTGATGGCCCGGTTGCTCTACGGGATAGCGCCCAACGACCCAGTCACGTTCGCCGCGGTTGTAGTGGTCTTAGTTTTTGTGGCGCTGCTAGCTTGCTATATTCCCGCACGGCGCGCCACCAAGGTTGATCCCATCGTGGCCTTGCGCTACGAATAAATAAAACTGGAAAGATCGCAGCATACCGAGGAACCGAAAGAAAACTGCGGAGCTCGCGGAAGCGACTTCTCACGCGTGGCAACGGGTCGCCTCTGTGAAGCCCTGTGCTCTCTGTGGTGAGGATTTGCTCGAATCTCGACTTTCTTAACCAAACAACTTCCCGCGTAACTTCTAATCCATTTTTCCCGCCCAGCCTGTCTATAATTGAGATTGCGACAGCTGGCCGAAGAGCCGGCGTAGCGAAGGTAACCATCAGGTAACCTCGGCAATTTCTCAGGCCGCGCGACGGCCCGTGACTGGCATCTAATTGGAAACTACAAGGGGAGCGAGTGTGGATGGTGTTTCGGCGGATTTGGTATTGGGTTGTCGTTTTGTTCGCTCTTTCCGGCCCAGCCTGGGCGGGAACCGCCGCGTTCGATCTGCCCGGCCCCCGCATTGAAGTTCGTGTCACCCGCGCCGGCAAGACGCTTCCGATTTCGCAGGTACCCAATCTGCAAGAGGGGGACCGCATCTGGGTCCATCCCGATCTGCCCGACAACCAATCTGTTCACTATCTTTTGATCGCGGCGTTTCTACGCGGATCGACTAATCCGCCGCCGGAGAGCTGGTTCATTAAAGCCGAGACCTGGAACAAGCGCATTCATGAAGAAGGCATTGTGCTTACCGTGCCGAAGGACGCGCAGCAAGTGTTGATGTTCCTTGCGCCTGAAACCGGGGGCGACTTCAACACGCTTCGTTCTACGGTGCGAGGAAAACCTGGAGCCTTCGTTCGCGCCTCACAGGATCTCAATCAGGCCAGCCTCGATCGCACGCGTCTCGACACGTATCTCGATCTGCTGCGCAAGACCTCGGATTCATCGCCGGATGCGTTGCACGATCGATCCGTGTTGCTCGCCCGCAGTTTGAATATCAAGACTGATCCGCTGTGCTTCGTTAAGCCGGTAGAACAACAATTGCCCTGCCTCACGGAAAATACCGATTCCCTGGTGCTGGAAGACGGACACAGCCAGTCGATGGTCAACACCTTGACCTCTGGCGCGAGTTCGGATTTGATCGGACAGCTCAGCACGACGAAAGTCGCGGGGGGCGGGCTCTACAGCCCCTATGTGGGCGCGATCGTTGACGTAGCGCGTTTGCTGGACAGCTTTCATAATCCGCAATATCAATACATTCCAGCGCTGGCGGTCCCTTCGCGCGGTGAGTTAAATCTGAAACTCAATAATCCCCCGTCATTCAAGAAACCGATGTCGGTGCTGGTGATTGGTCTGCCGCCGGTCGAGCCCGCGCAGACTCCGCCGCTACGTCCGCTGAATGCCAACGATGCTCTCTGCATGCAGAAACCAGGCTTGGTTTTGCCTGCGGAAGGCGCGCCGCTGGTGTTCTCGTCCGACTTGGCGCACGATTTTGTTTTCCAGGTGAAGAACAAAGCGGGAGAAGTGATCGACCTTCCCGCGAAGCCCGATCCAACTCGCGGCGGATTCGCGATAGACGCGCAGAAAGCGCAGGGCATGGCGTTCGATCCTGACATCAAAGGCACTCTGCGCGGGTATTGGGGATTCAAGCAGTTCGATGGCCCCACCTTCCGCATGTGGAATGCGCATTCCATGACATGGTCGCTGGCGGCAGCCGACAAGATGTCTCTGATCGTAGGCCGCAACGATGCCGTGCATTTGCAGGCGGAAAATGCCGCTTGCGTTGATGACATCAATCTTAAGAATCAACAGGGGCGCGAAGTCGACACCACGTGGAAGCAGGTTAAGCCCAGCGAACTGGAAGTGCAGGTACCGCTGAAGAACGAATCGGCCGGACAGGCGACACTGCTGGTGAAACAGTTCGGGCTCGCCGAGCCGGACAAACTCGCCATTCAGACCTACTCGGAAGCCGGACACCTCGATGAATTCCGCATCAACGCCGGCGACCGCGAAGGCACGCTGAAGGGCACGCGTCTCGATGAAGTCACGGGGCTGGATGTAAAGGGAGTTCACTTCGCACCGCTCGCATTGTCGCGCGCCGAGGGACGCGATGAGTTGCGACTGCAAGGACCGGAAGGCGCAGCCAGCGCCTTTCAACCGGGCGAAAGTGTCGGAGCACGCGTGGTAGTGAAAGACGGCCGGACTTTAGAGTTGAAGACTTCGGTCGATCAGCCGCGGCCCAAGGTCTCATTGGTCAGCAAGAATGTTGAGCCCGGGCCATCCGCGGAAGCGGTCCACCTGGGCAGCGAAAATGAATTGCCGCAGGATGGCAGGCTGTCTTTCTTCCTGAAGACAGAAGTGCCGGCGGTGTTTCCGCGCAATGAGAAGATCGAAGTCTCGACCGAAGACGGGGCGCTTACGACGCAGCTTGGACTCGAAGACGGCAGCCTGGTTCTCGAAGATTCGCAGAGCGTGCTGGCACAGCTTGATCCAATGAAGAGCTTCGGGGTTTCAGCGTTCGGACCGCTGCGGTTCCGGCCAGTGCATGCCGACGGGCGCAAGGGCGATTGGCAACCGCTGGTCACTTTAGTACGCGTGCCTTTTTTGACTGACGTTCGTTGCACGCCCGCTCCCGATAAACAATGCACGTTGAGCGGCACCAATCTTTTCCTGATCGATTCGGTCGCGGCCAACGCCGATTTCAGCGACGGCGTTTCCGTGCCGATGGGGATCACTACCGCCAGTGTTACGGTACCCCGGCCTACCGGCTCTGTGCTGTACATCAAGCTGCGGGATGACCCCAATGTGGTGAGTACCGCCACGCTACCAGCGATCGCCAAGTCGGCGGCGAATACGTCATCCATCCGCCGTGCCAAGGTGCAGGAAACCAACAACTAGCCGCGGATCTTCACGGATTAGACAAATCCACGGTTTCCCCTTCCTCGTCGCGCATTTTATGCGCGACTGGGTGACGATTTTGGCCTGCTATCAATCGATCTCCACTGTCGTCTAACTTGGCGTACACTTCCGGGCGCATGAATTCTTCCTTGTCAGTTGCGACATCAAAGCCGCGGCCCATTCCCGCCATCCTTGTTGGAGGCCTGATCGCCGGGGCGATCGACGTCAGTCTTGCCTTCTACACCTTTGGATCGCGAATGCCGCAAGGCATTGCCAGCGGCCTGTTTGGACGGAACTCTTTCCAGATGGGTGCGGTTTCATGGATTCTCGGTCTGTGCATTCACTTCTTTATCGCACTCACCATGGCGGCGGTGTACTACGCGGCCAGCCGGAAGCTTCCCTTCCTCGTGGACTATCCGCTTGTCTGTGGCCTGTTCTATGGCATGGGCCTGTATCTGGTGATGAATTTGATCGTGGTCCCCTTGTCAGTCATCCATGCTCGCGGCGCAATCGGACGCGGCGATCTCATTGAAGGCCTTCTAGTCCACATGTTCCTGATTGCCTTGCCGATTGCTTACAGCATGCGGACGTTTTCCAGATAGGCTTTGCAGAATATTCCGTGTGGAACGATTAGTGTTGACCGAGGCGTAGTCCCGAAGGGACGGAATGGGAAAGCCCGGCACGGTAGTGCCGGGTAGAAACCCAAATCACCGAGTCCCGATAGGGACGGCACGCCGGTGGCGACACGTCCCGTCTCTGCGGGACTCGATATATCTTGCCTTTTCCCGGAACTGCCGTGCCGGGCTTTTATATCCCGTGCCTGCGGCACTGGATTGGTGGCTTGCTGTGGGAATTGTTTCGCCTTTGGGCATGCCTTGCTCTGATACAAATTCTGAACTCGGTTCCATCGCTGGGCGTTCTCATCCAAATGCTTCTTTAGGGTCAAACGTCATGCCCGATTTTCGCAACATGGTTTCAAACTCGCCTTCATACGATCTTTTTTGATGATGTTCCGCCTGGTGCTCGATGTAATGTTTTACCGCATCGCGGTTGGATGTGCTGACGCTGAACGCTCCGTATCCCTCTTGCCAGGCAAAATCTATTCCGTGTTCGCGTAGCCAGCGGGACGAATTTGCTTTCAGAACTTGAATCGCTTTCGCTACCGGCACGGTTGCAGGCAGGGCAATCAATAAATGTGTGTGGTTGGAAATTCCACCGGCGGCCAGGACGGGGATTCCGTGGTTACGCCCGGTGCCGGCAAAATATTTGCAGAGCCGTGGGATAAGTTCGACGGGAATGAGATTTTTTCGTTGCTTGGTGCTAAAGACGCAATGGATGAGGACGTTAGGGTATTGGTGGGCCATTGAATCAAGTTGCGGGGATTTTTTGGTTTTGTCAGTGATGGATGTCACAAACAACGCACAGTGATTCCCAGAATGGGCCAGCGCCGAAGGCGCGGGATGCGAAAGCCCGGCACGGCAGTGCCGGTGGAGAGCCCAATGACCGAGTCCCGAGAGGGACGATACCTCAGCGGCAAGAACCGTGCCGTCCCTGCGGGACTCGATATATCTTGCCCTTTTCCCGGCACTGCCGTGCCGGGCTTTCG
>DATBAT010000405.1:0-6810 GCA_036271375.1 Terriglobales bacterium
CGGCGGGCAGAGGCCTGCTCCAAGATCCGCATAACCTGATGGAAGGTTACGGGGTCGCTCTCTACGAAAGACCGCAGACGGTCTTGCTGAATTATTCCTACGAACTGCCGTTCGGTCGCGGTCGTCAGTTCATGAACTCCACCGACAATTGGGGCGGCAAAATCCTCAACGGATTTGTCGGGGGATGGAGCGTGGCCGGTGTTTCGACCTATAGCCCAAAAGGAACTCCGGTATTGTTGCCGGGTGTGGACGGCGGAAATACCGCGCCCGGTGCGGCAATTCGCTGGTCTCTGGCTGACGGAACAAATGCACAGCGCTCCACCGATTATTCTAAGGCCCTGATTGGTGGCGACGGCAACTTTGCCCAAGGAAGCAGCGCGCAGGGCGTGCTTAATCCAGCGGCATTTACCCGAACCCCGGACTACACGCTCAGCAACTCACCCTTTGTGTTCCCGAATATTCGCAACCCAGGGTTCTTTACCACGGATGCCACGCTGCTGAAGAAGTTCCACTTCTCGGAAGTGGATTCGCGTTACCTCGAAGCCCGCATCGAGGCATTGAACATCTTCAATCACGCGAACTTCAACGACATTGACAACGACCCTGATTCGTCCACCTTCGGCGGAGTCAAGGGCAAGACCGGCCAGCGCCTAATGCAGATCGGTCTGCGGCTGTTCTTCTAGAGTTGAGGGGGAGGGCCGGCAGGTTAAACTGCCGGCTCAGTTTTCCTGGAACCACAATCATGAAAATTAAGTTTCTCCTCGTATTGTGGTGCGTCGCGTCAGCCCTGGCGATAGGCCAAACCAAGTCAACGCTCCATACGGCTGACACCACCCTTGAGGTTGAAGCGGGTGCAAACGCGCCCCGGGTGACCTCTCTTGCCAGCGCAAGCAAATCTGCCTGGATCAATCGCCGGGCAGAGGGGCCCATCGACCACGCGATCATCAACGGCGAGAGCGTACCGTTGAAATGGACTCTCGACGCCAACGCCAGCAAATCAGACACCAAGCGCATCGCGTTGGTTTACACCTCAGCCGATCCGCAACTGCGTCTAACCTGGGAATGGGCGGCCCGCGCCGATCGCGGTCCGATCGAGCACACGATCCACATCGAAAATCTCAGCGGTCAAGAACTCTGGCTTCCACTTCAAGACAGCTTTCAATTCGACTGGGAAATCGATTCCTTCGCGGAACTCAAACATTTCTTCGTCGAGAAGGGAGCGGGTGCTCCCTCGGCGGTCGGGACTCATGAAGTTTCCCTGACCGACGGCTACAAATGGACGGGTACCTCCAGCACCTACGCCCACCCAAAAGAGAATGAGCCGCGCGAAGTCATTCCCTGGTTCTCGGTGCAACGCGGAAGCGATGGATGGTATGTCGGCATTGAGTTCAGCGGGCGTACGCAAGTTTCCGTCGAACGCAAGGGCCAGTCAGTGCATGGCTCAGCGGGATTAAATCCCAACCCAACCACGTTCCGCACGCGCCTGCAGCCGGGAGAAACCTTTGACACCCCAACGATCTTCGTGGGCGGTTTCACCGGAGGTCAGGACGGCGCCGCCAATGTCTTACGGCCATGGGTTCGGCAAGTTCTGGGCAATCCGAAAACCTGGGAGCAGTCCAACTATCCGTTGGCGGTCAACAACAGCTGGGGCGGTGGCATGGAGGTGAATGAAGACATCGCGCTGCGAATGATTCGAGAATCGTCCGAGTTGGGCCTGGAGATGTTTCACATCGATGCTGGATGGTTTCGCGGCGTAGGCGATTGGTATCCCCATCCGCAAAAATTCCCCCACGGTCTTGTACCTATTGCCGATGCCGCTCACAAGAGCGGCCTGAAGTTTGGCATCTGGGTGGATTGGACACAGGCGGCTTTCGACACCGAACCCGGCGCGCTGAACGCGCGTGACCCGAAAGTCCGCGACTGGATGGTGACCGATCTGCCGCCCGACTGGAAACCTGAGCCGTTCAAGGGACAGACCATCGACCTGGGCGTTCCGGCCGCAAAAGCTTGGGCCCAAAACGAGGTGGAACGCATCGTGAGTGACTATCACCTCGACATGCTGGAGCACGACGGCTATCTCGTCGCGCAGGGCTGCGATCGCGACGATCATCCGCACGCGCCCCCCGACAACTGGAACAAGTGCATCGCGAAAGCCGGCAGCAATTACTGGGTGGAAAGCTCTAACTCTACGGATGTCAGCTATCACGCAGTCAAAGCCTATTACGACATACATTCCAAATTGCGCGAAGACCATCCCGGAATTCTGCTGGAGGTCTGTAACGACGGCGGGCGTATGGTTGACTTCGGCAGCGCCGCTCACGGCGATTATTTCTCCATCACCGACACATACGACCCGGTGTCGAACCGTCGCGCTTTCCACGACACCAGCTACGTGCTGCCGGCGGCCATGCTTGAAGCGTATGTCGAGAAGTGGCCCACCCCGCGCATTGAGAATTTCCGCTACATGCTGCGTAGCGGCATGATGGGGTGGCTCACCATCATGCTCGACACCAGCTCTTGGTCGCCCGAACAACACAAAGTTGCCAAAGAAGAGTTTCAGCTTTACAAGTCACAGTTGCGGCCGTTCATTCGCGATGCTGACTTATACCATGTGTCTCCACGGCCTGACGGCGTTCACTGGGACGGTATGCAATATTTCGATCCCAAACGAAATCAAGGAGTGTTGTACGCTTTCCGCGGATCAACCGAGACAGAGGCAAGTCATTCCTTTCTTCTTCGGGGAGTAACGCCAGACACAACCTACCAACTGCACTTTCAGGATAGTAGTTCGCCAGATAGAACCGTTAAGGGCTCTGAGTTACTAAAAACGGGATTGGCGGTAAAATTACCGGCCGCCAACAGCGCTGAAATTGTTTTCTTGAAACCAATGGGGAGCACGAAGTAGTCATGACGCAGTCGGGATCACAAAAAGGCGGGGTACTCGCAGGCCGTGTGGCGTTGGTAAGTGGTGGAGCGCAGGGAATTGGTCGCGCGATTGTGGAGCGCTATCAGAAAGAGGGCGCACAAACCGTAATCCTCGATTGCGATTGCGAGACTGGAAAGGCGACGGTCGAAAAACTCAGCGGCTGCCCTACGTGCCTGGCCCCAATTTTCGTCCCCGCCGACCTAAGGAAGCAATCAGAAATCCAGGCCGCTGTGGAAGCCGTTCGTCAACTCTATGGTCACATCGACATACTGGTGAACAACGCCGGAGTGGAAATAGCGAAGTCCTTCGCCGACATCACGCTCGACGACTGGAACTTGGTCCTCGAAGTAAACTTGCGGGGCGCATTCCTCTTGGCTCAGGCCGCGCTTCCCCTGTTCCCTGAACGCGGGGGAGCCATCATCAACATAAGTTCGATCCACGCCACGCATGCCTTTCCCGATTCCAGCGCTTATGCCTGCGCCAAAGCCGCTCTCGTCGCCCTGGGCCGGAATCTCGCCCTTGAGTTGGCGCCGCGCCGCATTCGTGTGAACACCATCAGCCCCGGCTACATCGATACTCGCCTCTGGGAGGAGTACCTCCGCCAATCCCCAAACCCTGACGCCCTTGCCGATCAGACCACCGCGCTCCATCCTCTGGGCCGTAGAGGCGTTCCGGCAGACGTCGGCGAAGCCGCCCTGTTCCTCGCCGCTGATGGCTCCTCCTTCATCACCGGCACCGATCTGGTTGTGGATGGTGGACTTACCGTACGCGCCCACGAATAAACGATCAAAAGCCGATAAAACAATCGAAAGGTCGGATTAACCGATCTAAATGCACGGAATTTTGTAATAATATCCCGCCGAGTCTGGGTGGGGGTTCCACGTTGAAAAAGCCACAAGGTGTTTTAAGCGGTGCTCTGAAGCGCGAATTTCAGAAAGACCTCGAACTCTTCAAACATTTCCTTCTCATGCTCAACGATGCGGGACCGATCCGCAACGTCGAACTCATGTGGAACGAAGACCTCGATCCCATGAAGGAGAAATTCAAGAACCGCGTCACCACGGTCGATGCGCTTGTCCAGCTTCAGCCCGCGGGCATTCAACCTTCAAATCGCTCCGCCCCCAGCACGTTATTCTGCGACATGGTCCATGGTTTTGGCGCGTACGAAGAAGAGACCTGCGCCAACTCGGACGTGCCTGCGCAAAAACGCTGCAAGGCCACGGGATGCACCCAGGTCTACGCCTGCCATGTGGGCCTCACCGATATCGCAGTGCCGGTAATGTGCGATGACCAATATCTGGGAACGCTATTTTCCGGGCAGGTCTTGACTCAATCTCCCACTCCCGAAGGTTTTGAACTCGTACGCAGGACTCTCGAAGGGCAGCCCCATATCAATCTGGTCACTCTGGAAGCAGCCTATTACAGGGTGATGGTAGTCACTCAGGCGCAAGTCGCCGAGATGGTGCGCGTGCTTGAACTCTTCGCGCGCTACATTTCGAATTCCTGGAAGCGCCTGCAAATCATCGCGGAAGCGCAACAACGTCAGGACCGTGAACTCGCTCTCGACCGCAAAGAGCTAGCCGCAATTCTGCTTTCTGGCGAACTCGGAGACCGCGACGAAATGAGTGCACTCGCGAGGCGCGCCGGCCTGCAGCGCCTCCCAGACCGCGTCTTAGTGCTGCAAATAAAAAGTGCAGGCAGCGAAAACGAAATCAGGCTTCCGGTCGCCGATCAGATGACGCTCTATCGACTGTCTCACGTCGTGGAAGACGTCTGCCAGAATTGGCCGAACACTCTAGCGATGGTGGTCCGCCCCGGCGAGTTGTGCATCTTCACCAGTCTCGAATCGCGCAACCGCAGCCACGAGCGAATCTCTTTACAGGAAATGGCGGAAGCGATTCTCGCCGCGGTGCGCTCGCATTCATCCGCCAGCGCGCGCGTCGGTATCAGCCACACCCACCATCCGCCGGCAGAATTATTGGAAGCCTATCACCAGGCTTGCGTTGCCCTAGATTCGGGTAGCACCGCAATCTGCTTCTCGGACGATCCGTCTCCCCGTGGCAGCCGCCCCGTCGAAATTATTGGCCGCCTGGTGAAGGCCATCCATCAGGGCAAAGGCGCGATGGCAGTGACTCGCGAGTTCCTGGCCCACGCCATGCCCCCGGATCATTCAGCGGCCAGCTTGCAGCAGTCCCGGGCGTTGCTCACTTGGGCGATCGAACATCTCTCGCTGGAAATAATCAGTGCGGGCCCCGGCACCGGCGCGATCACCGCTGACAAAGAACAAGCCATGACCGCGGTGCTGCACGCGCCGACGCCATTCACGGCATGCGAAGCATTCCGCCGCTTCGCCGAATTGCTGGAAAAGCAAGTGGCTTTCACTTTCAGCCAGCGCGAACATAAGATCGTCTTGGCCGTTCGTCAGCTTTCTGAAGAGCGTGGCCCCGCCAACATCACCATCCAAAATCTGGCGGATGCGCTGCATCTCTCCACCGGCCACCTGAGCCGGGTTTTCCGCCGTACGGCTGGAATCACTCTCGAGAATTTCTTAATCGGCCAACGTGTAGAACTGGCGAAGCGAGTGTTATTAGATCCCCGGTTGAATGTAGCCGAGGTGGCCGAACGCTGCGGATTCTGCAACCCCGCATATTTCTCTTCCGTCTTCAAGAAATACGTGAACTGTACTCCGAGGGAATTCGCCAGCCAGCCACACTCGTGGACCTCCGGCTCTTCATCCGCGCTCCCCAACCTGGGTTTAGGGTCGAACTAAATCCCCCTCAGCGGGGCAGGCGAAGGCATTAAGGAGATGAAGGAAGGAAAACGCCAACCCAAACAAAATACTAAATTTGGTGGGCAGTGCAGGGCTCGAACCTGCGACCTCCTGCTTGTAAGGCAGGCGCTCTAACCAACTGAGCTAACCGCCCCATGCAGCAGAATCGATATCCAGGGGCTAGACCCGAAGTATAACAAATGCCAACGCATCGGGCGGAGACCCTCGCCCGCCTGGCAGTATTCGCAAGACTCAAAATTCCGCCACGTCCGAGCCTGCAAGGTTTTCCGAACACGTTCGACGCCGGCCGGAGGCCGATTCTACCCGCCTGCTAGACTTTTCCCCATGCGCCGCCTCATCATCAACGCCGACGACTTCGGACTCACCTCCGGGGTCAATCGCGCCATCCTCGAGGCTTACACCAGCGGCGTGGTGACCTCGGCTACCCTGATGGCCAACTCAGCCGCGTTCGATGAAGCCGTCCATCTGGCGTTGTTGACCGATCAATTCGAAGTTGGCTGCCATGTCGTCCTCGTCGATGGCTCGCCGGTTTCAGGCACGCAGCAGGTGCCCAGCCTCATCGACCACGGGAAAGGCGTCCACTTTCGCGACAGCGCGGGAAGCCTTGGACTCGCGGCGTGGGCGGGCAAACTCGATCCCGGGCACATCGCCGCCGAAGCGACCGCGCAGATTGGCAAACTCAAGGCTGCCGGTATTCCCATCACCCACATCGATACACACAAACATGTCCATATGTTTCCCAAGGTGCTGGAAGCCTTAGTGACCGCGGCGCAAGGATGCGGCGTGCGGGCCATCCGCAATCCCTTTGAGCCGGTTCGCTTTAGTCAATTTCGCGCCAGCCCCAAACGCTGGATGCAGGTGAAAGCTCTCAACCTTCTTTCGCAAAAATTCCGCCAAATCGTGGGACAGGCTGGCATGGTGACCACCGACGGAAGTCTGGGCGTCGTGGCTACAGGCTCTCTTGACCACACCTCTTTCCGTGATCTCGTTCAAAACTGCCCGGAAGGTACTTGGGAACTTGTCTGCCATCCCGGACACGTCGACCGTGACCTTTCCAACATTCGCACCCGGCTAAGGCAGTGTCGCGCCGTCG
>DATBAT010000406.1:0-9185 GCA_036271375.1 Terriglobales bacterium
TCCGCCGTTAGTCATAAGGACTCGAGGAGCAATCAGCGATTCGACCGCTGGAGAATCCACGTCGAGGTCTTCGACCGCGCGCGGCATATAGGCCGGAGTGCAGCCCGCCGGGCCGCGGTCGGGGTTCCTCGAACACCACGGGCCGTCATAGTTCATCAGGTAGCCGGACATCCAGTAGTACTCGCCGCTGCCGGTGATGGACTCGATGCTTTCGCCCACGTTTCTGCGAATGAAGCCGGTTCCGCCTTCACCCGAATCGCTCGGCAACGAAGCCACGATGCGATCGTCCATCGCCGCTTCCACAAGGGACAACTTGCCATCGCGCGACACGCCGATGACTCCGACCTTGTCGCCATCGGGACCAATTGGGTCGGGATCGTTGGCAAATTCGTCAATCGCGCGGCTGAGGCCCCACGCCCAAATCTGGAGCGTGCCCGCTTCCGTCGGCGTGCGCCAGTTGCCTTTGTCGATCAATCCGCTCAGATAGCTTGTGGCTGAGGCCCCGCCACCGTCCGCCTGGAGCGAGCCCTGCGAATATCCGCATGCGCCATAACCCAAAGGAGCCGTGTACTGGAAGTCTGTGTTGGTTTCGCTGTTTCCGATAAAAACCGGAACTTTGCCGGTGGCGTTCGCCGGGAAACGGCAGGAGAGAGAAATCGTCGGCTTGTTGCGGACCGCCGGATAACCCGCGGTTGAAATTGTTCCCGTATAGGTTTTTTGGCGATACGAGTAAGTGTGGCCGTCGGCGACGGTGCCGTTAGTACACCCGGTAGCCGGAGGAAGCGGCGTAATACAACTGATGGTACCGGCCTGGGTACCGGTCGTGACCGCGCTGATGGTCCAGGTGATGTCGGGCCATTGCGATTGCGGAATCTTGTATCCGTAAATCTCTTTCTGTACCAGGTCCAGAATTTCCGGACGCCGCTTGAGCCACCAGTCTTTGGCCGTCTTGATTTTCGTGACGTGGTCTTTCATGGTGAACAGGTCGATTGGCGTGTAGAAGCCAGTTGCCAGGCATCCCGGCGCGGTGCAAATCGTGCTGTTGTTCGGGTAGCCGAGCATCGCGTCGCCAGTGGGATAAGGACGGGCGCCGGGAATCGGATAGCCACCAGAGGTCTGATCGGCTGGACCATAATCGCCGTAGCCATTCGTCGCGCCGCCTACCGAGGTGCCGATTTCCATCGCTTCGGTACAACCGGGAGGTGCGGTGCCGTTGGTGCTGCCGCACAGGACATTTGCCATGCCGCTGCTCTGCGGCTGGTCGTAGGTGGTCCATTGCCCCCATTGCCAGCGGACGACGACGAAACCTGGGACGTCAGTCCAATTGCTGGTATTTGGAGTGGTCACGCTCGTTGGGTAAGCATTCACGGGAGCGTAGGGATCTCCGACAAGCGTGGGCGAGACCGACGGAGTAGAAGCGGCCGTCGGGAATTGCAGGCCCTGTATGCACATCATGTGCGCCTGGTCTTGCGCGGCAGTGGTCGAGCTGGTCGGGTTCCCTGCCGGAAGGTTATAAGGAGGTTGCGTACAGTCGGGAGTTGTTTGGGCCCACGCGGTGCCGGCTGCATATCCAAGGGTCAGGAGCAGCGCGAAAGCTGCCCAGATATTGCGGAGAAAATTGCGTTTCATCTCGATCCTTCTCAGTGGGCCAATGGCCAATCAGCCCCGGTTAGGTCTGCCTTGAATGACAAACCGGCATTCGTTTTTTTTGCACCATCGTTCAATTCCGAGTAAATTCCCGGCGCCTGCGCAGTGTCTTTCTCAGTGCAAGCATTGCGGCGCCCAGAAGCACCAGCGAAGCCGGTTCGGGGATGACGTACTGGGAAAACTGTGGAGCTGGAGAACGCGCAAGGTAATAGCGATGAGCAAGCGGAAGGCACCCTGACAACAGCCCTGTTTCGGAGTCGAACTTCGAAGGACATCACGGTCCCTCTCTCTCTTATTCCGCCTTACCTCAGCTCGACCTAATCGCTAAGGTTGCAGTCAGCATTGGCATTTAGTTTGATTATCAAACAAATGGAGCAAAATTTAATCATGACACCAAATTTATGTCAAGAGAATTTCTTAATTTAATCTTATCTACCTAAGACAGTGAGTTAGTCATCCTTTGAAAGGTCATTTGTCCGCCGTGGCTGCCACTTCCCTAGACCTTCCCCGATAATGCTACGAAGCGGGCATAGGAGTTTGGGACAGGTCCTATACGAGTTACGCAAAAAAAATGCAGGCTCCTTGGCGAGGGGGCATCGTCGCTGCCAAGGAGCCTGCGGTCGAGTTGTGTTCGGGTTTGCTCCTGCCCGAGCAAACCCAGCTCAACTTCTTAGAAGATCAGCTTCCCTGCGAAGAAGATCTCGCGAGCTCCATCGAGATTAGAGCCCTGCCTTCCGCCGAGGGTGCTGGTGATTACGCCGAAGGTGTTGCCGGTGGCATTGCTATAAGCGTTGCTTGCGGCGCTGAAGGTCCCGTTGGTGTTGCCGCCGGGATTGAGGAAATGCGGTGTGTTGGTGATTCCAAACGCTTCCGCCTGGAACTGGAAGTTGAAACGTTCGGTGATCTTGAAGGTGCGGAAGACGCTCAAGTCAAGATTGGTGAAGCCGGGTCCGCGAATGGTATTGCGGTTCGTGTTACCTTCCCGTGTTCCCGGAGGATTCGTATACGACAGCGGATTGAAGTAATAGCAGGAAAGATCTGGATTTGTGGGATTAGATCCTGCGCTACATCCGAGTCGCGGAAGGTTGCCGAGTATCTGCTGTGGTGCTATCTGATCGACCGCCTGATTTCCAGAGCCGGGGGCGTTCAGGTTGTTGCTGCCGGCGAACAGGCTGAATGGATTGCCGCTGACGTGGCTGAAGATGGAGTTGAGCTGCCATCCCCCGGCCAAGATGTTTCCTATGCCTGAGGTTGCCCAGCGCTTTCCTCTGCCGAACGGCAGCTCATAGATTCCGAAGGCTTCGAAATTGTGGGTACGGTCGATGCTGGAGGACGCCTTGTCTTTGTAGTAATACTGCGGCAGCGTGAATACGGTCGATTGCAGTTCCTCGCTGTCGCTGTAGCTGATGGCGTGCTGCCATGTATAAACGATTCCCACCTGGGAGCCGCTGCCGAAATGGCGGGTCAGCTTCGTCTGCCAGGAATCGTAATAATTGTTCTTCCAAGGCGTGTAGGCACCGATGCCCAACGTCGTGCCGCACTTTGCCGCGGGATTGGAAATCGTCGGACAAAGATCGCTGGTCGTCTGGTGCAAGAGCTGGTTATACGGCGCGCTGTTCTGCCCGCCGCCGATGGTGCCAACGTTCAGTTGGATCAGAGCGAGGGGCCGAATCGCGGTGGCTCCAACATAGCCCGTGTCAAGCACGAAACCCGCGAACTCCTGCTGCAGGGTTAGGTTGAAGGAATTGATGTACCCGCGCCGGAAATCGCGCGGCACCGTGTTCGCTCCGATGCCTCCGATGCGGTTCGTCAGTGACGGCACCAGCGAAAGCACTGCTGTGTTGGAAATGTCAGGAGTCGGCACTTGGGTGACACCGAGCGGCAGGCCCGGATACAGCCCGGCGACGGAATTGCAGGTCTGCGCCGTAAGACAAGCCGCCGGTACGTAGGTGGTGTTCGTCGAACTCGTTAGTCCGGGATAAGTAGGAGCGCCGAGCACATCTGTGGAAATGATGTTCGGGTAATTGTTGCGGAAGAAGCGCCAGTTGTTAGGATCGGAGCTCATACCATAACCGGCGCGAATCACTGTCTTCTCCCGTAGGCGATAGGCAACGCCAAGCCGGGGCAGGAACATGCCGTGGCCTACGCTGACAGTATCGTCTCGCGGGATGCCTTGGACGCCTCCGACCAGGATCGAACCGTAGTAAGGGCTGGACGGATCGGGATCGAGATAGCTAACGCCGCGGCCGTTGTCGCTGGTCGGGAAGGGATAAAATTCCCAGCGCACCCCGAAGTTCACGGTTAACTTTTGCGTTATCTGAAACTGGTCCCGCGCATATGCAGACCAGGTGGTCCAGCGCAGGGCGATGGGGTTCTCCGTTTGCGTCGCCTTCGCCTGTTCGGCAGGAAGCCCCAGGAGGAAGTCTGCCAGGCCATTCTGGAGCTGTGCGCTGAAGGCCTGTGAGGCTGAACCGGGATTGGCCGTCATTGCCCCAGTAAACCGGAAACTGCCGCGCGCGGTGCCAAACGATCCGCCCTGCGGCTGGAAGTGGTTGATCCCTGCGCGGTCCGCCTCGACGCCGAAACGCAGCGCGTGCTTGCCGTGGTTCCAGCTGAGGTTGCCGTTGGTGACCCACTGGTTATCGCGGAACAGGAACGGGCTGCCGGTATCGCTATTGCCCATGGTGCTGTAACCGCCGCTGAACAGGAAAGCCGGAATGCCGCCCTGCAATGGGTCAGGTCCGTTGGTGCCCGGAATGCCAAGTTCAGACAAGCCAACGTTTTGCGAAAGATCGAAGTTATAGGCATTCAGGCGCTGCCGGGTGAATCCCAGGTTCCAGTCGGCGAGCAGGTTGGGAGTAAAGGCGTAGGTCGCGCCGAGTCCGATGCTCTGAATGCGACCGCCGCCGATGCCGGCGGATCCACCGTTAATCGCACCGCCACCCGCGCCATAGCTTGCGTCCTGTATGTGCGCAGGATCGCTTAAGACCGGCGGATCATTGATGGCGCTTTGCGAGAAGCTGTAACGTCCAAAGACTGTCGATTTGTTGGTCGGATTGTAATTGATTTTCGTGTCGAAAGTGTCGCGCGTGTACTGCGTTGGCAGCAGGGCGAAATAGTTGCTGGTTTGGTTCGGGCTCGTCTCTGGGACGTTTGGCGCAGGAACGCGCTTTAGGAACGCGACCGCAGCAGGATCCATCCGGTTTGCGCAGATGACATCTTGCACGCCATTGCAACTGATGATTGAACGCCCCGTACCGTCCGCGTGGCCCGTGGCAGGATCATAAAAATGAATCGGGGCACCATTCTTGTCCACGAATCCGGAAAAATCGCCCGATTCAAGCTTCTTGTAGTAGTCGGGAAGGCTCGAGTTCGAACTGCCAAACACCGTCTGGTTCGACGAAGCGATCGCGCGCTGCGTAGTGCGTTCGTAGTCGCCGAAGAAGAAGAGCTTGTCTTTCTTGATGGGACCGCCGATGGTGCCACCGAACTGGTTGTTCACGTTCTTGGGCTTAGCGCGCGGGCCCGTCACACCGGTTAGAGGGTTCGTGAAAAGGGGATTGAAGAAGAAGTTTTTCGCGTTGAGAGCGGCATCGTTGTAGTACTCGTGGCCGCTGCCGTGCAATTGGTTCGTACCGGACTTGATCTGTACGTTCACCGCCGTGCCGCCCGCCTGCCCCTGCTCGGCGTCGAAGGCGTTGGAGGTGATGTTGACCGTCTCAATCGCGTCGGCTGGCGGAATATACGCGACGTTCTGCGGCAGCCACGGATATTGGTCAGCAGCGCCGTCGATGCGCGTGCTGTTGGTCTGGATCGACTGCCCGTTGGTGCTTACGCTGATGGATCGCTGCGGATTGCCGGCCGGCGAGTTCGCCTCCGTGGGCAGGCCCGAGCCGGGAACCAGTTTGTAAAGTGATTGAAAATTTCGCCCTTGCGAAGAACCGATCGGCAGGTCTTCGATCTGCTTAGCGCTCAAATTGGTGTGAACGTCGGCCTTGTCGGTTTGCAGCAGCGGAGGCTCGGCGGTTACGGTCACGTCCTGCGCCTGCGATGCGACCTTCAATCGAGCATCAAGACGGCGAAGGTTGTTGACCACGACATCAACACGCTCGGTGATTGCCGATGCGAAAGTCGGAGCCGAAATGGTTACCTTGTACACGCCCGGCTGCAGCGCGTTGAAACGGTAGGTGCCGTCGTTGTCGGTTTTTTCCTCGCGAGTCACACCTGTACTAACGTCCAACGCCTCTACTTTCGCCCCTGCGATGGCAGCGCCGGAACTATCCGTTACATTGCCCGTCATCGAGCCGTAAAGGACCTGCGCTTGCGCTGCCCGTGGCGAAAGGAACAAAATCAAGGTGAAAAGAACGAAAAGAACCGGCGGAACTACTCGGATCGATTTGGTTTGCGCCGCCGCGGGCAGCTGAGCGTGTTCCATCATGGGAACCTCTCCTTTGAGGTCTGGCTAAGTGGTGAAGTTTGAATCTAAGCCGTGAATTCTTAAATTGAGTTTAAATTCGCGTCGCGAACTATATGTGTCGAATACGTTTGGTGTCAAGAAAAAAATCTCGCTATGCCGTTAGCCATCACAAGTCCGGTTGATTGAGCGCATAAGATCTCGCTCAGCGGGCGGTAAGGGTACTCGACCTTATCAGGTATGGAGCACTATCCGAGGCCGCGGTGCTGTCGCGAGAGCACTAAATCGAACGAAGCCCTCAAAAATCATCTCGTCGTGAACGCAGCGAGTCATTCCCTTCCTGATTACCGTTTACGTTACATGTGCTTATGACAAAGTTTCTAGATTCCTGGCAATACAGCGCGCATGCTGCCGCTGAAACTGCCTCCGTCGTAGGAACCCATGTAGCGTTCCGCAGCTGCGGCCCCCGAATTTCCGGCACTCGCTGGGAAATTGACCACGAAAATCGCGAAGCTTCCCGGCGCGATGTCGCCCAACTGATACGGCAAGGGTGCCGTAGGCAGGGTGTCTCCCGCAGCGGAACCGAGCGAGGAGGAATCGAGTTCCACCTGCGACGCCGTTCCCGTTCCGAGATTCGAAACCTTCACCGTGGCCTGGTAGCTACCATCTCCGAATTTCTGCAAGGTAGCGGAGGTCAGCAACTGTACGCTGCCGCTCACCTTCGGCGGCGCCAGCAGTACCGACGTCATCGAACGCGGCGAGAGAGTGACACTCAGTGTGTTCCCAGTAACGCCGGCAATCCCGCTCACCGGAGCAATGGCGTTGTTCTCGTCGGTCACGTAAGTGGTGGGGAGCCAACTCGCGGTCGAGGCATCGAGTGTGAGCAACAGGTTCACCGCCGATGTGTTCTGGTTCAGCAAGTTGATCACTTTGTTGCCGTTCGTGTTGCGGAAGGCGGTGATCACCGTCTGGCTGTTGCTGGTAGTTGCGGGAACGCGATAGGCCCCCGGACGCACGAAGCGCGCGAAATCGGCCAGCGCCCACAAGCGCTTCGTGAGCATGAAGCTGGTGGCATTGCTGGTGGCGCTTAAGCTAAAGAAGCCGCCGGTCGCGCCGGTGGAATCGCCATACCAGTAGAGGTACGCGCTTACGTTGCCCTGGGTGAGGGCGCGCGAGATGTCCATGGCGAGGTTCATTCCGTTGTTGGCGGTGCTGTTGTTCTCACGCATGTCCCAGGAGTCATTGAAGGCGGTCGCGTTCGCCGACGCCCATTCCGACATCCACGAATGTTTCGTGCTTCCGGTTACCAGCGCGCTCGTAGCGGTGGCTCCATATTCGTGTCCGGAGTAGGTGGTCACGAAAGCGGCCGCCACCGGGTCGCTGTTCACCGCCGTGTCGTACTGTTTGGCTCCGGTCCAATTGGAGTGATCGCAGCAGACAATTTTCAACGACGTCAGCCCGGAAGCCTGGACCGCGGGGCCGAAATAGTTCTTCTCGAAATCGACCACCTGCGCGGTGGACAATGTCAGCGAAGCGTAGGTGACATTTTCATTCGGTTCGTTCACGAAGTTGATGTCGGTGACGGGAATTCCCGCCTGGTGGTAGAACTGCGCGTACTGCACCACGAAATTCGCGTAGGCCTGGCGCCAATCGCCCGTCGCGCAGGCGGTGGCCCCTGGCATGCCGCAAATCTGGCCGCCGTTGTCGGTGTCGCCATTGGTCTTCATGAATGACGGCGCACCCCACGAATCCTGATAGAAGCGGCGCGTGCCATATTTCTGCGCATATTGCGCCAGCCACACCTGGCCGCTGTCATTGCCGTCCCACACGTAAGTAGGTGTCGCGTTCGGGTCTCCGGGGCTGTTAGGCTCGATGTTGGAATCGGTAATGATGCCTAGGCGCAGGATGGAAGCTCCCGCGCCGGTCACGGTGTTGAACATCTTGTCCACTACCGCATCGCGGATGAGCGGCGAATTCTGCAGGTAGCCACTGCGTCCAAATGGGTTCGCAAAACCAAAGCCATCGATCTGTTGCAGGTTGGTCGTGAAATCGGCAGTACCGGTGGCCTGTACTTGCGCAGTAGCAGGAAAAGCGCAGAACAGCATCACTAGGCCGCACAACAATGGGGTGATGATTCGGAGAACATCCGGTAAGGACGAGTTTGCAGAAGTTTTCTGGGTCATGGATTTGCCTCTCCAGCACCCTCGCCTGGCTAGGTGCATTCACATAAGTCTGGGGCCAACTCGATACTGCAAAATGCCCGCTCCCTGCGAGGGGAGCGGGCTAACGTGAGTCTGAGCGCCTAGTTGCTTGTCTTACGGCGAACTTTACGGCCCATCAGTGTCAGTCCGGCTCCCAACAGCAACAGGCTGGCGGGTTCCGGTACGGTGGCGGCGAAGTTCGGACCATCGCCCGCACCCGCATCGGGACCGGCAATGTGATCTCCGCTGGCATCGGAATACAGCACGTTGAAATAACCGCCGTACTCGCCCGCCGGTAGGTCCACAGGCGCCGTTACTGTGAAGAACTCTCCGGACCAGCTCGCCCCCGCACTGAGGTCGAGCGGAGCGCCCAATAAGAACGGCGAGTCGTCTGACGACAGCCCTGCCACCGACAGATTGTCACCGTTGATGCTTACGTCGGTGGTGGCCGTAATCGTTCCAAAGTAGGCCACAGTCTGTCCTGGTTGAAGGGTCTGGTTGGAACTGTCGAAGCTGATCGACAGGTCCGCCCGCGCCGCAGATGCCGACAGCAGCAGACCCGCCATCAACATCATCGTAAATACCGTACTCGTTAATTTGCGATTCATTTCACTTTTCCCCTTTTGAATTGTTCTAACTTCCCTTGTTGCTTACGGCAGTACCGCTCGGATGCTGCCAGAGAACGTTCCTCCCTGATAGCTGCCGGAGTAGCGTTCCGCGACCATTGCGCCCGACGCTCCCGCGCTTGCCGGGAACGTGACCGTAGTGGTGGCATATCCGCCAGGGGGGATATTGATAAGCGACTGCGGAACCGGCGCGCCAGCCGCGGAGCCCAGAGTCGCCGAATTGAGCGACACGTTTTGCGCCGTGCCTTTGCCCTGGTTGGAGACTTTCACCGCCGCCTGATAGCTGCCGTCGCCCAA
>DATBAT010000407.1:0-11147 GCA_036271375.1 Terriglobales bacterium
TGAACTCGTACGAAACCACGTTCCATGTGCGTCAGGTAAATTGGTTCTTCAATCCGACTCCGGATTATGGATTCAACTACTCGGCGAGTTCAGTACCTTCGACCTCAACCTACACCGCCAACTTTACGGCGGCGGCAGCGTCGATTTTCCCCAACATCAACACCACGACGCCGCTGCATTTCTCTGGAGCCTTCATCTACCTGGCACCGGCTTACACTCCGGCATCGGGCAACACAGTGACCCCGCTCCTGACGGACGCTTCCGGAAATGTGCTCTCCGCGATCTATACCTCGAGCACTGGACCGGAAATTCTGAGCCAGACCTTCGACAGCAACCAATATTTGAAACACAACCTGGTGCTGGCTTATGGCCTGCTCAACTGGGCAACGAAAGGGGTCTTCCTGGGCGACTATCACGTGTACGCCGCCGCGCAGGTCGATGACTTCTTCATCAACGATGCGGAATGGGTACCGGGAACGCCTTGCACCAACGCCGGTTCGCATGACCGCACTGCGTCAGACGATCCGTCGTTGCCGACCTTCCGCTTGAAGGCCGCTGACATGACCGCTCTAACGGCTTGGCAGAACAGCTTGCAGTCGGATCCGATGTTCACTGGTTTCAAACTGACGATGGCATTCAACGGAGTCGGCACGGTCGGCAACAAGGACTGGACTGGCTTGCCGGTGGATGGCGTCGCCAACGATGACCTGGTGACCTCGCTTCCCAGCTACGAGCAGTACTACCACTGGGTCACGCACACCTACGATCACCCGAACACGTTGAACGGATTGCACAAGTCCGACGTGGGTGGTGATACTGACAATCCACAGGTGGATTCGATCGACCTGGAACTCCTCACTAACCTCTTCGTTGCCTCAGGCACCACGCAGGGCGGAATGATGTTGGATGTGGACCCAAGCGATATTACGGCGCCGGCTGGAGTAGCGACGTTGAACTTCACAGACTTCGACCCGGCGGCCATGGTCAGCCCGGGCGTTACCGGTCTGAATGACCTGGTTGTGCCGCAGTATCTGTATCAGGACGGCATTCGTTATGTCGTCAGCGACACGTCGGTGATCGGCCAACCCAACAATGGACCGAATCCTTCGCCCAACGTTGGCATCATCAACAGCTACGCGCCTGGAATCTATGAGGTGCCGCGCTACCCCAACAGCATTTACTACAACGCGGCCAACTGGAATGACATTCAGGCCGAGTTCCACTGCATCTACGGACCTGATCCGGGACCGGCGCAGCCGCCGTACGATTCGGTCACGGCTCCGCAGATCCTTGACTACACCACCGACACCTTCGTGGTGAACATGTTGAAAGGCGACATGGATCCGCAGATGTTCCACCAGCCCAACCTGCACGCTTATGACGGAGTCAACTCCTTAATGAGCGATGTCTACAACCAGACGTTCACCAAGTACAAGGCGCTGTACAAGCTGCCGGTGTTGAGCCTCACCCTCCGTCAGCTTGGAGACAGCATGCAGGCGCGCAACGCATACAACCTGGCGGGTGCAACCGGAACCATCGTCGGAGTCGGATCGGCTACGCCGTCCGTCTCAGTCACGGTGCCGGCGGCGAACCCGGGTGCGGTGATCTCGATCACTGGATTGGCCAGCAACGGTTCAGAGCTGTATGGCGGGACAAACATCTCGCACATCCAGATCAACCAGGGCCAGACGGTGACCCTGCCACTGCAATAGTTAGCGGAACACAAGAGAGGGAGGAGCTTCGGCTTCTCCCTCTCTTGTAGCACTAGCCACAGACAGGTGTCTCACTTGTCCCTCGAGCGAAGCGAGGATAAGGTTTGTTGAGTGTCTCAAATGCTCCGCTACACAAGGGTTTTAAGCCCTCTGCGGTAGCTGCTTCGAGGACGGATATATATAGTCGGATTCCTGATTCTCCCGGCGATACCCCCAATCCCGGAATTTTTCCTCCTCCCCACATTTAAGTTTTGACCCAATAGCGTAAAGCGGCTTTTTTCGGCCGGTAAGTTTCTCTTCCAGGAGTGGTATGAAAAGTCTTCGTTCGCTTGCGTCTTCTCAGTGGTTTCTTCTCGCGGCTCTCTTGATGTTTGCCGGATCGCAGTCCGCCCTTGCACAAAAGGCAAGCCTCTCCAACACCACGCGATCATTTGGCAGTGTCGGAATAGGTAGCACCAGCGCGGCGAAGTCGGTCACACTGAGCAACAGCGCATCAGTTGCGCTGAGCGTGAGCGGTATCGCGGTTACTGGAGACTACGCACAGACCAATACCTGCGGAACCTCAGTTGCGGCACGGGGAAGTTGCACCATCAGCATCACGTTCACGCCGACGTCGGCGGGCTCGCGTCCGGGAACAGTGACCATCACCGACAACGCCACCAACAGTCCGCAGAAGATCACGTTGAGCGGAACGGGCGTTGCTCCGGCCAGCATGACGCCGGCTTCACGGTCGTACAACTCGACCAAAGTCGGTTCGACCTCCGCTTCCAAGAGCTTCACGCTGACAAATAATCAATCGAGTGTGTTGGCAGTTTCGATCGCCACCACCGGCGACTTCATTCAGACCAACAACTGCGGCGCGCAACTTGCCGGAGGCGACGATTGCGCGATCCAGGTCAGCTTTAGGCCGACCGCGAACGGCGCTCGCACCGGCACCGTAGTGGCCACGGTAGGGAGCGGAACCATACTTACAGGCACGCTCAGCGGAACTGGCACGGGCGCGACGGCTCCAGTCACGGTAACTCCGGCATCACTCACTTTTGCGACGCAAGCCACCGGAACCATCAGCGCCTCGCAATTGGTGACGATTCAAAACGTTCAGGCCACGACGCTGACTATCACTGGAATGTCAGTCAGCGGAGATTTCGCGCAATCGGCAACCACGTGCGGCTCAACCCTTGGCTCAGGCGCAAGTTGCACGGTAAGCATCACGTTTAAGCCTACCGCCACGGGAACGCGCACTGGATCTTTCACCATCACGCACAACGCGACCAACAGTCCGCAGTCAGTGAGTTTGAGTGGGCAGGGAACCGCCGTGTTGCAGTCCATCACGGTCACGCCTTCGAATCTGCAATTTTTCAAAGGTAAGACGCAGCAGTTCACCGCCACTGGTACTTATGCCGACGCCACCACGAAGGACATCACTTCGCAGGTGACCTGGAGCACAGTCGACCCGACGGTAATCTCCATCACGTCGACAGGATTGGCCACCGCTGTCAATGCGGGCGTCACCAGCGTCATGGCAGTCAGCGGCTCAGTGCAGGGCTCTTCATCTGCGACGGTTGCCACTCCCACGTTGAGCGGGATTTCAGTCACACCCACTTCAGCTTCGGTCGCCGCGGGGACGTCGCAACAATTCACCGCCACCGCCGGATTCTCCGACGGTTCAACCCAGGACGTGACTTCCTCTGCCCAGTGGATTTCGACCGATACCACCGTCGCCACGGTCACGGCGGGCAAAGCAACGACACTCAAGCAAGGCTCGGTGACCATTCAAGCGACACTGGCAGCCAAGATCGCTAACGCAACGTTGACTGTCCTGCCTGCCGGTTCGTGCACGACCACCATCGACATGAAATTGCTGGTCGTCTCCAACGGCCAGAAGGAAGCTGATTTCCCGGCCATCAAACAGATCCTCGATTATGTCGGTACGCCTTACACGGTGCTCGACTACAAAACGCAGACTGGTGGCGTGACCGCGGCGATGCTCTCCGATGGCGCATGCCACGGGTTCTATCAGGGCGTAATTTTCGCCAACGGAAACTACATCACGTCGCTGCCCGGAATGGCGCTGCTCACAGCTTACGAACAGAAATTTGGAGTTCGTCAGCTTAACTGGTTCGCAACCCCTGGAGCTGCCTTCGGATTGAATCCATCGAACAAAACCATCTCCGCCAACTCGACCTACACCGGTAACTATGCGTCCGGCGCGTCCGGAGTGTTCTTTTACGCGAACACGGCAACCCCGATCGCCTTCTCGAACGCCACCGTTTATTTAGCCTCTCCGTTGGCCACCGGCGTGACGCCGCTGATCACCGATGCTTCTGGCAATGTCCTGTCTCTCATCTACGACCAGGGTGACGGACGGCAATATCTGACGCAGACCTTCGACAGCAATCAATACCTAATGCATGATTTGGTTGTGGCCTACGGATTGTTGAATTGGGTTACGAAAGGCGTCTTCCTCGGTGAATATCACATCTACGCTTCGGCGCAGGTGGATGATGTTTTCATCGACGACTCAGAGTGGATTGTAGGCACCAAGTGCGGCACCGATTCGGGCGCCGATTCACTGCCGACATTCCGTCTTAACGCCGCTGACATCGATGCCTTCATCGCCTGGCAGAATGCGAAACAGAGCAATCCGCTGTTGCCGGACTTCAAGGTTAGCCTGGCGTTCAATGGCGTGGGCACCAATGGAGACCGTGACTACACCGGCTTACCCAGCAATGCGGTGGACGATCTCACTCCCAAATTAAAGGCGACGCAGGCTGAATTCAACTGGATCAGCCACACCTGGGACCATCCCGATTCGTTGAATGGAATGAACCAGGCGCAGATCGATGGCGAGGTCAACCCGAATAACTCGGAGGCGGCGACACTTGGATTGACCAACTGGAACCCGGCGAACATGGTGACCCCCGGAGTTTCAGGGTTGAACGATTCCAAAGTTCCGGGCTACCTGGTGAAGGATGGAATTCGCTACGTCGTGACCGACACGTCGGTGATCGGGCAAGTCAACAATGGACCTAACCCGTCGCCGAACGTTGGCATCGTCAACAGCTTCGCTTCGCAGCTTTATGAAGTGCCACGTCACGCGAACGATCTGTACTACAACGTCAGCATCCCGGCCGACTGGCAAGCTGAGTATCGCTGCATCTATGCCGGCCAGACGCCGTACTCGACTTACACGTCCACACAGATTCGTGATTACATCAGCGCCAGCTTCGTAGTGAACATGTTGATGGGCGACATGGATCCGGAAATGTTCCATCAACCGAACATGCACGCCTACGACGGCACGCACTCGTTGCTGGGAGATATGTACGACGAGACTTTCACTACATATTTCAAATTGTTCAACCTGCCGGTCCTCAGCCCAAGTCTCGATGTGCTCGGACAGAAGATGCAGAACCGAAACGCTTACAACTTGTCGGGTGTGACTGCGAGCATCGTGAATGGCGCGACGCCGCAGATCTTAGTCAGCATTCCGGCAGGTTCAGCCGTGCCGTCGGTAACCATTCCGGTGACCGGATTGAACAGCACTGGCGCGGAGGTCTACGGGGGACAGAACATTTCACATCTGCCGCTGACCAAGGGCCAGACGGTGACGTTACCGTTACAATAATTTTTAGGGGTGCTGGAAGCCTTACAAGGCGCTCCAGCACCCTTTCTTAAACCAATACTTAATGGTTCACTTTACATAAGTGCTTTGTTATCAATTTTATGCGACGAACTCAGAGGTTCTAGTCCCATTAGGCACCCCCGAGGTGCTGGGAAGTTCTAATCCTTTATGGGGCTACCCATTTCGGGAATCCCCATCTATAGTTCAACTGCCTCCATAGAGGGGCGCCGACTTCTAAGAACCTGCGAAATTCCCCCGCTGCAAGGTTCAGTAATTCCTCCCCACAGAAACACTTAGTGAACTTTTCATTTGCCCAGGTCCCCGCCCGGGAACGATCAGGATACGGCGAGGTTCTATGAAGTTGCGGTCGCGATTTGCGTCCACCGGTGTGTGGGTTGGTGTGAACCCGATAGCGGTAACGGGCCTAAACAGCGCTACTGCAGAGAGCTACGGTGGACAGAACATATCGCATGTCCCCGTGACCCAGGGAACTTCGGTAACACTGCCGGCGCAATAAGGTAATGGCACGAAGGCCTGATTCAAAAAACGAGCAAGACTTAGTACAAAGAAGGAAGAGGAAAATAAAGACGTGAGCCGTATATACGACGCACTAACAATCGCAGAAGACCAGGTGGTGGAGCGATTTACTCTCGCTCCTGGGGCCCAGGAAGAGCCTTTTGCCGCCCAGGGCTCGCGACGAGTTTCACTTCCGCTTGATATCAGTCCGGTTTGGAATAAAGAACCGCAGCAGGGTGGCGTTCCTCAACTTCCCGGAAAAGTGGAAGTTTCACGCAGTAAGGTACGTAGCCTGCTGCTGCTTGGATTCTTGACCATTGGTGGAGTTTTAGTCGGCACGAACTATGCGTTGCGCCCGAACAGCGCAAATTTTGTTGGTCTTAAAGATCCGTTCGGCGTGAACTTCGAAGGCAAGTTGCGTCCGGCGACTGAGATTCGTATCACATCCGCATCGATGGGAACGGTATCAGAGATCTATGTAAAGGTTGGCGACACAGTCAAGGCGGGACAGCAGATGGTCCGTCTGGATGACATGGAAACCCGCATGTCGCTTCAGCAGGCCTCCGCGGAACGCGAAATGGCGCAGCAGAACCTGGACCACTTCCGTTCACGTCTGGCGGATGCGAACGCTCGTGTGGCCATCGCCCAGCGTAAAGTAGCTCAGGTGCCAGTTCGTCAACTTCGCGATTCGCCCCAGCGCGCCCAGGCTTCATTCGATCAGGCCACGGTGAACTACAACCGGGCCAAGCAGTTGTTTGGACTGGGCGTCATCGCCCAGCAGGAACTCGATGCTCGCGCCACCGATCTGCGTATCGCGCAGGACGATCTGGAGAACGCGAAGAAGCTGGCGAGTGTTTCGGCTACTCTAGAGGACGATCAGTCGGAACAGGCTGGCCTCGAAGCCCGCGTCACCCGTCAGGATTTGATCGAGCAGTTGCGCCAGTCCGACCTGAAGTACCAGCAGGCCAAACAGCGCGTGAGCGAATCGGTTGTCACCGCCACGCAGGACGGCGTAGTCTCTGAGATACCGGTGAAGATTGGGGACCGTGTTCCCACCGGCACCGTGGTCACGCAGCTTGCCGAACTGAAGCGTATGGTGGCTGACGTTCCGGTAGCCGCGACAATGATTTCCAAACTGGAAGTTGGGGAAACGGTTTCGATTAAGTTACCTTCGACACCTCCGACCGAAGTGCAGGGAGTGATTCACACCATCAATCCTTTACCCTCGGCTAACATGACTCACAACGTCGAAGTGCAATTCGATAATCCGACGATGCTGCTGTTAGCAGGGCAGCCGGCTGAGGTGCGGTTCCAGCGTCCGTAATGTCCGGAAACAAACCAATCACGGTAGTGCTGGCGAGTGAGGGAACTTATCCGTTTTATCACGGTGGCGTAAGCACCTGGTGCCACCGGCTGACCAACGGGCTCCCCAATATCGACTTCAAATTGCTGTCGGTGGTGACCAACCCCTTCCAGCAGGTGAAGTATGAGCTCTCTTCCAACGTCATCGATGTACTGAAGATTCCGCAGTGGGGGCTGGTACAGCCGGCGGAATACTCGCAGCATCAACCGACGTCGACGGTGCTTCGCAACCGTTGGAACACCACGCCGGAAATAATTTCCAAGCACTTCAAACCGCTGTTCGAGCAGTTTCTCGCGCTGACCTTTTCGCCGAAGTGCGACAAAGGCGAACTCGGACACACCCTGCTGAAGATGCAGCTTTACTTCCAGCATTACGACTATCCCAAGACGATGAATTCGCCCGAGGTCTGGAACGTACTGCAACATGCGGTGCGCGCGACCTGGGAGAGCCGTCCCGAGGGAACTGAGAATCCGACATTAGCGGAAGTAACGCAGGCTTCGCGCCTGCTTTACCACCTGCTGATGATTCTGCACTTTCCGATTCCAGAAGGGGACCTGACACATTCGTCCGCAGCTTCGTTTTGCGGAATCGCCTGCGTGCTGGCCCGGATCGCGCACGACACTCCTTATTTGTTGACCGAGCACGGCGTTTATCTGCGCGAGCAGTACTTGAATCTTCGCCGCCAGATCAAATCGTTCTTCGTGCGCTGGTTCTTGTACCGGCTGTGCGAGACGGTGGTCGAGTTGAACTACCACTACGCCACGCAAGTTTCACCGGTGTGCGCGTACAACGCGCGCTGGGAAAAAAGGCTAGGAGTGGAAGAAGCCCGCATCGACGTAATCTTCAACGGCGTCGATCCCGCGAAGTTTCAGCGCGTAGAGGCTGATCCGCGGGACCATCCGCTGGTCTCGACCGTGGGACTGATTTACCAGCTCAAAGGGCAGATCGACATGATCGACTCGACTGCGATCATTAAGGAACAATTTCCTGACGTCGAAGTCCGATTTTACGGGACGGCCAGCGATCAGAAATATTACGACGACTGCAAGAAGAAGGTCATCGATCTTAAGCTGGAGAAGAACGTGAACTTTGCCGGCTCGACCAAGGAACCCTGGAAGGTTTACAGCAACGCCGACGTGGTTGCCTTCTCCAGTATCTCGGAAGGATTTCCCTACGTCGTCGTCGAAGCCATGTTATGCGGCGCGGCCATTATCGCGACCGATGTAGGCGGCGTACGCGAAGCGTTGGGTGAAGCGGGCATTCTGGTCCCGTCAAAGCAGCCGCGGGCGATGGCAGAGGCCGTATCCTTCTTGTTGGCTAATCCGCAGGAACGCGAGCGGCTGGGCAAGCTGGCGAAAGAACGCGCACTGGAATACTTTACCGAAGAAACCTTTCTCAATAATTACGAGAGTACCTACCACAAATTAGTAAGCCGCCGCCCCCAGCGTCTTTTACGTGCATA
This sequence comes from Terriglobales bacterium, assembly GCA_036271375.1. Classification (GTDB taxonomy): domain Bacteria; phylum Acidobacteriota; class Terriglobia; order Terriglobales; family Acidobacteriaceae; genus DATBAT01. Next base: position 8,679 of record DATBAT010000407.1, read on the forward strand.
GTTAATATCAGAGTGTTCTCTTCTATACGATTCAGGTTGGCGGTGATGACGATCCTAACGGGCGCAGCTTCATCCATGGCTCGGGCTTCTGTGATAACGCAGACGCCGGCCCGTCTCGCCATTTATTACGGATATCCCAGCCTGGTGAATGGCGCCAACGGCGACGTGGAGAAGGCGACCGAAGTTTTCTCGCGGTATGACGTGGTTGTCTTCGGCGATGGCCTTGAGTTCAGCGACCACCAGGCGTCGCGTATCGCACAGGGAGATCCCACCGAGCACGCCAAGGTTACCCAGATCATTGCGAAGATGAAGCAGCGCAATGCGGCGGTCCGAATTTATGGCTACGTCCCGCTGGGTGAATATCAGCATTTATCGGATACCGAAATTCAGCAGCGCATCGGGCTATGGAAGCAGATGGGCGTTGCCGGAATTTTCCTCGACGAAGGCAGCTACGACTTCGGCAACGTCGATCGCGCGCGCCAGAATAAAGCGGTCAACTACGTTCATCAGCAGGGGCTCAGCGCTTTCATGAACGGGTTCTTCCCTGATCACATTTTTGGTTTGGAGAACGAGCCGCTCTACTCCAAAGGGAAGAACAAGAACCCCAGCCGCCAGCCGCCAGCGTTGAACGCGAACGATCTTTATCTGATCGAGTCGTATCAGATTCGCGAAGGCGCCTACGATGATCCCGCCAACTGGCAAGAGCGTATGAAGAAGGTGCTCGACTATCGCAAGAAGTACGGCACCCAGATGTTCGCCATCACCACGGCAGGGAAGCAGTCCTTCGACGCGCAGAAGCTAAACTACGGATGGTGGAGCGCGTGGATGAACGATCTCGACGGCTTCGGATGGGGCGAGCCGAATTTCTCGGCCTCCGATAACCTGCTGCCCGACCATCGATGTGTGATGAATGCCACCGATTTGAAGAAGATGGGCCCGGTCAGCTCGGAGAAGAATCGTTTCTGGAGAAAAGCCGGCGGGGAAATGGTGGTCCTGGACACTAACGCGCATACTGTGAAACGGGTGAAGCCGGCCGGAGTGAAACCCGCCGCCGAGGGCGCGACCCTCATGTGTGGAGCGAAGTAGATGGAAACCAAAGACCCCGAGATTCTGCTGAAAGAGGTCCACAAGATTGCTCCGCAACTCGCCGACGTGCGCGAAGTCGCGGCCATGATTGAGTCGTTCGGCTACACCGACCGCTCGATGAAGGACTGGGGCTTTCCCGATGTTTTCGCGCTGGCGCAACACATTTTCGATCGCTTTCCTAAATACATCGCGCCCAAAGAAGAGAAGAAAACCAAGTCACTGCTATCGAAGATCGGCACCGAGATTTCCATCGCCGTGCGCAAGTGTTCGCTGAGTTTGGCCTACGCGGTGCCGTGGATGGTGCTGCTGGCCTTGCAATACCGCTATCCTGACGCGCTGCAAGTTTCGCCGGAGCTAGGCGGAGCATTGAGCCTCTCCCTGATCGCCAGCCTGATCACCAGCGGCGGCTTCATCCAGATGATCTCGCGCAGCGGCAACCAGTTCTACGGACTCGACGAACCGTTCCTCGCACGCCGCTCCTGCGTTTCTCTTCTGGTGCTGGGCGGATTCTGCACGTTATTGTTCGCGATTTTTGGCGTGCTCATCGGCACCTACTTTCAGGTTTTTGCATTCAAATATTTGGTTCTAGGCGCAATTAACTACGTCGGTCTGAGTTTTCTCTGGATGTTCTGCGCGGTCATCTCGGTTCAGGGATTCGGCTGGTTTATCCCGCTCATCTTTTTGATCAGCGGCTTTGGCGTTGCTGGCATCGGCTTTGCCTTTCATCCCAATACGACGACCTTGCTGATGCTGTGGCCACCATCGGCACTGCTCTGCGCGCTGGCCTGCGTGATCCCGAGTTTCCGATACTTCGAGAAGAAAAAACCGGGGGCCAAAGACAGCGCACGTCCGCGCTTTAGCGTAGCGTTCATCACGCTGGTTCCGTTCTATTGCTACGGCACCGTTTATTTCAGTTTCATGTTTGCCGATCGCTTGACTGCAGGCAGTGCGATTCCGTGGGTTTCAGGACTCAGCTTCGGAATCGATTCGGCCTATACCAAGGGGATGGACCTGGTGCTACTCGCGTTCCTGATCACAGCGGCTCTGGTGGAATATTTCAGCGATTCTTTCCTGAAGTATTGGAAAGAGATGGCCATCGTTCTTCCGCAGTCGCAAACCGAAACTCTGATCGCGCGTCTGGCCCACCGTCACCTCGCCGCCATCGTCAACATTTGCGTGGTGTTCGCCGCGATGTCGCTGTTCTCATGGGTCGTATTTTCCCGCGCCTTTGGTCTGGTTCTTACCGGGTCCCTGGTGCAGACGGTTTTTCTCGGCGGTCTTGGCTACCTCATGCTGAGCCTCGCACTTCTCGAAAATATTATTCTTTCCAGTCTCAACGCGAACTCTCTGGCGTTACGAGCTGTATCCATCGGGCTGGCGGTT
>DATBAT010000408.1:0-4011 GCA_036271375.1 Terriglobales bacterium
CGGATGGACGGCAAGCCCTTCAATGAAGACGATCTGTCACTGTTAGTGGCTATCTGCGAGACCGCCAGCGGCGCGCTGCACAACGCCGGCCTCTTGCAGGCCGAGCGCAAAGTCGAGATTCTCGAAACCCTGGTCACGGTCAGCCACGAAATCACTTCGACCCTGAATCTGGAGCGAATGTTGCAGACCATCGTCAACGCGCCTCAGGCGGTCATCCCTTATGAGCGTGCGGCGATTGCCCTCGACCAGCGCGGCCGCTTCAAACTCAGCGCGATCACCGGGTTAGCCCAGGTAAATGCGGACTCGCCGGAGATAGCCCCATTGCATGACGTTTTGCAGTGGGCCGCGCTTTCGCAGGAAGAAATTCAAGTCCGGCAACACGGCGACGAGATCGACGCTCCGCGCGAAGAGACCAAAGCCAAGTTCCAAAAATATTTTGCCGAGAGTGGCATGCGGGCGTTCTATTCGTTCCCACTGACCGACGACACTGGACGCGTCGGCATTCTCTCCATGGAGAGCAGCGACCCGGATTTCCTGGCACCCGCACAATTGGAAATCGTCAAAGTGATTGCCGGGCAGGCGACAGTCGCGCTGCGCAATGCTCAGATCTACAAAGAAGTGCCGTTTATTTCCATTCTCGAGCCGGTGCTCGAACGCAAGCGGAAATTTATGGCCATGAACAAGCAGCGCCGGACGTTCAGGCTTGCCCTGGCCGCTAGCGTGGTGCTGGGGCTGATTATCATTCCCCTGCCGATGCGCGTCGATGGCGATGCGCTAGTCGCGCCGCTGAATCGCGCGCAGGTGCAACCCGAGGTCGAAGGTGTAATTGAAAAAGTCTTGGTCCGTGAAGGAGAGAAAGTGAGCCGTGGGCAGTTACTGGCCGAGATGGAGCCTTGGGAATACCGTGCATCTCTTGCCGCAGCCGAGGCGAAGTACCATACAGCGCTGTTGCAAACCAACCGCGCACTATCGGGGAACGACGGCAGCGAGGCGGGTATTCAACGGGTACAAGCCGACTACTGGAAGTCGGAAGTGGCCCGCGCCAAAGAGTTGCTGGAAAGCACCGAGTTGCGCTCGCCCATCGATGGAATCGTCGCCACGCCGCATGTCGAAAACTTCGTTGGACGCCGATTGCAATTTGGCGATACCTTCGCCGAAATTGTGGACGCATCCCGCACCGTCGTCGATGTTGCGATCGACGATACTGACGCCACTCTACTCAAGGCAAACGAAACCGCGGCAATCAAGCTCAACGGATTCCCCACTAAGATTTTCCGCGGGACGGTGGCAGTAGTGAGTCCGAAGGGCGAGACCGTGGGCGACCGTCACGTTTTCTATGCCCGGGTGGCGATCGCGAATCCCGACAACTTGATCCGTACCGGCATGGAAGGACGCGGCAAAGTGCGTGTGGGTTGGCGTCCGGCTGGGTACGTTTTGTTGCGTGGGCCATTACTCTGGATTTATTCCAAGCTGTGGTCGTGGTTCGGATGGTAGGAGAATAAGATGATTCGGCGTTGCCTGAATGCGTTGGCTTTTGGCGGGTTGATGTTTTTGGTCGCTTGCAGCGAAACCCCTTCGCACGAGGTTGCGGCGGTGACGCCTATGTCAGCGGCACCCGCCCCGACAGCGGTTTCACCGTCCGAAGCTGTCTTCGTGGCGTCGGGCCCTCTTGTCGTGGAGCATCAAGTCGACGTCATGGCGCAACGTGACGGATTGGTTTCAAAAATTCTGGTCGATTCCGGTACGCGCGTGAAAACCGGACAAACCCTGGCTATGCTCGACGACCGTCAAGTTTCCGCTGACCTCGAAGCCGCCCGCGCCAAAACCCGCAGCATGGAAGCGGATCTTAAGAACTGGCAGGCGGAAACCAAAGTTCTCGAAAGCGACTTTGATCGCGCCCAAAAGCTCTGGGACGCGAAGATCATCTCCAAAGAGCAACTCGACCACGACCGCTACAAACTGGAGTCCGATAAATACGACGTGCAGCGCTCGCAGGAACTGCTGACTAACTCGAAGCACGCCGAACATTCTTTGGAACTCGAGCTGGAGAAGACCCACATCGCGGCGCCGTTCGAAGGCATCATCGCTCGCCGCTACGTTCGCGCCGGACAGGAAGTGAATCACGGCGACCGGCTATTCTGGGTCACGGCGGAAACGCCGCTGCGCGTTCGCTTCACCCTGCCCGAGCATTTCATAGGACGAATTAAAAAAGGCACCCAGCTTTCCCTCACCACAGCTGACCTGCCGGATGCGAAGCACAACGTGCGCGTAATCGAAGTCAGCCCGGTGGTCGATCCCTCGAGCGCGACCATCGAAGTGCTCGCTGAACTTGTCGGCAATCGCGGCGAGCTTCGTCCTGGGATGTCCACCAACATCCTCGTTCCTAACCCGCAATGAATCTCACCGAGGCGCTGAACCAGGTTTTGCCGGAGATGCCGGCAAAAATCGTCAGTGCGCGCTTTCCCCGTCTTCACCCCGACGTGGTTGCCAAAGAACACCTACAGGATGGCGAACCCGTCATCCGCGCTTACGTGCCGGGGGTCGATTCCTTATTCAACCTGAGTCCGGACAATTGGAGGTTCGCGCAACTCTTCAATGGACAACGCTCTTACCAGGAAATCTCCGACCTTCATCGCCAACAAAGTGGAACTGACTTGACCGCCGATGAAGTACGCGAACTGGCCGAAGCACTCGAGGCAATGGATTTCTGGTACAAGACGCCGCTGGAAAAAAACGTAACTCTAATGCAGAAGACCGTCGCCGAGCGGCGGAAAGCACTACGGGCCAAGAAAAAGCAGAACGACCTGGCGTTGATCATGTTTCCTGCGTTCAATCCTGACCGTTTCTTGACCTGGCTCAACAACACGGCCGGGTTTCTTTACGAATCTTGGTTTGTGCTGATCACCCTGGGCGCGTTCCTCATCATGGGCGGAATAGTCTTCACCCACTGGGGCGAGATCAGTCACGATACCTTTCAGTTCTACAACTTCGCCGACAAGACGTGGGGAGACGTCGCAGCCTTCTGGCTGCTGGGTTCAGTACTGGGCTGCATTCACGAGGTCGCACACGGGCTGACCTGCAAGCACTACGGTGGACGCGTTCACTCCATGGGATTCGCCCTCATTTATCTGAGCCCAGCCTTCTATACCGACACTACCGAGGGCATGGTGACCGGCGACCGCAATCAGCGCCTCATGATCAGCGTGGCCGGGGTCTGGTCCGAGATGATGGTCTGCGCACCGGCCACCTTGGTGTGGTGGGGCACGGCGCAAGGCACCGTGCTTCACGATTTCGCCTATACCGTTATATTGATCACCGGCTTCGGCGTGATTCTTATCAACTGGAATCCGCTGATCAAGCTCGACGGTTACTACATGCTCAGTGAAATCCTGGGCCTTCCAGATCTAAAGGAAGCGTCGACGCTTTTCGTTTCCGCCTGGGTGAAAAAAAACATCTGGCGGCTTCCGGTCGAGGTTCCCTACATCCCCAAGCGGCGCAGGCTGGGCTTTGCGGTCTACGCGATTCTGTCGGGAATTTACAGCTATCTGGTTCTCTACGTCATCGCTCGCTTCGTGGGCAATGCGTTTCGCAATTTCAATCCCGACTGGTCTTTTATTCCCGAGTTGGGGACCGCGGGCTTAATCTTTCGTTCCAGAATTCGAACCTTGGTGAATTTCATGAAATTCGTCTACCTCGACAAGAAAGACCGTGTTCGCGTGTGGTTCACCTGGCCACGCACATTGGCGATTGCTGCCGTCTCGTTGTTAGTTCTGCTGCTTCCCTTGTGGCATGAAAGTACCGAGGGACGTTTCATGCTGGAAACGACGTCGCAGGCAGCCATCCGGACGCTGGTTCCGGGCACGGTTACTGCGCTCTACACCGACGAAGGCCAGCCGGTCACAGCCGGACAGCCTCTGGTCCGCATGAAGAACCTGGAGATTGAGTCCAAGCTGGCGCACAGTCAGGCGGCGCTTCAAGAGGCCTCCTCTCGTGCCACGTCAGCCGCAATGC
>DATBAT010000409.1:0-7361 GCA_036271375.1 Terriglobales bacterium
CCACACCCATGACTATGAACACGCCAGCGCGGTCGGGCGCCGTTTGCGCATTCTGCGTCAAACGCATTAACACCATAAAGTATAGCAGCAGTAGTGCTAACGCGCCGACAAATCCATGCTCCTCGGAAAATGCCGCAAAAATGAAGTCGGTTTGGGGAATCGGCAGGAAGGCCAGATGGGTCTGGGACCCGCCCGCCGCGCTGCCCCACAAACCGCCTGACCCGACCGCAATCAGGGATTGGTTGACCTGGTAGCCCGACCCTTGACTATCCGCTTCCGGCTCCATGAAGCTGCTCAGGCGCTCTTTCTGATAGGGCTTCAGGTGGTGCCACGCAAGCGGCATCATCAGTCCCCCAAGCAAAAGTACGATCAAAGCCTGCCTGAACTTCAGCCCGCCCAGGAAGAGTCCCATAATCGCGATCGGCATGTAGGTGAGGGCGGTACCCAAATCGGGCTGCACCAAAACCATCATCATTGGGATTCCAACGATCGCTCCCGCCTTGATGAAGTCAGGCCAGGTAAGTTCCCGCTGGCTAAGGTCGGTGAAGTACTTCGCCATGGCGATGATCAGGATCAGCTTCACCCACTCGGAGGGCTGAAAGTGCACGCCACCGGGGAGTTTTACCCAGCGCCGGGCACCTAAGTACTTCTGGCCAAAGACCAGCACCATCATCAAGGAGCCGAGGGCGGCGATGTACATCCAATGGATCTTGTCGAGGAGCGCTTGGTAGCTCAGGAAGCTGATGCCGAACATGATGAACATGCCGGCGATGATCCAATAGATCTGTTTAATGTGAGCACCGGCGAACTTCGTATGGGCGGTGGCGCTGCGGATTTCTGTCACGCCGAGGCCGCAAATCAGCAGCACGAAGAACAAAAGCCACCAGTCGAAATCACGAAATGAGACGTAACGCGACATATTAGTGAACCAGTCCAGGGGCAGCTAAAGCGAGTGGTAGGCGCCGCTTCGGCAGGTCCACAGTAAAGTGGCCAGCCTTGAAATCTTCCTGTTGTCCCTCGTGGTCGGTGGTGCTCCAGACCGCCCCGATCTCGACCTTCCGCGGAGCGGACGCAACCTTGGTCGGGGTGCGCCGCTGCTTTTCGACGTAGGATTTCACCACCTGCGCCGCCAGCCGGGCCGCGAACTGGCCGTGCTCTCCACCCTCGAAAAGGACACCAACCACGAATTCCGGGCTGCGCCGCGGCGTCACCCCAACAAACCAGGCGTTGTCCTTGAAATCCTGCTTGCCGTTAGCCAGCTTCGCCTTAAGCGTGTTGCTGATGGTCTGGGCGCTGCCGGTTTTTCCCGCGAAATCAATACCTTGCAAGTGGGCGCTGTTAGCGGTTCCTAGCGGACCGGGCACCTCCGCCATGGCGTCGGTGATGACTTCCCAGTTCTTCGGATCGATAGGAATACTCACTCGCGACGGCTGAACCGACGCCTGCACCAAGTTCGGATTCGGCTGCACATCCCCGGTAAATGTCACGTGCGGAGTCACCATCAGCCCGCCACTGGCGATGGCGCTGAGGGCACGGGTCATCTGCATGGGGGTCGCAACCACGGCACCCTGTCCGATGCCCACCGACATGTTTTCACCCGCGTACCACTTCTGCCGGTAGTTGCGGATCTTCCATTCTTCCGACGGCATCAGGCCGCTGGCTTCCTGCGGCAAGTCGATTCCGGTTTTTTGGCCCAGCCCAAATTCGGTCGCGTATTTCGCCATCCGGGTAATTCCCAGGCGGTCGGCGAGGGTATAGAAAAATACGTCGCAGGATTGGTATATCCCTTTGCTGATGTCGACTACGCCGTGGCCATGATGCTGTGCAGCGATCCAGCACCTGAAATACCGGCCGTAGAACGTCGCTCCCCCCGGACAATTCACCCGCAGGTTTTGCGCAATACCTTCCTGCAGACCGGCGGTGGCCATGATGATCTTAAAAGTCGAGCCCGGCGCAAGTTGTGCCTGAATAGCCTTATTCAGCAGCGGATGTTCATCGTCAGTAGCAAGCTTGACCCACTGATCGCGGGTGATGCGAACCGCAAAATTATTTGGATCGAAAGTCGGGCGGCTCACCATTGCCAGAATTTCCCCGTTACGCGGATCCATTGCGACGATCGCGCCATTCTTGTCCCCAAGGGCTTGTTCGGCTGCAATTTGCAGGTCGATGTCGATCGTGAGCTTAAGATCTTTACCGGCGGTGGCGGGCTTCTCGTCAAGCTGTCCCATTTCGCGGCCGTGGCTGTTGACCACCACCTGGCGCGAACCGTTCTGCCCCATCAGGATGTGGTTATATTCCAGCTCGATTCCCGACTTACCAACCACGTCCCCCGGGTTGTAGAGCTCCCAGCGCGGCGAGTTGAGCATGTCTTCGCTAACCTCGCCGACGTATCCAATCACGTGCGCCATAAACCCATTGCGCGGATAAAGCCGCCGATGGGCCATGATGGTGTCGAGCTCAGGCAGCTCGTTGCGGTGCGCCTCGATGAACGCCAGCTCATCCGGCGTGATGTCATCTTTAAGGAAGATCGGCTGGTACTGCGGCATGCCTGCAAACTTGCGGATGCGGTCTTTGATCTCTTTCGCGTCCATATGAAGGCCGCCGGCGATGGCGTCGGCATCATCATTCAGATTGCGAACAGAGTCCCGCATGAGCAGAGCGCTGAACGAAGGATAGTTATCCACGATCACGCGGCCTTCACGGTCAAGAATCTTGCCCCGCGGCGCCAGCATTGGCACATCTCGAACGCGGTTTTTCTCCGCTAAGCTCGCGTAAAGATCGTTGCGCGAGACCTGCAACCGCCACAGCCCATACGTCAGCACCAAGAAAATGGCGAGGATGGCGTATTGCGCCGCGGTGAGGCGCATCGGCGAGACTTTTTCATCGCGGCCAAACATGCAGGGTTAGGACCTTGGATTCCGCCGGGCACACTACGCCGCCCAACGTATCGAGGTTAACTGCATTGTAAACGCTGAAGCGAAGGCCAAAGGTAACGACGCCGGTAACAAAGGGCCATAGCCGTTGGGAAGTATCGCCGGTGTAGAGACGTTGCTCGGCAACGTCTTAGGCTAGGGTTCGTGCCGCTGAAAGACACAGCGAGCCTGCATCTCTACCTAAGGTTGGGAATCTTCTTAGTGAGTTGAAGGTTTCTCATCCCGGTGACGCAGCCAGTCTAAGAACATCTGCTCTACCGGTTTGTCGTAGGTCATCAGAACGTGGCGGACAGTGTGCCCGCTGACCAGATGGCAGACTTCCTCGGCTAAATTCTTCGCGTGGTCGCCCGCGCGCTCCATGGACTGCGTCATGAAAATGACTTGCAGGCTGGCCTGATGATGAATCCGCTCCGGGTTTTCGATATGCCGCATGAAGATCAAATTGCGCAGGCGATCCATTTCGGCGTCGGCCTTAAGAACCTCTACGGCCTTACGCACATCTCGGTTAGAGAAAGAACAACCCACATCGGTAAGCATCTTCTCGAGAACAGTGGCCATGTGGGTCAAGTCTCGCGTGTCCTGCGGATCAAGCCGCGATCCGGCCGCCTGCGCGCTGCTGCCAAAACTGAGAAGTAAATCTCCAATGCGCTCGAGGCCGATCATGAATTTCATACAGGCAAGAAGCTCGCGCGCCTCGGACTCCGAAACGTGGGTGATGGCTTTGGTCACGCCCTCGTCAATTTCGCGATCGAGAGTATCAAGTTCCCTTTCGCGGGTTCGCAAGCTGTTAAGCAAAGGGATGGACCCGGTGGCAATTCCTTCCGCGGCCGCAGCCGCGGCTTCTTTCGCCAACCGGCAGGCTTCGACGGCCATTTTCATCAGGTGCGGATAGGTGGGTTGGGCTTCGGGGATCTGCAGGCTGGCGGTGCTCATAACGACCTTCCTCCGCAGCAGGGTTCTTGCCGCCAATCGTACACCCCGCCGCCTATTTACACGGATGTCCAAGTGTGAAGAATAGGTTGTTTAGGAAATCGATTGGTTAACAGGGAGTGAATTCTGTATGTAGGGCGGACACTCTTGTCCGGCTGTTACCGCCTGCAAGAGCCGTAAGGGTCTATCGGTAAAAAGACCATGAAGCGTAGCTCTGTAATGGACGGTTACTGCCTTTGCCGCTGCCGGCAAGCGGACAAAAGTGTCCGCCCTACATTAAGCTCTCTGCACTTCGGGCACAGCCTCCGCCACCGTCGGCAACGTAAACACAAAAGTCGACCCGCTACCTAGTTGGCTTTCAGCCCGTATGCTTCCACCATGTGCCAGCACGATGTGCTTGGCGATGGCCAACCCCAACCCAGTCCCACCAGACTCCCGCGAGCGCGCCTTGTCCACTCGATAGAATCTCTCGAACAACCGTCCTAAATGCTCGGAGGGAATGCCCGTCCCAAAGTCGCGCACATAAAATTCCACGCCGTTTTTCCCCGGTCGCGCCCCCACCACAATACGGCCGCCGGACGTTCCATACTTCGCGGCATTGTCCATCAAGTTGGCAAATACCTGATGGATAGCTTCGCGGTCAGCGCTGACTAACCCCGGCGCGGTGTCTTCAATACTGAGTTCTGTGTCGGCAATCTGGGCACGCTCGCGGAAACTCTGCGCTGCCTCACGCAACAACTCCGCGGGCGTGACCTGCTGCTTATCGAAGCGTTGCTCACCCGATTCCACCCGTGCAAGCGTGAGCAGATCCTCCGTCAATCGCGACATGCGAATCGCGTTCTTGCGAATGATTTCCAGAAACTCGCGGGAATGCGTGCTGTCCCCACCGTCGAGCAAAGTCTCGGTATATCCCTGAATCGAAGTCAGCGGTGTTCGCAATTCGTGAGAGACATTGGCAATGAAATCGCGCCGTGTCTTTTCCGCGCGTTCGGCCTCGGTGAGATCACGCAACACGGCAACCACCGCCCCACCCGGCATGGGTGCAGCCGTCACATCGTAAGCCCGCCCTGGAGAGATCGACGTCGCCCGCGCCGCGGAAGCTTGCCCGGAAGCCAAAGCACTGCGTACCGCCCGCAGAAAATCAGGGTCACGCACCGTCTCTTCGATGTGCGCGTTGACGCGCGTGTGCTGCGGCACCAGCTTATCCATCGAGCGGTTGGCCCACTGCACACGCTCGTCCGCGCCCACCGCGACCACCGCATCCTGCATGCTGTTGAGCAGGCTCTCCAACTGGCGCTGGCTGTTTTGCAGCGCTTCGAAGCTTTGTTCCAGATTTCGCGCCGTCTTGTCGAGCGCGGTTGCAACCCGTCCGATTTCGTCGTTGGAGGTTTCCGAAATTCGAGCTGCAAGATTTCCGGAAGCAATTTCGTCCGCGAAACTGACGATGCGTTGCAGGCGGCTCGCAGTTACCTGTGCGGCGATGCCAGCCACAACCAACGCGAGCAAGAACGCGACCGACGAACTCACCAGCAGCGTGCGCCGCACGCGGGCAATCGCGTTCTCTAAATCCGATAAGGGATAGGCCAACCGCACCGCACCACCCGAAATCGGCTGCGCCACGTAGAGAAACGGTATACCCACCGTATGGCTCGTGCGTACATCCTGGCCGACGGAACCCTTGAGCGCATTCACAAACTCGGGCCGCGCGGCGTGGTTCTCCATGGTGGCTGGGTCAGCCTCAGAATCGGCCAGCACCTTGCCGGAACTGTCGATCACGGTGGCGCGTGCTCCCGCCGACTGCGCCGTCTGAGCAGTGACGTCCTGAACCGGCCGCTGGCCATCCTGCACGCGATTGGCGAAGAGTGCGGCTTTCTGCCGCAGGTTGGTTTCAATCTGCTGCCGCAATGACGCTTCCCAGGCGCGGCGCACGGCAAAATCGAGCGTGACCGTCGCCGCCGCGATCACCACCGCGAAGGCCACCAGCAGCTTAAAGAAAATCCGGTTTCTCACTTCGGCGCCTCGAAACGGTATCCCGCCCCCCGTACGGTGCGCAGGTAGCGTGGATTCTCTGGATCAGGCTCAATCTTCTCGCGAATGCGGCGAACATAAACATCCACCGATCGGGGAGTCACGTAGGCAGTGTCCCGCCAAACCGAATCAAGTAGCTGATCACGAGTAAATACGCGCCCGACATGCCGTGCAAAGTAGTCGAGCAACCGGAACTCGGTAGCCGTGGTCGCCACCGGCGCTCCGCCCACCGTCAAAATCATTGCACCGGGATCAATCTCAATTTCCCCAATACGCAACGGCGTCGGCGACAGCGGACGCTCGAAACGCCGCAAGACAGCCTTTACCCGCGCCACCAACTCTCGCGGACTAAACGGCTTGGGAATGTAATCGTCCGCGCCCAGTTCCAGGCCCAGCACCCGGTCAGCCTCGCTGCTCTTGGCCGTAAGAAAGATCACGGGCGTCGGCGCGAGGGTCGGCGTCTGCCGAATCTGGCGGCAAAGCTCCAGACCATCTTTGCCGGGAACCATGATGTCCAGCACGAACAGCGCAGGGCGCTGCCGCTCCGACTCGACAATGACGGTATGGCCGGTGGGAAATACTTTAACCGCGAACCCCGCTCCCTCTAAATGGTGGCGCACCAGACGCGAAATGTCGGGGTCATCCTCGACGACGTAAATGCTAGGTTTCACGGGAGTATTGTAACGACCGCCGCCCAACATAGATAGATTGGGACGGTGCGCGGGGGTTGATTTAACAGTCCTGTAACAAATGTCCTGTCATCCCAAGATGGTTGTGGCTTTTGCCAAAAACACTTTGTCGTCCCGAGCGAAGCCGAGGGACCTTGTGTTCCGTGGTTACTCTCTCTCTGTGATCCTGAGCGCAGTCGAAGGCCCCCCTACGCCCTCTCCACTGGTCTGCATCTCCGCGCGAATTTGTTTACGTGGTTTTTCGACGCACGGTGTTCACGAAGACACAATCAAATTGCCGGCGGGATCGATAAAGAATTCCGCCTTCGGTGGGATGACGGTTGTCGCGCTGTATTCGGTCACGATGGCCGGACCAAAATAAGTCTCTCCCCGGGATAGCGCCTCCCTCTCATAAACCAAAGCCGGAGTGGATTTCCCGGCAAAAACAACCGGCGCTCGTTCTGGTTTCTCCGCAAGCTTGCGCGCGTCATTTTTCCATTCGACGCCCGATGATTTCACCGTAGCGCGTAAACGAAGCGTCACAAGTTCCAGTTCGCGGTTGGCGTAGCCGTATCCATAGCGGCGCTGGTGCTCTGCCTGGAAGGCCTCGAGCAGATTGCCGACATACGGCACGTTTAGTTCGTACCCTTGGCCCTTATAACGGACATCTACGGTTCGCTGATATCGCACACGGCCTTTCCACTTTTCTTCAACCAGCTCGCCTCGGGCCCGAGCTTCCAGTTTCTTGAATTCCGTGTCGAGACGTTCACGCGGAAGCTTTTCGGCCGCGCGCCACAATACC
>DATBAT010000410.1:0-4293 GCA_036271375.1 Terriglobales bacterium
GGAACGTAGAGTCTGATAGCGAAAGGTTTTTGTCTCTGCCGTAACAAACGAACGCGCTGCAGATTCCCATGGCCGTCGCGGAAGTTAAACCAAGCTCAATGCAAGTGTCAAGACAAATCTTGTCAACATCAATGTTGACAATGCGAGAATCGCTCCCATGAATGCAGGGGTAGAAGTGGCGACTCTAGTTGTTTTGCATGAGGGCGGATGGGCGTCAAATAAGGCGATGCGGCTATTTGGCATAGGCCGATTCCGGATAAACCAAAGAAAACATGCTAAATACGACACAGTTTACACTTTTGCTATAATCGGTAATTTTGCTGACGATCCTGTTACCCGCTATGTCGACAACATGCTAGAGTTTTCCATTGGACGATTGGGGCCACCCTTAATTTGATCTCAGGACGAGGCGTGGCTGCGGGCGAATTCGGGCCTCTTGCGTTCTGCGGCGATTCAGCATATATAATCGACCACTTTCCATGGCGACTTCAAAAGCGGCATCTAGTAAAGAAGCACGAGGCGTCCCCGCCAGTAAGCGGGTGGAAGCGCATCTGCGTAAAGCCATTCATGCGGGCAAGTTACGGCCCCGCCAGCGCATTATCGAAGAAGATCTAGCCAAAGAACTTAGCGTTAGCCGGGGTCCCGTGCGCGAAGCCCTGCTGCGCCTTGAGCGGGATGGGTTGGTCGTCACGACGTCCCGGCGGGGAACCTTCATCCGCGATATTTCACTGGATGAGATCGCCGTAATCTTCCGCATGCGCGCCAAACTGGAAGGTTTGTGCGTACGCTACATGCGGGAGAACCCAAACGTCGATGCCCCGGCCCTACTGACGCAGGCGCTTAAGAAATTAAAAACGGCCACAACAAAAAACAGTGAAGAGCTGTTCTTCCAGGGAGATATGGAACTCCACCGGACGATCTGGAAGGCGGCCAATCAGCCGTTGCTGTACCGGACTCTGAATCTGGTAATGAATCCCTATATTTTCATTATTGCGCGGTCGTACTCGTCGCGCCTGGCGTTGGCCACGCGCCACGACAATCACGAACTGTATGTCCGGATGATTTTGAAAACTCCGCTGGACAAGATCGAAGAGGAAGTCGAGCACTATTTCGAAGGCCTCTACTCGAAGACTTTTGACCGGAGCTTTCCTTTCCCAGCCTTGGGCAATGAGCACTGGAGCGACGAACTGGAAGGTTCTTACTAGGTTTTCCGCTGCTCTATGTCAGCAAACATGTTGACATTATTTTGGCTCGATGCTCCAATGGCTCGGCTTCGCTAGGCTGAAGCCGGAGTCAGGAGCCCATGAATTCCACCCTACAGGCACTGCTGCTGGTGCTGATCGCCGCCGTAATGAACGCCGCGTATACGCTTCCCATGAAATTGAATAAGAAGTGGGAATGGGAACACACGTGGCTTGCGTTTTCATTTCTGGGCGTAGCGGTGGTACCGACTCTGATTGCGTTGGCGACCATCCCAATGCTTTGGTCGACCTACTCCACAGTTTCGTGGGGGACGCTGATTGCGATGGCGCTATTTGGCGCGGGCTGGGGCGTGTCATTAGTGTTTTTTGGATTGGCGATTAAGCGGCTGGGCATGGCGATTACTTTTGCGGTCAGCCTGGGAACGTCTGCCGCCGTCGGTGCGCTGACCCCTTTGGTCAGTCAGCACGCTTCGCAACTAATGACAAAACAAGGACAATTGATCTTGCTGGGCATGCTGGTGATTCTGGTTGGAGTCGCGATCTGCGGCGTGGCAGGCCGTAGCCGCGATGCGATCCTCGGCAAGGACAGTACCGCGCCCCGGGAGAATTTCTGGGGAGGGTTTCTGTTGGCGTTTGTTTCGGGGATTCTGGGCTCGATGCTGAATCTTGGCCTGGCTTTCGGCGGCAGCATTCAGCGGGCAGCTCAACAGCACGGCGCCAGCCAGGCAATGATGTCGAACGCGGTATGGTTACCTTGCCTGTACGCAGGCTTTATTCCGGGAGTGATCTATTGCCTGCTGATGATGAGGAAGAAGGGAAACATCAGCAAGCTGGCACTTCCCGGGACCTGGTATTACTGGCTTGCTGGCGCAAGCATGGGATTGTTCTGGTACGGCAGCATTATCCTGTACAGCATTTCTACGGTGAAATTGGGAGACCTTGGGACTTCGATCGGATGGCCTCTGTTTCTCGCCGCCATCGTGATAGCCAGCACGGTATTCGGATTCTTGACCGGCGAGTGGAAGAACACGGGAAGTAAGCCGACACGCACCATGATCGCGGGCGTGGCATTTCTCGTATTGGCCATTGGAATCCTCAGTTACGCCAGCCGCATTCCCTCTTCTCAGGAATCAACTTCTCAGCCAGCAGGTGCCTCGCATGCTGGCTAAACTTACGTCCAAAGGCGCGGATTTGTTGGGATTTCAGCCGTTGATAATGTCAACAAAAGTGTTGACGATAACCATTTGAGTTTAGTATTGTGCATTGGCATTCGAAACTGCGGTAAGCATTTGGACCGCACCGAGTGCTCACTCTATTAGCTACGCCGCGCCGCGTTATGGAGATTTTTCCCCACATTCATCAGATACCTTCGCTGGTTGCGGACCGCAACCTGTATCAGTATCTGTTTGTGGGCGACAACCCGGTGCTCATCGATACTGGCGCGTCCTACACGCCAGACGAAGTCATTCTTCCTTACCTGAAAGCAATTGGCATATCGCCTTCTAGCCTGAAGATGGCAATCAACACCCACGCGGACGCCGACCACCACGGCGGCAATGATTCGCTGAAGCAGGCGGCGGGTGAAATGCTGCTGGCTTGCGGCGACCCTGACCGGGTGATGATCGAAGACGTCGACTACCTATTCGCGAACCGCTACGACCAATGGATTGGCGATCACGGAGTCGGACTGGGAACAAATGCCGAGTCGACAGCCTGGGTAAGAAAAATGGTAGGAACTCCGCGTCGGATCGACGTGACCTTTTGCGGCGGAGAACAAATTGCGATCGATGACAAACGGTCGCTGAAAGTTCTGCATGTTCCCGGGCACAGCGACGGGCATCTTGCGGTGTACGACGCAGCCAATAAAGCGGTCTTTGTCGGAGACGCACTGCACGGGGCGAATTGTCCAACGGTGAATGGCGAACCGTCATTGCCGCCGGCTTACTTTTCCGTCCTGGCTTATGTCGGGACACTCGACTTTATCGAGTCATTCGAAGTCGATTGGATTTACTCCGCGCATTGGCCGACGTATCACGGATCGCAGGTTGCGGATTTTTTGACTGAATGCCGCAAGTTTGTGAAAGATGCTTCAGAGATTGTTTGGAAGACGTTGGAGACACATCCCGAGGGCGTCAGCTTAAAAGCCTTCATCGACGAATGTGGTCTGGCGCTGGGCAATTGGCCGGCGGCGAATCGGTGGTTGCTCATGTACCCAATGCACGGCCATCTGGCTTATCTCGAATTACAAGGCGCAGTGAAGAAGAACAAATTTGAAGGCCGCACCGTTTGGACACTGACAGCGGCCGCCAACAAGGGAGACCACTTTGCGACTGCCTAGAGATAAGCGCTTTGGGTGTGTGATGGGCCTCGTACTCCTCCTTTGTTCCGCGGCCTTCGCGGTCGCTCCTCCCGATCCGCCTTACCGCGCCGTGGTAATTCGAACGTCCCCGTTTCCGGGTGTCCGCCTTAGTTCTGGGCTTACCGTCTGTGACGAGGAATTCCGTAATGGCCGGTTGCTCAGCCGGTACTGGGGTTCGAACGGCCAGATAGTTCCTGATGCCCATCTCGCGAACGAAAACTGGGTCATGGACATGCTTCCGGTGGACGCATTCAAGCTCGAGGTTGAAGGGCAAGAACTTTCCGGAACATGGAAGTGGATACGCGCCGAGAAATCTGAAGTGCACGGGCCAGACGGTTTGTTGGTAACCATTGAATTGGAGAGCAGCGCGAGACCCATTCGCGTGAAGATCAACACCTTGTTGAGCGGCGGTCCGGTTATGGTTCGTTGGCTTGAGGTCACGAACACCGGCAAAGTAACAACTGCAATCTCGAACGTTTCTCCGTGGGCGGGCCAGCTTTGGCATACGCCGAACTATGCCGAGAAACTGAAGCCGGCGGCGAGTGATGTCTACGAAGTCGGTTACGCGCAATATCAAAAGTGGGGACAGGAAGGTGCGTGGAAGTTTGAGCCGGTCGTCAACGAAACCAAGACTATTTCCGGCGACCGCGGCAAGTCGGGCTGGGGGCATCCATCGTTCTTCGCCAGGAATAATGCGACTGGCGAGTGGTTTGTAGCTTCATTGGGATGGAG
>DATBAT010000411.1:0-3698 GCA_036271375.1 Terriglobales bacterium
TTATCTTTCGTGGAAGGCCAAGGAATTTGATTTCCGTACGCGCTTTATCGAACTGGCGGGCGAGATTAACGTCTCCATGCCGTATCACGTGATCGCTGCGGTGAGCAGCGCGCTGAACCAACGCAAGAAGTCGATGAATGGCTCGAAGGTGTTGGTGCTGGGCGTCGCCTACAAGAAGGACATCGACGACCTGCGCGAATCGCCCGCGCTTACGATTATCGAGTTGCTGCAAAAAGAGGGAGTGGAGGTGAAGTACAACGATCCCTATATCCCATTCATCGGCCGCGGTCGCCACTACGATCTACAGATGCCTTGCACTACGCTCGATAATCTGGGTCAGTACGATTGCGTATTGATCGTGACCGACCACTCCGACTACGACTACGCCGATATCTGTAAACAAGCCAAGCTAGTCGTAGATACGCGCAACGCTACTCGCGGCATCGACTCACCAAATGTAGTGCGCTGCTAAAGCGGCCGCCCAGATTGGGAAGTATCCACAGGGGGGAACTTCCTTAGTTACGGAAGTTCTCCAAAATGGGCCAAACTCTGGAATAAAGGTGAAGTTTTTTGCCTTCCCCCCAAGTCTTTTTGATACGATAATTTCCTAGTACGCTAAATGATTTAAACATAAGTGCTTACCTCTGGTTGGGCCGCTTGGAGTTGGCTATCCGGGTGCAGTATCCAGTAGGAAGCGTGAATGTTTCTGGCCGAATCCTGGGTACGCGGATAGCGGGCTCAGCGACATGAGCACTTCGTCGCGGTTCATTCTGGCCAAAGGAAGTACGGATCGATGTCTTTTGCCGACGAAAATAACCTATTTAGCGGTATTCCTGATCGACGCCCTCCCCTGAAAGAATTTGTCTTCAGCATGGGCCTTCAGGCAGTGCTGCTGGTAGCCGTCGCGTGGATTGCGATTCTGCATCCTGAAGTCATCACCCAACCCATCCGCAAGATACAAATCACGCAACTGGTGAGCACTCCGCCGCCGGTGAATCTCACGCCAGCGCCGGTCAAAGTATTTAAGACTGAGCCAGTTCCAGTACAAGCCCCGGAGCCGGTGGTTGCACCGCGTCCCGAGGCGTTGAAGCTGCCTGCCGAAGTTCGCCATACAGCGCCTAAAGAAGAAGTGCAGGCGGCCCCCAAAATCGAGGTCGCAGTCAATAAGCCGTTGCAGATAGCGCCGACAACTGCGGTAATTCCGAAGCAGTTGGTGAAGACCGATACGTTCTCCACCGGTAGCTCGGCGACGCCGACCATGGCGGCTGCACCTAAGAATGTGCAAACTGGCGGGTTTGGCGATCCCAACGGAGTGCCCGCGCACGCAAGCGATAACAACAAGCCGGCCACGATAGCGGCCAAGGGTTCCTTTGATCTTCCTTCCGGGCCGGGATACGGCAACGGAACCGGGGGCGCAAACGGCAAACCGGGCGTCGTAGCCAGCGCGGGATTCGGAAACGGAACCGCCACAGGCGATGGCAGCGGGCGGGTTAACGGCAGCCGCGGCAATGGTGCAGGCAACGTCCGCCAAGCCGGCTTCGGCGATACCGAACCGGTCACTACCGCCGTGAAAACCAAACCAGCCGAACCGGCCGTCGCTCATAGTGTACCGGCGCAAATTCTTTCAAAACCAAACCCTCTTTACACCGAGGAAGCTCGGAAGATGAAAATCGAGGGCGAGGTGCTGCTCGAAGTGGTATTTGAATCCGGTGGAAAAGTGCGGGTGAACAAAGTGATTCGTGGACTGGGACATGGATTGGACGAAGCCGCCGTCCATGCCGCGGAAGAGATCCACTTCAAACCGGCAATGCGGGACGGGCAACCTTCCGATTCCACAGCCGTGCTCCACATTGTCTTCCAGTTGGCGTAAGGGTAGGGAAAGAGACTGAAGGGATTCTATGTTCAATCTTAAGGGTATCGTCGTAACGCTAGCGGTCGCGATCGCTCTACCTACCTGGGCCCTGGGTCAAGACTCCAACAAGAACACCACGCCTACTTCGGCTGACGTCGCCGGTTCCGCCCCGGGATCGTTCGATCAGGTGGTCGATCGTATCGTGGCGCAGGAAAAGGCGTTCAACGAACAGATGCATAACATGCATCCCCTGGTCGAAACCTACATCCAGACCATGCGCAACGACCATGAAGTCGGCTTGGTTCCGGCGGGCGACCAATACTTTCTGGGACGCCTCGATCTGACCGACGGCATTAAGGATCATGCCTTTCTCGAAGAGTCTCCGAACAAAAAGAGCGGATTTCTTTCCAAGCTCTACAGCACTCACTTCATTCCGCGTGGCTTTGCGCAGATGGCGATTCTCGACGACAACATCCAGCGGCAGAACTACGACTTCACCTTCATACGCCGCGAATTTCTCGGCGAAATCCGCTGCCTGGTAATTGACGTACAGCCGCGTAAAGGCGCAGGCACCGGTCGTTTCATCGGACGTATTTGGGTGGAAGATCGTGACTACAACGTTGTGCGTTTCAACGGCACTTATGGGCCCGCGCCACGCTTCGCTCGTTATCTCCATTTCGATAGCTGGCGCTTGAACCTTAAGCAGGGCTCGTGGATTCCAGCGTTTATCTACAGCGAAGAATCTGGAATGCGCAACGGACTGAAGGCAGACTATCAATTCAAAGCACAGACCCGCCTCTGGGGATACGACTTGAAGCGGCAGCACAGCGAAGAGTTCACACAGATCGTCGTCGAATCTCCAGATTCGGTACACGATCAGAACGAAGCCAACCAGGATGCGACACCAGTCGAGAGCGAGCGCCTCTGGGAACGCCAGGCGGAAGACAACGTAATCGAGCGTTTGCAAAAGACGGGACTGGTCGCGCCGGAAGGAGATGTCGACAAGATTCTCCAGACTGTCGCCAACAACCTGATCGTCACCAACAATCTGAACATCGAACCGGAAGTTCGAACCCGGGTTCTGCTGACGATGCCGCTCGAGTCTTTCACCATCGGGCATACCATCGTCCTCAGCCGCGGCCTGCTTGACGTGCTACCGGACGAATCTTCGCTGGCCATGGTGATCGCGCACGAACTGAGCCACATCGCTCTCGGACATCGCTTGGACACCAAAGTCGCGTTCAACGATCGCATGTTCTACGCGGACGAGAACACCTACGACCGCCTGGACTTCACCCGCAATCCGGAAGACGAAGAAGCGGCCGACAAGAAAGCGCTCGAACTGCTCGACAATTCGCCTTACAAGAACAAGCTGCAAAGCGCGGCCCTGTTCCTGAAGGCGTTGCAGATGCGGGCGCCTGATTTGAAAAATCTCATTCGCTCGCACCTGGGCAACAGCCTGGCTGACGCGAAAACCATCCGCATGAGCGCGCTGATGAATTCGGCTCCGCAACTGGAAATGCGCCGCACCGATCAGGTCGCCGCTCTGCCGCTGGGCGGACGCATCAAGCTGGATCCCTGGACAACGCGCGTGGAGCTTGTGAAAGCGAAGCCGGTTGCTTTGACATCGCCACGAGAGAAGATGCCGTTCGAAGTGACGCCCTTCTTCCCTTACCTCACGCGCTACTCGAACGCTGGACCCGACAAGGTCGCGTTAACCGAGCCGGCGAAGTAAGAGAATTCACAACAGAAATAGAAAATGGGGTTCGAGAAATCGAACCCCATTTTTTGTGCCCAAATTCTCGCGTGGTTATTAAAGACGCAGCTGGCTACGACTCGCATCCGG
>DATBAT010000412.1:0-4503 GCA_036271375.1 Terriglobales bacterium
AAGGATTTGGCACTTCCAGCATCAGCAATCCCGGCCCGCATGGGCTCAGTCAAATTCTGTACGCCTTCACATCGATCGCCGGGAATAACGGCTCGGCGTTCGGCGGCCTCAATGGCAACACCGCCTGGTACAACATCGCCGGTGCGATGACTATGCTCATCGGGCGTTTCTTCATGATTCTGCCGATGCTGGCCATCGCCGGGAACCTGGCGAAAAAGAAATATGTTCCGCCCTCGCTGGGCACGTTCCCAGTTACAACTCCGTTATTCAGCGCGTTGTTGGTCGGCGTGATTGTGATCGTCGGCGCTCTTACTTTTTTCCCCGCGCTTAGTCTTGGACCTGTTCTTGAACACCTGATGATGCAAGCCGGAAAGAGCTTTTGAGGAACTATGGCCGAACATAAAAGCAAGGCAATCTGGGACCCGAAAATAATTCGTCGCGCTTCCTGGGATTCCATCCTGAAGCTCAACCCACGCAAGATGATGGCCAACCCCGTCATGTTTGTGGTGGAGGTTGGCAGTGTGCTCACCAGTGTGCTTCTAGTGCGCGATGTAGTGCAGCATCAGGGCGCATTCGGGTTCAATCTGCAAATCACCCTGTGGCTCTGGTTCACCGTTCTTTTCGCCAATTTCGCGGAAGCCATGGCGGAAGGCCGCGGTAAAGCCCAGGCCGACACGTTGCGCAAGGCGCGTTCGGAGACGGTTGCCAATCGCCTGACCGCTGATGGTCGCATCGAGAAGGTATCCGGATCGAAATTACGCTCCGGAGATCTGGTGGCAGTATCCGCCGGCGAGCTTATCCCCGGCGATGGGGAAATCGTGGAAGGCATTGCCTCAGTCGATGAGTCGGCGATCACCGGAGAATCTGCGCCGGTAATCCGCGAAGCTGGTGGCGACCGATCCGCTGTTACCGGAGGCACGCGCGTGCTTTCCGACTACATCCGCTGCAAGATCACGTCTAATCCTGGCGAAACATTTATCGATCGCATGATCGCGCTGGTCGAAGGCGCCGAGCGCCAGAAAACGCCGAACGAGATCGCGCTCAACATTCTTCTGGCGGGATTGACCATTATCTTCCTGATCGCGGTCGTGACCTTGCAGCCATTCGCGATTTATTCGGGGGCGCCGCAGACCGTGTTCGTGTTGGTCTCTCTGTTGGTGTGCCTGATTCCAACCACCATCGGTGGACTGCTCTCCGCCATCGGTATCGCCGGAATGGATCGACTGGTGCAGCACAATGTTCTGGCGATGTCGGGGCGCGCAGTCGAAGCCGCCGGGGACGTCAACACGCTCTTGCTCGACAAGACCGGCACCATCACCCTCGGCAATCGTCAGGCCGCGGAGTTCATTCCGGCCGACGGCACTACGGAAGCGGAATTGGCCGACGCGGCGCAATTGTCTTCCCTTCCCGATGAAACGCCGGAAGGACGGTCGATTGTCGTCCTCGCGAAAGAAAAGTACGGCATACGCGGTCGCGAACTGGCAGTGCTCGATGCACAGTTTGTTCCCTTCACCGCGCAGACGCGCATGTCAGGCGTAAATCTCGATGGCCGCGAAATTCGCAAAGGTGCATCAGAATCCATCGCAAGATATATTTCCAACAATGGCCACGGGCTTCCCAAGGATGTTCAGGCATCGGTCGAGCGAATCGCACGCTCGGGCGGAACGCCGCTGGTGGTCTCGGAGAACAAGCGTGCGCTCGGAGTGGTCTATCTAAAAGACATCGTCAAAGGTGGGATGAAGGAGCGCTTCGCCCAGCTTCGCGCCATGGGCATTCGCACAGTGATGATCACTGGTGACAATCCCTTGACCGCAGCGGCAATCGCGCGCGAAGCCGGCGTCGACGATTTCCTCGCGCAGGCCACTCCGAAAGAAAAAATGGATTTAATCCGCCGCGAGCAGGCCGACGGAAAGCTGGTGGCCATGACTGGAGACGGCACCAACGACGCCCCGGCCCTGGCGCAAGCCGACGTCGGTGTCGCCATGAACACCGGTACCCAGGCCGCCAAGGAAGCCGGAAACATGGTCGATCTTGACTCCAATCCCACGAAGCTGATTGAGATTGTTGAAATCGGTAAGCAGTTGCTGATGACGCGCGGCGCACTGACCACGTTCTCCATCGCCAACGATGTCGCCAAATACTTCGCGATCATCCCCGCGATGTTTGCCGGAGCATTCCCCGTGCTGAACGCACTCAACATCATGCACCTGAAAACGCCCCAGTCGGCGATTCTCTCCGCCGTGATTTTCAATGCTTTGATCATCATCGCGCTGGTACCGCTGGCGTTGCGTGGCGTGAAATACCGCGCGACGGGCGCAGCAGCTTTGCTGCGCAATAATCTGCTGGTCTATGGGGTGGGTGGAGTCATCATCCCGTTCATCGGGATTAAGGTGATCGACATGGTCATCACCAGAATTGGAATGGCGTAACTATGAAGAAGAATCTGATCACCGCAGTTCTAATGACGATTGCCACCACCGTGCTTCTTGGATTCGTCTATCCGCTGATTGTCACCGCGCTGGCGCAGACGTTGATGAAAGACAAAGCGAACGGTCAACTAATTTCGCGGAATCGCACGGTCGTGGGCTCGCGCATCATCGGCCAACCTTTTTCAACGACTCGCTATTTTCATTCGAGACCATCGGCAGCGGGCAATGGATACGACGCCACCAGCTCCGGAGGATCGAACCTGGGACCGACCAACAAGAAGCTAATCGATCGCGTAGCCGCCGACGTAGCTTCCGCTCAGGCAGAGAACCCTGGCAAACTGGTGCCAATTGATCTGATCACGACTTCCGCATCAGGCCTGGACCCTCACATCTCACCCGCGGCGGCGGAGTTCCAAGTAGCCAGGGTCGCGAAAGCCCGCAGCATCTCCGAGGATCAGGTCCGCGTCCTGATTGCACAACACACCGAACAACGCCAATGGGGATTCATGGGCGAGCCGCGGGTGAATGTTTTGGAGTTGAATTTAGATTTGGACGGAAAAAAATAGTTTCGAGTTTCGGGTTTCAAAATCATCTTCGCGAAACTGGAAACTCGAAACCTGGAACTAGCTCCAGCCTACCAGCTGCTATAGGCGCTGCCATCGCTCGAAGTGGCCTCCGAGCCGCTATGCACGTCGTCGATGCCGCCCTCTTGCTGGTCGCCTGAACTCAACGTGTCGTCTTCCTGCACTGGAACCCAGGTGTCAGACTGCCCAGTGATGGGGTCTTTCGGCATTGTCTTGATGTAACCCGCGCTCACCAGATCATCCAGAGCTTGCGGCGCTTTCTGCTTGTCCAGCGTGTACTGCGAAATCACCGAACGTAGGGTAAACAAATTCTGCCGCAGCACCGACTCGCGGGCGCGCACCACAGACTGCTGATAAGCAGGAATAGCTACCGAGATCAAAATCAGAATGATGCTGATTACGATCATCAGCTCAATCAGGGTGAATCCCCGGCTTCGTGTTTTGCGGTGGCTTGCCATTACCAATCCTTGTAGTGCGAATCGTCGAGCGCTGTGCCTTGCGACTTCGTGAACACGTCGAACACGTTGTCACCGCCCCAGGAATCGGAGTCAGGGTCGTCCTGCATCGAGCGCATTCCCCACTCCGTATTGCCGGTCATGGGATCCACCGGAATTCGTCGCAAAAACTTCAGTTTCTTGCCGCCCACATCGACGCCATCCACCAGCGTCTGCAAATCCGGCGGGTATCCTTCCGATCCAACCTTGATCTGGAATGCTCCGCGATCAGCCGCGTCTTTGTAACGGTCAATCGCGTCGCGCATCGCCCACAACGCGCGCCGCAAATCCCGCTCTCGTTCCCGCTTGATCACCACCCGCGCCAGCGGCAACGCCATGCTCGTCAACACAAGCAGGATCGTGGTCGCGATGATCAACTCAATCAGCGTGAAGCCACGGTTTTTCGGCGATCGAGACATAGACATTAATTCAGGATGGAAACAGCGGGGGCTGTTCCATCTTAGCTTTCAGGGTCTCTCTTCCAATCTCTACTGCACGGTCACGGTGGCAGTCGCTCCCGCTACGGGAATCGGCTGCATGCCCGGATCGCGCGCTCCACCTTGGGAAATCACCAGCATCGATTGCCCCGGTGCTTTCGCTTGCATGGTCAGCACGACAACTGATCCGTTGCCAGAAACTCCACCCGAAGCCGGAGGCCGCGTCGCGGTAATCTGCAAAGTCCCCGTGGTGTCATCATCACGCTTCACCAACGCCACCGCCTGTCCGTCCTGCGAAAGCAGTCCGCCATTCGACACGTTGATCACCTGCAAAAGCTTGGGATCGTAAGTGACTTGCAATGGCACCGCGAAAACGTTGCTGGTTCCATTCATCAATACGCTGACGCTGAAAGTTGACCCGTTGGGCTGCGACAACGTCGGCGGATCAAACACAAAACGTCCGCTTCCTGAAGTTGGTGCAGGTGTCGCCGTGGCTGGAGCCGGAGTCGATTGCGCCTGCGGAGGAGCAGCCGCGAGCGGTGGGCTTGCCGGCATTGGA
>DATBAT010000413.1:0-12487 GCA_036271375.1 Terriglobales bacterium
GGCGAAGGTTGATTGGCGGGTAAAAACGACGGCCAATGCCAACTCGGCAAAGTTAACCACCAAAGCCCTAACCAACGAAGAGTCCGATGCGATGGAACTCACCTTGCCGGTGATTCCCTTCGGCGTGAAGCAGACCATTAGCGTCGGCGGCGCTATCTCGGAAGACAACGCGCAGCGCACCGCACAGATCGACTTCCCCGCCAACGCCGACGCGCGCGGCATCGACATAGAACTTTCTCCATCTATCACCGGAGCCATTTTCGGCAGCCTCGACTATCTGACTTCATTCCCCTACGGATGTACCGAGCAGACCATGTCGAGCTTCCTGCCCAACGTGGTCGTTTCGTCGGCTCTGCGCGACCTGAAAATAAAAAGCACGATCGATTCCGCTCTGCTGAAAAAGCAAGTGACGGCCGGAATGCAACGCCTCTACGACTTTCAGCATGAGGACGGCGGCTGGGGATGGTGGAAGGAAGACGACAGCATGGTCTTCATGACCGCGTATGTCGTCTCCGGCCTGACGCAGGCGCAGGGTGCGGGATACGACGTACACTCCGATGCTCTCGACCGCGGCAAGAAATTCCTGCATAACTCTTTGAGTAAACACCCCAACATGATTTCCGATCTGCGGGCGTACGTTACTTACGCGCTTTCACAAGCTGGCGACCGCGACCACAAAGATCTCGATTCGGTGTGGGACCGCAAAGCCAGGCTCTCTTCCGAGGGCATCGCCTTCGCCGGACTGACCATGAAGCTCAACAACGACAGCCGCCTTAACGACGCGGTACAGGCTCTGCGAGGAATGGCGAAGGCGGAAGGCGACGGAACCTACTGGGAATCCAAATCCGATCAGTTGATGGAAATCGAAGTCGACAGCAGCGCCGAAGCTACGGCTTACGCCGTGAAACTGTTAAGCGCCACCAACCCCAATGATCCCCAGTTGCCAGGCGCGGTCTTGTGGCTGACCCGCCATCGCAACCAAGGCTACTACTGGTACTCCACCAAGCAGACCGCAATGGTCGTGTATGGAATCACCGACTATCTGCGCGCCAGTAAGGAACTCGTCCCAGCCTTCACCGCCGATGTCAGTGTCAACGGCAAGAGTATCTTGTCAAGGCGATTCACCGCGCAGGACGTCGGCGCGGTCACACCGGTTACACTGCACGTCGATGGTGCATCCACCAACAAGGTCGAAGTGAAAAAGAGCGGCGCAGGCCGCCTCTACTGGTCGACCCGCGGAACGTATTTTTCGACCGACAAGAAACTCTACCGCTCCGGCACATATTCGCTGAATATCGCGCGGGACTACTACAAACTCACCAGCGTCAACCGCGACAATAAGATCACGTACGATCTTTCGCCATTGAGCGACCCGGTCGCCAGCGGAGACGTTCTCGCCGTACGCGTGACCGTCAGCGGCGGCAATTGGAAATATCTATTGGTCGAAGACCCTATTCCCGCGGGAACCGAATTCATCGAACGGGACGAGCTTTATGAAGTCAACGACAAGCCAACATGGTGGCGAAACTGGTATTCACGCCGCGAGTTCCATGACAATCGTGCCGCCATCTTCCAGACTTACTTTGATCAGCAGCGCGAATACTTCTATCTGCTGAAAGTGGTAAACCCCGGCCAGTTCCAGATCAGCCCGGCTTCGGTCCAACCGATGTACCAACCCGACGTGCTCTCCACCACCGATCCGTCATCGCTGGAGGTGAGGTGATGAGCGCACTTATCGGCCAAGCTCTGTCACCGTTTCGCAGCCTCCGCATAGTTGCTATGCATCTGGTCCTGAACGCCTCTCTGGTCGTGGCTGGCAGTTATTGGCTACTGGTTCCCGAAGCCCGCATCTGGCAGTTGGCTTTCAGCGGGATTTCGGCATTGCTCATAGTTTGCCTGTTCCTCTGGCTGCACTCGGGGACGCTCGTCTATGCCGCGCGCAAAGACTTCCGCGACGCGTTCTCCTTCAAGCCGGTTCGCTGGGTTTCGCTCTTTCTCGGCCTCACAATCCTGGTGTGGCTGATGTTTCAATTTACGGCAGTCTCGGGCTCGCAATGGCAGATCGGCGGATATCTATATTCGAAAGCACCTTCGTGGCTCCGCCCCACGCGCGGCAGTATAGCCTACGTTCATGGAGTTCGATATTTTTTGTCGATCATGACCTGGTGCGTCCTGCCGGGATTGATTCTGCCGGTCACGGCGGCAAGAGTTGTTGGCGGCAAACTGAAGACAGCACTCCGCGCGATATTGTCCTGGAACTACTGGCTGGCGTTGGCAGGCACTACCTTCCTTGGAGTCTGGGTCGTGAAAGCACTTCTGGCTTGGACGCCGGGAACGACACTGCATCAGCAGACAGGGGGATTAGTAGTTCGCCTGGTGATCGTCTATCTCGCAGCGACGGCCGCGTGGTTGCTGACGGTTGGGTTATTGGGATATTTCGTCGCGCCTTCAGAAGAATTTTAATGACTAGTTTTTGCCTCCGCGGCAACGTAGTGATGGACGGGATTGGCAGCACCGTGGAAACGCCGGGCTCTAGCCGGGCGAATGAAACGACAAGAAGATTCGCCTTTAGGCCCAAGTGGCCATCCTTTCACCGTGCTCCGACCAGTCAAACGAACTCAGAAACCCCTGAACAAGCGGAAGGACTTATCACAACCCGTCCGGCAACCCGCGGCTCAACCACTCCATCAGGTGTGCGCGCCCATGCTTCTGCTCCAAATCCCGCACCCGCGCACCCGCCTGCGCATAGGCCCGCCGCATCTCAAACTGCCCAGCCCGCGAACGAATCACGCGATCAATCTCTGAGGTGGACATCTCGACCCGCGACGCAGCTGCGGGTTCACCACCGAGATGCACTACCACCCCCTCGCGGAACCACAGCGGCGTCGCAGCCGCGGCGTGCCCTTCGATCAGCATATGCAAGAACTCATGCCGCAAGATTCCTTCCAGCCGATCACGCAAAACACTGGGAGGCTGCAACCGAACCCTCTGATGCCGCGTGCTGGCGGCCACCCATCCGGGCTCGCCCGTAGTGTCGCGAAACATCGCTACCGCCGGAAACACTTCGAGCACCGGCCGCGCTGGCATCTTCAACCCCGAACGTTGCCGCGCCCACTGCAGCGCAATCCCCCCAGCTTCGCGAACCGGGGCCGCATCGTCAGCATTCACCACGCGCAAATCAAACCCGTCCCCCTCGACGAAAGTCCACGCAATGCCCTTTGCAGATCGGCCTTCAGCTGCGCCCGGGTAGTAGAACGCCAAAATCTCGTGATAGTTCTTGCCCTGCCGCGCCATTTCGGCGGCACCGATCTGGCACATGCCAACTCCGTGTCCCACGCCCTTTCCGCTGAAAATAAAATGATCGCCCTGCTTGGTGATCTCGTACCAATCGCTCTTGAGCGTCATCCATCCCAAAGTTCGCCCCACGGCAAACCGCAGGCTGGAGGCGGAAACCAGAACACTCGATTGCCCGCCCACACTGAAACTTAAATTTCGCGCCCGTCCGGAAGGAGTGCGTTGCACAATCGCGATGCGGTCCCAGTGCGGTGGAGCATGCAAATCTGCCCGAGCCAACGCACGCTCCAAGTCCGCTTGCGACACTTCCGATCGCCAGTGCCTGGCCACACGAACGCAGTAGGGATCGTCATGTGAATTCAGCATCTCCGATTGCTGATCGTGCCACGCCGCGGCAGCCGATTCGGTCTGGCCACCACAATCCTGGTGGTAGTAGGCGGCCAGCGGAGAACCGTGGTTCCACAAAGTCTCTCCTGCGGTTTCGTCCACGGCGGCCTCCACGGCAGCCTGCGTTTGCAGCCGCAGAAACTGGCAATGGGTGGTATCGCAGAGATCGAATCCGTCACTTTTATGCCGCTCGCGAAAACGCGCGGTGTATGAACGAATGGCAACCGCCATCGCCTTCAATGCTTCCGGCGGCATAGCGCCTGCGGTCTCGCCCTGCAAGACGGCGGTGACGTAGCGCTCAACGGGAAGGGTCGCTACCATCCAGAGAACGTTATCCTTAACGGAAATCTCGAGTTTCCCACGCACGTGCTGCGGCGGCGCTGGAGCGGCCACCACCCGAAAATCCCCAAACACCGAAATGTTCTGGGAGGTATGCCCATCCGCTTCCACCATGCCCGCCGCCACCCGCGCCGCGAAAGCCTTGTGCATGTTTGAGCGCCCCAGCTTCACCGGGCCCAACGGTTCAATTTTTACTTCGGAAAGATGAAACAGCGAGAGCAAGCGCACCCGCACATCCGGTTGCTGCGCGACGCAGAAGCGCGCGAGGACTAGCAGAACGAGGCAAAGCCGCCTCACCGCGACTCCGCATAAGCTTCGAAAATTTGTCGCGCCAGGCCCGCTGCTTCCACGCTGCCGCGTCCGCGCTCCAGAAAAACGACCACAACAATCTCCGGCTTCTCCGCGGGCGCAAAGCCCGCGAACCACGCATGAGTATGCGGATCATTTACCGCACTTGCCGTGCCAGTCTTGCCAGCCACGGAGATCTTGTCTGCCCTGACTCCTCGAGCCAGACCGTAGTCGGCCGCCGCCCGAAGGCCCTCAAACACAATCTTTTGAGCGGGACTCGCTGACGCCAGATCCAGTCGCGCCAGTCGCAAATATCCCGCCGCCATTTCCATTGGTGTAATTTCAATCCCGGCCGCACCCACTGCCAGCAACTGCCGCGCCGCCAGATTACTCGCGGTGGTTATTCGCCCTTCGCCTTCGCCCGTCTGTAGTCCGGAAGCGCGCGTGAAACCTAACTCGGCGAATCGCCGCTCCAAATCACCGGCGTGAAGCCGCGCCGCAGCGTTCACGAAATAAGAATTACAGGAGAATGCCAGCGCCTCCTCGGCATCAAACGTCGTCAGCTCCGCGGGATGCGAACACCTCAGGCTTTTTTCACCGACGATCAGATTCCGGCGGCAGGCAATCCGCTCTGTGGGACGGATCAAGCCTTTGTCGAGCAGCAATTCCAACGTAAACGGCTTGATTGCCGAACCCGGCGTGGCGATTCTCGTGCGCAGCGACGCAAGGTTATGCGCTGCCAGAATCCGGCCATCCTTTACCTTCACCACCACCACCGCGCCCGACAAATTCCCAAATGCCTTATTGACGGAATCTTCCAGGCCGGTCTGAGCGGATACCCGCCCTAACAAAACCGAAATCAGAAACGCGCGACTGACAAGAGACCACATGAGAACGAGGCACAAGTGTGCACGCAAGCCGCCAAAGTCAGCAAGCTACATCAAGTTTTATTTGGAGAGAGTTAGCGCCTAGATCGCCCGCGTGGAGCCACGTAAGATCAACTGCGCCGGAATTGAGTAGTCCGACTTGCGCGCATCTTCATGTTTAATCAGATGCTCGAGCGCGGCGAATGCCGTCAGCGCCAGCTGCGTCCGCGAAACCAGCACGGTAGTCAGCGGCGGCTGCGTCAGGTTAGAAAAGGAAATCCCGTCAAATCCCACGACGGAAATATCCTGCGGTACCCGCAAGCCGGCTTCGTGGATCGTTCCCAACGCGCCGATCGCCGTCATATCGTTCGAAGTCATAATCGCCGTCGGCGGATTCGGCAGCTTCAGCAGATTCCGCATCGCTATGCTGCCGCCGTCGATGCGATGGTTCCCTTCCTGAATCATGCCCTCTTCCACCGGATACATCTTCGCCCTCATCGTTTCCTGGAAGGCCGCCAGGCGTATCCGCGCCGACTGCAACTCCTGCGGTCCAGCGATAAACGCAATCCGCCGATGGTTCAGCGAGAACAAATGCTCCGCCGCCTCGCGAATTCCCTGCGGGTAGTCGATCGAGATGTTGGCGCTATGGTCGCTGGTCGTTCCGGTATCGAGCAGCACCATGGGCGTGTTCCGCCGCATCAGTTCCGCCAGCAGAGCCACGTCCGTTTCCGACGTCATGATGGCGACACCATCTACTTTGCGCTCCAGCATTCGGCGGATGCACGACACCATGCGCTTCGGTTTGTAATCGGTATTTCCGATGATGATTTCGAGGCCGCGGTCGACAGCCTGATCCTCGAAATTTTTCACCAGCTCAGGAAAGAAAGGGTTGGTAATGTCTGAAATGATCAGCCCCACCATTCGGCTGCGCCCGGAAACCAGGGTGCGCGCATGGCTGTTCGGGAAAAAGTTCATGTCATGAATGACTTTGCGAACTCTTTCCGCAGTTTCAGGACTGACTTTGTCCGATCCGTTGATCGTCCGCGAAACCGTGGCCGTGGAAACCTTGGCACGTTTCGCTACCTGCTTAATATTCATGAAGGTCGATAGGGAGGAAGGTTAGAACGGCATGACGCCGACTTCCAACTCAACTTCCGGCGTGTCCACCATCACAATAGCATCCCACGGACAGCCATCGAGAAACGATCCATCGGGGCCCTTGCTCAGGCATTTCTTGCAGCCGATGCAAAGGATGGGATCGATCTGAATTCGCCCGAACGGCGGATGGTCTTCGTCCGGTACCCAGAACATGCAGTCTTCCACCGGGCAATACTCCACGCACGCCGGCGACCCGGCGCACCCAGTGCAGCATTCGGTGATGACCGCCAGCTCCTTGGGCTTCTTTTTCCGAGGCGTAGTCAAGCCTTTGGAGCGCGGCTCAAACTTCAACTCATCGGGAACCATTCCGGGGTTCATATCGGACATGGCGGGGATTATACTCCACAGGCCAAATGCTGAGGGCTGACTGCTAATTGCTGATTTTCAAAAAACCAGCCTGGCTTCTGATATATTGAGCTTCCAGCCCCTGATTTCCCAGGATATTCCCAAAGATTTCCGGCCCTTAAGTAATTGAGCGGGGGCAAAAGGAGCAGCACTCATGGCAGGTAAAAGCCTTAATAAAGTTCAGTTGATCGGCAATCTGGGCAAAGACCCTGAAGTTAAGTACACGCCCAGTGGCACAGCGGTTGCGAAGATCACTCTCGCCACCAACGAGCGCTTCAAAGACAAAGAAGGCCAGTGGCAGGACCGCACCGAATGGCATAACGTCGTTCTCTGGGCGCGCCTTGCCGAAATCGCTGGTGAGTATCTGAAGAAAGGCGGCAAGGTCTACGTAGAAGGCCGCCTGCAAACCCGCTCGTGGGATGACAAGACAACCAACCAGAAGAAGTACATGACCGAGGTTGTGGCCAGCGACATCATCCTGCTGAGCGGACGAGGCGAAGGTGGCACCGGCGGCGAGGGTGGATACTCTCGCGGAGCCTCGGCCGGCAACAACAACAGCTTCGACCAAAGCATGCCCGAGCCCGCAAATGTAGGCTCAGGCCCCATCAGCGACGAAGACATACCGTTCTAGACCAACCACCGATTCACTAACGTAGGGGCAGGTGTCCTCACCTGCCCCACCACAAACCTGGCGTCTAGAGCCCCCGGACATCGCCCTCAACCCCGCACCGCCACCACCTCCAGATACTCCGCCAGCACCTCAGTCGCTCCATCCACGGCGCGATTGTTCGTAGTCCACAACTCCACCAATTCCTCGCGCAGAGTTCGCGCCTCTCCCACCCCTAGCGATGCAAACGCCCGGTTCGTTGGCCCATAGAACTTGCGGAAAAACTCCACCACCTCAGCCGGAGGAAACGGATAAGCAAACCGGTACAAGCGTTGGGCAAAGTGAAACTCCGCAACTCCGTGCCCCATCCGCTCTCGGACCACATTCTCGTCACCCCACAACACCGGCGCAGGCATTCCGGAGGGCGCAATGAACTTAGAGAAGGTTTTGAACATCTGCCCAATAAATCCTGGCGGCGTCCAATTCCCCATGGCAATCGTGCCTCCCGGACAGCACACCCGCAGCAGTTCTTCCGCCACCAGTTCCGGACGCGGCGCAAACATCGCCCCCACCAGGCTGACCACAACGTCGAAGGCCCCGTCGTCAAACGGCAATTCCTCGGCATCGCCCTCCACGAAACGCGCCTTCAATCCTTCTTCTGCGGCCCGCGATTGCGCCCGCTCAATCAAGTTCGAGGCAATGTCTACACCGGTTACGCTCACGCCGTCCCGCGCCGCGCACAACGCCACCTGGCCTGACCCGCACGCCACATCCAGCAGCCGCCATCCCTGTGGAATATTGAGCCTTTTATAGAAGGCACACGCGTCCGCTTCCATGTAGCGTGAGAATCGATCGTAGTCCCCCGACATCCAGGTAGCTTTCAATTTTGCTTTCAAACCGGTCATTTCTGGCGCCACTAAAACGGTGCTCATAACTCCTCCACTCTCTTGTTGCGAATCTATTTCTTGGCTAAGGCCCGTGGATCTGTGTCTTCCGAGATCACAGCCTTGCCGCCGATAGTCCATTCCCCGTTGCAAATCTCTTCCATGGAAACCTTCGCAGCCCGTGGCGTCTTCCCTGCCCTCATCTCTCCGTTACAAGTCTGCATGGAAGTCTTCTCGACCATTAACAGCATGTTTAGTTCCTCCTTCAGCGCCCGCCACGCACCCTCAGTGCACATGGCTGTTCGCAGTGTCGATCTCGGTGATCTTGCTGGCGGGAAATCCAATCAGTTCCGCATGGCGCCGGATAAGCGCTTCATCGTTCGCCAGATAGACAGAAAATGTCTTGTCTTCCGCGACAAACGATTCCAGCCAGAGAATGTCGGGTTTCAGGTCGTGCAACGCTTGCGCAAACTTCGCCGCTGTCTGCCGTAATCGTTCCCGCCCTAATGTTCCCGCCGTCATCTCGCGTTCAATCATGTATTTCTTCATAGCCGCCTCCTTTCGCTTCGCCAACATGACCAATATGAGCTTGATTCGCTTCGCATACTTGTCCCCGCGTCTGTGTTTCTTGCTCACAACCGGATTGCCGTATGATGGTTTGCTCAAACGTCCGGAAAGGTTTGCTAAACGTTTATATGGATGTACTGTCCGAAGTATTGAAAGTGGTGAAACTCCAGGGAGCGCTGTTCTATAACGGCGAATTCTCCTCGCCCTGGAGCGTGCAGGCGACGCATTCGCCCACGCTTGCGAGCTATGTCGCGCCCGGCGCGGAGCACGTCATCATGTATCACCTGGTCACTGAGGGACATGCTTCGGTCCGCATGGAAAGTGGCGAGCGGGTAAATCTGGTCGAGGGCGATCTGGTAATGATTCCTCACGGCCATCCCCATATCGTCGAGAACGGATCTCCTACCAAGACCATCGACAACTCGAAACAGGTAGCCGACGTTCTCGCGCAGGGACTCAGAGTCTGCCGCATCGGCGGAGGTGGCGAGATCACAAGATTGATCTGCGGCTATATGGCCTGCGAGCCGCGCTTAAGTCATGTTTTTCTTAGTGGTCTGCCGCCGGTATTCAAAGTGAGCATTCGCAATGACGCCGCCGGAAGGTGGCTGGAAAATTCGATCCGCTTCTCAGTCAACGAAGCCGACTCAACCCGTGCCGGCGTGGAGGCCATGCTGGCCAAACTCTCCGAGGTGTTATTCGTGGAGACGCTGCGCGCTTACATCGCCCAACTATCGCCCGAACAAACCGGATGGCTGGCCGGCGCCCGCGACGCCGAAGTAGGAAAAGCTCTTGCCCTCATGCATCGCCAGCCGTCGCATCCATGGACAATCGCCGACCTGGCGAAAGATGTCGGCGTTTCGCGCTCGGTGTTAGCGGAACGCTTCCGGCACTATTTGAACGAACCTCCGATGGCGT
Source organism: Terriglobales bacterium (assembly GCA_036271375.1). GTDB lineage: Bacteria > Acidobacteriota > Terriglobia > Terriglobales > Acidobacteriaceae > DATBAT01. The sequence goes on from DATBAT010000413.1 coordinate 9,651, forward strand.
ATCTAACCCGCTGGCGCCTGCAGTTAGGCGCGCAGATGTTGACCTCGACCAGTTACTCGGTAGCGCAAATCGCGTCCGAAGTAGGATACGAATCCGAAGCCGCCTTCAACCGCGCCTTCAAGCGAGAGTTCGCGGCCCCACCCGCCAGGTTCCGCACCAAAGCGCGTAAGACCGAAGCCTAGCGGCAGAGTCTCCCTCAGCGAAGTCGATGGATGTCCTCACCTGCCCACCACGAACGCCACCACAACCTGAGTTCTCTAATTCCTGACCACCAAATTCTCTCTGGACACATCCCCACCCCGAGGGTTAAACTCCACGCCCGCCCGAGAAAGTGGGGTACAGATGTCACGATCATCTCTGTTTTTGGTTTTCCTGGCGAGCGCGATGCTCGCACAAACGGCAAAACCAACCGAACCTTCGGCCCGCATTCCCGTTAAAAAAATTGTCCTCTACAAAAACGGGGTTGGATATTTCGAACACTCAGCGCGCGTGCACGGCAATCAGGAACTCAACATCGACTTCACCACCGCGCAACTCAACGACGCACTGAAATCGCTCACCGCGGTGGACCTGGGCGAAGGCCGTATTTCCAGCGTCCGTTATAACTCCGTGGCGCCGCTCGAGGAACGCCTAAAAGCTTTACGGCTACCTTTCGGAATTAACATTTCCCAGGCAGAATTTCTGGCAGCAGCCCGCGGATCAAGGGTAGAGGCCCACAGCGGCAGTGCCAGCGCTTCGGGCCGGCTGCTCAGCGTTGAGACAGAACAGGTCACGAGTGACAAAGGGACTTCCCGTCCTGTTACAAAATTTTCGTTAATGGGCGACAACGGTGAAGTACGTAACTTTGAACTGGGCCCCGGCACGTCGGTAAGGCTCGCCGAGCGTGAACTCAGCGACGAGGTCGGCAAATACCTAAACTTGCTGTCTTCCTCCCGCGCCCGCGATCTTCGGCGCATGACCATCAGCGCTACCGGCACCGGCGACCGCGATGTTTTCGTAAGCTACATCAGCGAAGTACCCATCTGGAAAAGCACGTATCGCATCATCCTTCCGAGCAAGCCATCCGATAAACCATTGTTGCAAGGCTGGGCCATTGTTGATAACACCGTCGGAGAGGACTGGAAAGACGTTCGGCTATCGCTGGTCGCAGGTTCGCCACAATCCTTCATCCAGGAAATTTCCCAGCCGTATTACGCCCGCCGCCCGGTCGTCGATTTGCCGCAATCCGTCATGCTCACCCCGCAGGCGCACGAGGGGACTCTTAAAAGCCTGCCTTTAAGCAATCTCAACATGGACTCCGTGGCAAGGCTTGCTCCCGGCGTTGCGGGCTCGGTGGGCTCTGGCGGCCTCTACGGTATTGTGAGTGACATGAGTGGTGGGACAGTGCCTGGAGCGCAGGTCACAGTTCGTAACGAAGAAACCGGCGTGTCCCAGTCGACAACCTCGGACGCCAATGGCAAATATCAATTCTTCAATGTCCCGGCAGGAAATTCCGCGCTGTTCGTCAACTCATCCGGGTTCCAGCGCTTCGACCTCACCGGCTTCTATCTAGGCGTCGGCCGCATGAATGAGATCGACGCGCGCCTGACCGTCGGTTCCGTGTCCGAAAGCATAACCGTGCAGGCTGCGCCGGCCGTTCTCAACAGTGAGTCAGCCGAACTTTCTCAAGTCGCCCGAAACCAACACATCGAGGCCGATGGTAAAGAGCAGGGCGACTACTTCGCCTACGACATCAAGCAACCCGTCTCCATCGGCAAAAACCAGTCAGCGCTTGTGCCCGTCCTGCAAGCCCATGTCGACATAGAAAAAGTCTCGCTTTGGAATGAGGAGTCTAAGGAGATCCGCCGCGCTCTCTGGTTAAAGAATTCCAGCGATTACACCCTTGACTCCGGCACCTTCAATATCCTCGAAAGCGACACTTTCGGCGGTGAAGGCGTGCTTGAGACCGTTCATCCCGACGAACGACGTCTCCTGTCGTACGCCGCGGACCCGGCCCTACGCATAGTGATGGACCAGGAATCTCACGAGCAGCCTTACAACCACGTCAGCATCCTCAAAGGCGTGATGATTCTGACTCGTGAAGATCGCGATAGCCGCAAGTACACGCTGCACAACTCCGATACAACACCCCGGCAGGTCGTCATCGAACATCCTGCGCGCGAAGGCTGGAAACTGGCAGAAGGAGGCAAGCCGGAAGAAACCACTCCTTCCTTTTTGCGCTTCCGCGTCGCCGTAGCCCCGGGACAGACCGAAGAACTCAAGATTGAAGAATTTCATCCCGAAGCATCGCAGTATCAACTAAGCGACTTGGATGATGACCAGGTAGAACTAATTTCTCAGGAGCCTCTAACGCCAGCCGTCCACGACGCGCTGAAGCGGGTGATCGATCAAAAACAGAAAATCGACGACTTGGACGATCAGGTTAATTCGCGTACCCAGGAGATCACCGCCGTAGAAAAAGACCAGACCCGCGTCCGCGAAAATATGAAGGCACTGAAAGGCAGCGCGGAAGAACGCGCTCTCGTCCAGCGCTACACCCGCCAACTCGACCAACAAGAAGATCGCTTGAACGTTCTAAACAAAGAAATCACCGACCTGCGCGCCAGGAAGTCGTCCAAGGAATCGGAACTTCAGAAAATGATCCAGGCCATAGTCATGGACGAAAGTTTCTAACCCAGAACGAACATCGCGCGCTAATCGGCTCAATCCGCGCACATAGAGCAGAGCTTGTCCCGAGCGAAGTCGAAGGATATCCACACTTGCCCACCGCGGATGCTTGAAGCGCCTGTCCTATCCCTCATCCCAACTCTGTCATCCCGACCGAAGCCGGAGCGAAA
>DATBAT010000414.1:0-28541 GCA_036271375.1 Terriglobales bacterium
CTGGGGAGGCTTGCCGAATTCCAACAGTTCCTTGCCATCGACCACGACTTTCACGCCAGGCTCCACCAGGACGGATGGATGCCCATCTAAAACCCGCCGCGATTTTCCCGATTTGAGATCAAGAACAACCACGCCTCCGATTCCACTATCGGTGATGTAAGCGACGTTGCGTTGATTATCAAACCGGATATCGTTAAGATAGCTTCCTGGCTTTACTACGTCGGACCCGAACGCGATTACCCGTTCCACTTGATTCGACTTAAGATTGATCTTGACCAACTTCGTGCCGCCAGGAACATTGGCGGCGAATAACGGAACGGCCGGATCAAGAACCCAAAGCGCGTCGGCATCGTCGACCACCACGCTCTGCACGCAGATAAACTGCTTCCCCGCATGCTCCGCTTTCATGTCCCAACGGTTCCAATGCTCGTCGGGAAAGGGCTTGGTCGATCCGTCAGGCATCACCTCGACCACCGCATTCAGATAACGATCGGACCAACGGGGAAAGTTGATAAAGACGCGTCCACTTTTCGAGACGCTTACTCCCGTAATCTGAAAATTGTCGTCCTGATAAATTACGGTCAGCGGATGTATTTGCGTCTGAGCCCGCGACAAAAGCCCGGCCAATACCAGAAAAAGAACTCCAAGATACCTAACCATGAAGTTTTAGCCCTTGCCTTGCTTGCGCTTTTTCTTGGCCACCGATGCCGCTTGCTTGCCGAGTGCCGTACGCGTGGCTTTCGGCAGATGGCTTATCGTGCGTTTCTTCTTCGCCACGCGAGCAGCCTTGGCGATGTTCCTTTTTGCAGCAGCCCTTTGTTTTTCGCTAGCCATTTGGCCTCCTCAACTGACGCGGATTTATCACAACCTTTTCGAACTGTGGGCATCGAAGCTTTCTCATGCCGCAATCGCAAAACAATAAAGACCTGCATGGCAACGTCCCTGATCGCTCCCGCACCGCGCTGCTGTTGGTTGACGTTATCAACGATCTTGACTTCCCCGGCAATGAGGAAGTTGTCAAAATTTCGAAGACACTCGGGAAGAGCATTCTTGCGCTCAAGAAAAGGTGCACGCGAGCGGGTGTCCCCGTGATCTACGTCGCTGACAACCGAGGCCGCTGGCAGTCGGACAGCACGAGTGTGGTCAAAGCCGCCATGCGTCGCAGAATGCCTGGCAGGGTACTGACAAGAATCCTGAATCCAGGTCCGAATGACTACATCGTGTTGAAGCCGCGCCACTCTGCCTTTTATGCCACTCCACTGCAAACCATCCTGGAATATCTGGGCGCGAAGACATTGATCATTGCAGGTCTTGCGACCGAATCGTGCGTGATGCTTGCCGCTGGAGAGGCTTTCGTTCTGGATTATCAAATCATCGTCCCCTGCGATTGCGTAGCCGGGCTTAACATGTCGATGCATAGCAACGCGCTTCGCTTGATGGAGGACAATCTGCATGCTGACATTCGTCCCTGGAAGGACTTGAACCTGCGCTCGTTGAAAAGCCGCACTCATCGTTAGATAACTTCGTTGTTCTGTTTGGCCGCCCTCTCATTCAATGCGGTGATCCATGAGGGAGAAATTTCTGAGCTGCTCTGTTGTCCTGTGCGTATGCCAGTTCCAATACCGCCCGGGCCGGGAAGCAGCCAATTTGCGATTCCTAGCATTTCACCCGTTAAGCCTGGAGCAACGCCATGCAACTTCACCGCTACCTTCGCTGGCAAGGAAAGTACAAGCTCCGCACAACCGTACTGAGTAGCACTTACGATTTTCCGGGCGGCACGTTCCGCGTTCATTGAAAATACCGGCAAGGAATCGCTGACGCTGAACCATGCATACTCGGCTTCGTTTTGTCCCTTGAACAAGGCATTGCGCGGACTTCCGGTGCGCATCAGCCCTGGGCATACCGTCGTCACCAAAATATTGTCTTTGCGCAGTTCGGAACGAAGCCCTTCGGAAAACCCCGTGAGTGCGAACTTGCCTACGCTATACGGCAGCAGATGAGGAACGCTTATTTTCCCGCCGATGGAAGAGATATTTACAATCCGTCCGCGACGTCGTCGGCGCATCTGCGGCAACACCGCCATGGTAGCGAAGTAAGGTCCCCAAAAATGAGTGTTGATCGAACTGCGATAGTCGTCGATGGTCGTACTCTCGAGCGGGCCAACGCTGATCACTCCTGCGTTATTGACCAGCACATCTATGGGGCCGAGGGCCCGTTGGATTTTTTCAATCGCGAGTTCCGCTTCCTCGCGCATGGTCATGTCCGCTTCGATAGTAAGGACGTCATTGGTTAAGCCACTCAACAGTTCTTTGGCTTTGATTAATTCCTCGGAGTCGCGAGCGCAGATAGCGACACGAGCACCGCCCCTAGCGAATGCCTTCGCCAGCAACAGCCCTAATCCGCGGGAGCCGCCGGTGATGAAAACAACCTTGCCGGCCAGATCGAGTTTGGCGCGGCGCAAAAACGCTGCGGCAGCTATGCCGGATGAAATCCCGAGAGCTAGAAATAATGTGTTTCGCATTTTTACTTCGGTGGTAGCAGGCACTCGGACGGCGCCTGCTACCCCGGTTTATTTGGATTTCGGTTCGGCCATCTTGCGGTGCTGTTCGGCCTTGACCGACTCAGGAATAAACTTGCCCAGCTCGCCTTGCAGTTTGGTTTTCATCGAAGCGGAGAAAACGTGGTCCTTGCCTGCCATCAGAGCTTCGTATCCCTGGCGCGCCACGTCCGCTGGCTCGTTCTCAAATTTGCCTTCAGAGCCAACCTCGGTGTCATCGAGACCCGCGCGATGGAAGAAATTCGTATTGGTGGCTCCGGGTTGAAGAGCGGTGACCGTCACTCCAGTGTCTTTCAATTCGTTGCGCAATGACTGGACCAGTGACAAACCGAACGCTTTCGTGGCTCCGTAAACGGCTTCGAGAGGCGTCGGCATGGTTCCGGCGATAGAAGAGGTAATTAAAACTTTGCCTTCGCCGCGCTCCACCATGCCCGGAAGCACACGTTTCGCCAGATGAACCGTCGAAGTGACGTTGAGCGCAATCATCTTGAGTTCTTCCTCAAGGCTGGTCTCCCGCACAAAGTCGCCGCCGACGCCTATTCCAGCATTGATGGCTACCGCATCCACCGGCCGGTGTGTACTTTCTATAGCCGCCCACAGTTGTTCAACGCCGTCATAACTGGTTAGGTCGGCTTCCACCGCATCCACGTTGACTCCAAGGGCCTCGAAATCTTTCCCCGCAACATCAACTTTCTCGCTGCCGGAATTAATCAGCAGGTCATAGCCGTTTTCCGCGAACACTTTGGCCAAGTGATAGCCGATTCCGCTGGATGCCCCCGTAATCACCGCGAACTTTTTGGTCTCGTTACTCGACGCCATTCACCATCTCCTTAGAATGCCACGCAAACGTTGTGGCGTTATGAGTGCACCTTCACTTTTAATTTCCCGGCGGCGCGGAACAATACTGTAATTTCTGTAGGAGAGACAAAAAATTTCAGGTCATGCGGGAAGTTCCTCATCAAGGGGATAGTGATGCTGCTCTCGCCCCTCTTTGCCGTCGTATTTCTTGGTGGTCTTGAAAAGCTCCAGGCGGCCGTCGGCCGCGATGTCGCGGCAGCGTTCGCGCAACGTTTTCATCTCCGCTGGATTCATTGGCTGAAAGTTGCGGGCGATTTCGAGGTTCTGATGAAGAACTCCCAGCGAATCGATGCCTGAAATGGTGGTGGCTACCGGCAGACTCATGGCATAGCGCAGCGCTTCCGAAGGTGTCGCGGCTCCGTGAGTGATAATTTCACCGCTGCCTCCCATACTTTTCATGCCGAGCACGGCAATTCCCTTTCTAGCGGCCTCCGGCAAAACCTGCTGTTCGAAACTGCGGAAGGTTGCATCCAGACAGTTCAGCGGCATTTGCACTGTGTCGAAAGGGAAGTCATGGCCGAGCATATTAAGGTGAATGGAGGGATCTTTGTGGCCGGTAAAGCCCACAAATCGGACCTTGCCTTGTTGTTTTGCTTGCGCTAACGCTTCGGCTGCGCCGTTTGGAGCAAAGATCAGATCAGGATCGTTGTAGTAAACCACTTCATGGATCTGCCAAAGGTCAACGTGGTCCGTTTGTAGGCGGCGAAGCGATTCTTCTAGTTGGCGCATGGCGACGGTTTTGTCGCGGCCGTGAGTGCAGACCTTGGTCATCACGAATGCCTGGTCACGCTTGCCTTTCAAAGCCGTACCGAGCCTGACTTCGCTCTCGCCATCGTGATAGTCCCAGCAATTGTCGAAGAAATTTACACCCGCATCGAGTGCTTCACTGACAATCTGATTCGCCTCGTTTTGGTCTTTTGTCGAACCGAGATGGTAGCCGCCGATGCCCAGTGCCGATACTTGTACCCCAGTTTTGCCCAATGGCTTTTTTGGCACCTGACCTTCAGAGGATGATGGAGCAAGAGAAAAGGAAGATTTTGAAGTCATCATGGCTGTACCCACCACTCCGGCTGTCTTTAAGAATCCGCGGCGACTGAAATCGCTTGCCATAGTGTCCTATTGCGTAATCGGAGAAAAAGGATGTCCGCTGTTCTTCGTCGCGTCCAGCATTTCTTTGACTTCGACAGACGCTTTGTCGATGGGAAATCCGTGCGCCATGCGGGCTTCGGGGTTGTCGTACTTGAGCGAGACTTTATAGAGCTCGAAGCGGCCATCGGCTGCCTGCTGCTTGCAGCGATCACGGAGTGTTTGCATTTCTTCCAGGCTCAGAGGTTCAAAATTCTGAGCAATGCCTAGGTTTTGCTGGAGAATATCCGGCTTGTCCATGCCCGTGATGGTGGTCGCCACCGGCAGGCTCATGGCATAGCGCAAGGCTTCCTCCGCGCTTAACAGGCCTTTGGTGACCGGGTCGCCGTGGCCGCCGATGGGTTTCATTCCCAGGGCCGCGATTCCCCGGCGATTCAGTTCGGGCAGAACTTGTGTTTCGAAACTGTGGAACGTAGCGTCGAAGGGGTTCAAGGGCATCTGCACCGAATCAAAGGGAAATCCGGTATCCAACATCTTGAGATGTATCTGCGGATCTTTGTGGCCAGTGAACCCGACGAATCGAACTTTCCCTTGCTCCTTCGCTTTACGAAGTGCGTCGGCCGCGCCACCTTGACGAATAAATAGCTCGGGATCATTGTCGAAGGACACGCCGTGGATCTGCCAAAGATCAAGGTGCTCGGTTTGCAGGCGGTTCAACGACTGTTCCAGCATTTGCATGGCGATCGAGGCGTCGCGGCCGTGGGTGCAGACCTTGGTCATCAGGAACACTTTGTCCCGTCGTCCTTTCAACGCTTTGCCCATCAGCACTTCCGTTTTGCCGCGATGGTATTCCCAGCAATTGTCGAAAAATGTAATCCCGCCGTCGACTGCTTCCTGCACCATTCGCAACGCGGTCGCCTCTTCAGGAATCGCGCCCAAGTGGTGCCCGCCAAAACCTAATGCTGATACTTTAGCTTTCGCTTTTCCAAAAGCACGCACAGGAATTGCCATACTCGCCTTTCGCAACATGTTTGGGATGCACAGGGCGGCGAAAGGATGGCCGCTTCTAAACTGCGTCGTTTTGACTTTCTGCGTCGACGCTGCCCGTGCGATACGACCTAAGTACGACTGAAGACTTTGTAAATAAATCTCTGGTCAATACATCAGGAGAAGAGTGCAAACGCTCTAAGCAGAACTGGGCCCAGCTCAGAGTCTGAATTCGGAGTTGACATGTCTTACAATTGTTTTCGCAATTTTCCTTTTTCCAGGATCTCCGCTGCTCTACTTACCCTTGTACTTTGTGGCGCAACCGCTTTTTCACAGCAACAATCGCCCGACCAGCAACGTGATCAAACCACGGTAGAAGGAACCGTCGTTTCAACCTCTCGCGAAACGCTCGTCGTTAAAACGGACGAGAACGAATTCCAGTTATTTGTCTTCGACCGGGACACGACGAAGCCTCGCGCGTTGGCCGCCGGGTCACGCGTCCGCGTAGTTTCAACCACGGGCGAAGAAGAAGGGGCACGTCTCGCCAGCTCAATAACCATGTTGTCAGCCGCATCCGATAAGAAAACCGACGCAACTGCTTCGCAGGCCGCGCCACCCCCGAAAGCCGTCCGCGATCTCGAACAAAATATTAAAAGCGACGCTCGCCGGTGGAAGCTAGGCGTGCGCGCCGGCGCCGCCCTCGATCCTGAACTCTTCATGTTTGGGGTACACACTCAAATCGGCCCTATCTTTAGCCGCAACGTATTCTTTCGTCCCAATGCGGAGTTTGCTTTTGGCGAAGTAACCGATCTTATTGCCCTAAATTTGGAAGCCATATATCGTCTGCCGATTAGCACCCGAGGTAAAACCTGGTCAGCCTATTTCGGCGCAGGCCCGGCTTTGACGTTTTTGCACCAGAACTTCGAGCGATCCCAAGGGCAAGGAAGAGATATTGACTTCGGGAACTTCGACTATGACACTGGATTCAATCTGTTGGCGGGAATCCAAAAACGCCATACATTTTTTGAGATGAAAACAAGTTTGTATGCCCAACCTGCTCCAACTCTACGTTTGATTCTCGGTTACAACTTCTGACGGAAATGGCGGGATTGCGGCAGGCGGTCCTTTCCGCTGCCTGCCGCTCGTCTTTAACGCCGCTCCCAGGTGCAAGGCACGAGAATTTTTTTCCAAAGTTTTCCGACCGGACCCTATGCGAGCATTCTGAATGTGAGGCAGGCCACCCGCGCATCTGGATTGGCATCTGAGCGGCACGTGAAGAGGAAAAAACTTAGTGCGCTGCTTTTCTTAATTTTTAATTTCCTGGGAATCCAAAATTTGTCCGCACAAAAAACTCCGTGTCAGGGCCTTCCGGATTTCGGAAAAGTGAAGGCCGCTCTCATCACCGCAGTTAAGGAAGGAAACCAAGGAAATGGAGGTTTAGGAAATCAGGAGTGGGCGGCGATAGTGGATCGTGATGGCATCGTTTGCGCGGTCGTATTCAGCGGACCGGACCGGGGCGTCGAGTGGCCGGGCAGCCGGATGATCGCTGCCGAGAAGGCCAACACTGCCAACGCTTTTAGCGGACCTAATTTTGCCCTTTCCACCGCGAACGTGTACGCCAGCGCTCAGCCGGGCGGGAGCCTTTACGGTATCGTCACTGCGGCGCCACCTAATCCTCAGGCCGCTTACGCGGGAAAACCCGACGATTTTGGTCAGCCAAACGATCCATTGGTCGGCAAGGCGGTCGGCGGAGTGATCGTATTTGCCGGAGGGTTGGCTCTCTACACGCCGCAAGGAAAACTTATTGGCGGCCTTGGTGTGAGCGGCGATACCGCCTGCGCGGACCATGTCATCGCCTGGAAAGTTCGCCACGCCGTCGCATTGGATGGAGTTCCGATGGGTGTAGGAACTGATCAGACCGACAACATCATCTTTGATATGCAAAGCGGCACCAGCGCGAGCGGCTTCGGACATCCGTCATGCAAAGGCGGACGCTCGTCGGACGACATCGCCAAGAAATTGCCACAGACACATCCCGTGCGCCGAAAGTAGCCGCACAAGATGCATTCGCAAAAACAACTCTTATATCTGACCTTTGCCGCGGTGAAAGCAGGAATGCTTGCGCTTTGCATTTTATTCTGGATGTCATGCGGTCGAGAACGGCAGCAGGCGCCGACGCCAACGCCGGTTCAGAATTCCTTACAGCCTTATCAGGGACAGTTGGAACCCGACGACGGTCAATGGATCCGTCCTGCCAAGGACTACGCTAGCACCCGCTACAGTGCGTTAAGGGAGATCAACACCGGCAATGTCAAACAACTCCAGTTGGCGTGGACATTTTCTACCGGCACCACGCGTGGCCTGGAAGCCGCTCCTCTCGTGGTGAATAACACTCTGTATCTGGTCACTCCGTGGCCCAACATTCTTTACGCTCTCGACCTCACCCAGCCGGGGGCGCCGATGAAGTGGGTCTACGATCCCAAGCCGGTCGCTTCGTCCAAAGGAGTTGCTTGTTGCGATTGGGTCAACCGCGGAGCGGTGTATGGATTCGGGAAAATTTTCTATAACACGTTGGATAACTACACGGTCGCGGTTGACGCATCCACCGGCAAGGAGGTTTGGAAGACCAAGTTAGGTGACATCAACAAGGGCGAGAGCATGACCATGGCTCCGCTGCTGGTCAAAGACAAGGTGCTGGTCGGAAATAGTGGCGGCGAATTTGGTGCGCGCGGCTGGGTCACGGCCTTGGACGCGCAAAAAGGCTCTGTCGTGTGGCGCGCTTACTCGACGGGCCCCGACTCAGATGTTCTGATCGGTCCAAATTTCAAGCCGTTCTATCCCCAAGATCGCGGAAAAAATCTCGGGGTTACCACTTGGCCGCCTGAAGCATGGAAAATCGCTGGCGGGGGAATGTGGGGTTGGATTTCCTACGATCCATCGCTGAATCTCATCTACCACGGCACAGCTAATCCCGGTCCGTGGGATGCGGACGAAAGGCCCGGCGACAATAAGTGGACAGCGGGGATTTTCGCTCGTGATGCGGATACCGGTGAAGCGCGGTGGTTTTATCAATGGAGCCCACACGATCTGCACGACTATGACGGCATCAACGAGAACGTGCTTCTCGATTTGCCGATCAACGGTCAGACACGAAAGGTCCTGATTCACCCAGAACGAAACGGCTATGTTTACGTTCTTGACCGCATCACCGGCGAAGTTCTTTCGGCGAAGCCCTATGGATACATTACCTCGACCTCCGGCGTCGACTTAAAAACTGGCAAGCTGCAATACGTGCCGGAAAAATCGCCGCGCCTCGGTGGGGTGGTTCGCAATATTTGCCCGGCGTCACCCGGCGTGAAGGATTGGCAGCCCTCCGCTTTCTCGCCTCGGACAGGGCTTCTCTACATTCCTCATAACAACCTCTGCATGGACGAAGAAGAAGTGCAACCTAACTACATCTCAGGTACTCCGTATGTCGGCATGAACGTGCGGATGTTTCCCGGCCCCGGTGGAAACGGGGGCGAGTTCACGGCGTGGGACGTGCAAAATGGAAGAGCAGTTTGGTCACTCAAAGACAAATTTCCTTTCTGGAGCGGAGCTTTAGCTACCGCCGGCGATGTGGTTTTCTTAGGAACGCTGGAAGGTTGGTTTGAAGCTGTAGACGCAAAGACCGGCGAAATTCTTTGGCAGTTCAAGACCGGCTCAGGAATCATCGGCCAACCCATCACCTTTCGTGGGCCGGACGGGAAACAATACGTAGCGATTTGCTCAGGTGTCGGAGGTTGGGCGGGAGCCATCGTCTCGGCCGGCCTTGATGCCCGCGACTCAACCGCAGCGTTGGGCTTTGTGGGAGCGATGACGGAATTACCAAAAGTTACACGCGCAGGAGGCATGCTGTATGTGTTCGCGCTTCCTTAGCGGGGTAGTTCTCGCGCTCGTACTCTTTAATGTCAACGTGCCGTGCTTTCCGATGGCCGTGCCGCTAAAGGTCTGTGCGGATCCAGACAATTTGCCTTATTCAAATCGTGCCTCCGCAGGCTATGAAAATAAGATTGCAGAGTTGTTAGCTCGAGACCTAGGCCGACCTTTGCAATACCACTGGGCGCGGTTGGGTCGTGGATTTGTGCGTGAATATCTGAACCAGCATGAATGCGATCTGCTGATTGAGGTACCTGCGGAATATGCCCAGGTGCTAACCACACCCCCTTACTTCACATCTTCTTACATGTTTGTGACCCGCGAAAGCCGGAAGCCGAAAGTGACATCGTTTGACGACCCGGACTTACGCAATTTTCGAATCGGCGTCCAGACGGTGGCGGACGACTACGCGCCGCCCGCGCACGCGCTAGCCCGACGCGGTCTGATCAGCAATACCGTGGGCTTCAACGGTAAACGGCAGGGCGATGGAGCAATCGTTCACGCTGTTGCCACAGGGAGCATCGATCTAGCAGTCGTGTGGGGACCGGTGGCGGGCTACTACAGCCGAAAAGAGCGAACTCCCCTGCGCCTTGATATGCCGCCCGCATTTGATAATCCATCGCTTCCATTTCGATTCTCCATCTCCATGGGCGTGCGCAAGGACGATCGAAAATTGCGCGACGAGGTTGCGGCGTTCCTGATCAAGCGGAAGTTCGTAGTCGACGCGGTGCTTCGAAGATATGGCGTTCCCACCGTTAACCTCGACACGCGCGTGGCGAGCATTGCCCGATGACTACGAAGATCTCCATACTGGTCCTGTTGATTGCCCTTGCGTTGGTCGGGTGCCAACGCGAGCGCCGGGAATTTGCTCAAGCTCCGGCGATGGCGAAGTCTCCGGAGAGCGTTAGCGTCACCGAACTTCATCCCGCGAATTTGGCTCCGCCCCCGCCGGTCTCGAATGTCTATTCGGAAAGCGCATACGACGTAAACGAAGGCAAGCGCCTCTTCGATTGGTACAACTGTAGCGGTTGCCACTTCCATGGCGGTGGTGGAATCGGGCCACCGCTGATGGATGCCGATTGGATCTACGGCGACGCTCCGCAAAACATCTTCAACAGTATCGTCGAGGGCCGGCCCAACGGCATGCCCAACTTCGCGGGCAAAATACCTGAATACCAGGTATGGCAACTGGTGGCCTATGTGCGTTCCATGAGCGGACAGTTGCCAAAAGACATCTCTCCCAATCGCGACGACAAAATGATGGCGAAACAGCCGGAATCAAGTACGCCGGCGGAGCATTCTCCTAGGCAACGTCCTGCGGATCTAAAACCGGAGCATCCACGATGAGATACGCGTGCCACGGCTGGTTACTGAGCGCGGCACTCTTGCTGAGTGGGTGCAGCCGTGGCAATCAGGACGTGCTCAACTCAGCCGGCATCCAGGCCGGCCGGATTGAAAAGCTGTGGTGGATCTTATTTTGGGTCACGCTAGTTGTGTTTGTCTCGGTGATCGGTTTTCTGGCGCGAACTATGGCCGGAGTGAACGGTGACTCCCTGCTGCTTCAGAAGCCTGAAAGGGAAGACCAAGCCAAAGAACACTTATTGCAAACCGGGGTGATCGCCTCAGTCGCGATCACCGTGGCAATCATTTTTGGACTGCTTGTCGCGTCCATCTCCGCAGGGAAAGCCATGGCCTCGCTTCAATCGAAAACGCCGGTGACTATCGAAGTGGTCGGTCATCAGTGGTGGTGGGAAGTGCGTTATCCTGACGCGGTTTCGAGCAACGTTGTATTCACCGCCAACGAAATTCATATTCCTGTGGGCACGCCGGTGGTGCTCAACAGCACTTCGCAAGACGTGATTCACAGTTTCTGGGCGCCGAACATTCAGGGAAAGCGTGACCTCATTCCTGGACGGCTCACAACCATCTGGTTTCAAGCGGATCGGGAAGGAGTGTTTCGTGGGCAGTGCGCGGAATTCTGTGGCCATCAGCATGCACACATGTCCTTCCTGATAGTCGCGGAAGCTCCTGGGAAATTCCAGGAATGGCTGCGGTGGCAGCGCCGGCCCGCAGTAGAGCCGACGGACGAAGTCACCTCGCGCGGCCGCCAGGTATTTCTTTCCCACACCTGTGTCATGTGTCACGGCATTCGCGGCACCGATGCCGGATCCAAAAACGGGCCCGATCTCACTCACATCGCAAGCCGAAGCACGCTTGCAGCCGCCAGTATTCCTAATAACCGGGGCTACCTTGCTGGATGGATCCTCGATTCCCAGCACATCAAGCCGGGAAATCGTATGCCCCAGAATCCGATGGCTTCCAACGACTTTCAGGCCCTCTTGGCGTACATGGAGACCCTGCAATGAGCGCTGTCGATTTAAATTTGGACAGCCAAGTGGAAAGCACGCCCGAGGAACAGCAACGGCGCCAGAAAATTTGTGACGTGTGGCGAGACCCTCGCGGGTTTCGCGGATGGTTTTACCAAGTCAATCATCGAGCGATCGGGCGGCGCTATATCATCACCGCTTTCGTGTTCTTTCTGTTAGGCGGAATCCTCGCCGTCCTGATGCGTATCCAGTTGGCGCGTCCCGATAACCACTTCTTGAGCGCAGATTTTTACAACCAAGTCTTCACTATGCACGGCAGCACCATGATGTTTTTGTTTGCCGTGCCCATGATGTTCGAAGCGCTGGGAGTTTACATCGTTCCGCTCATGGTGGGGACGCGCAATATTGCCTTCCCCCGCCTCAACGCCTTCAGCTATTACATCTATGTCTTCGGCGGCATCTTGCTGTACGCCGCGTTCTTTCTGAATGTCGGTCCTGACAACGGATGGTTCAGCTACGTTCCGCTCGCTGGGCCGGCATTTGCTCCGGGAAAGCGCGCCGACATCTGGGCACAGATGATTACGTTTACCGAGCTCTCTGGACTGGCGGTGGCCGTTGAAATCATCGTGACCGTGCTGCGCTTGCGAGCCCCAGGGATGACGCTGAATCGAATTCCGCTGTTCGTCTGGGCGATCTTGATCACCGCCTTCATGGTGGTTTTCGCCATGCCGGCTGTGATGCTCTCCAGCACTTTTCTTTTAATGGACCGGCTGGTTTCGACACATTTCTTCAATCCTGCCGAAGGCGGCGACGCGCTTCTTTATCAGCACCTGTTTTGGTTTTTCGGACATCCCGAGGTTTACATCATATTTATTCCTGGGACTGGAATTGTTTCAACCATCATCGCAACCTTTTCGCGGCGGCGTATTTTTGGATACCTGCCGCTCGTTCTTTCGCTGGTGGCCACGGCATTTATTGGATTTGGGCTCTGGGTGCATCACATGTTCGCCACCGGCTTGCCCCTCATGGGGCAAAGTTTCTTTACCGCGGCAAGTATGATGATCGCCATTCCTTCCGGCATCCAGATATTTTGTTGGCTGGCGACATTGCGCGGCGGCAAGCCAATCCTAAAGAGTCCATTGCTGTTTGCTCTGGGTTTCTTTTTCGTTTTCGTGTTGGGAGGACTAACCGGTCTGATGCTTGCGCCCGTCGCCCTCGACATTCAGGTGCATGACACTTACTTCGTGGTGGCGCACTTTCACTACGTGCTGATAGGCGGAGCGGTATTCCCTCTGTTCGCCGCGATCTACTACTGGATGCCAAAAATTACCGGACGCCTGCTCAATGAAATCGCCGGCAAGTGGCACTTCTGGCTGTTTTTTGTCGGATTCAATCTGACATTTTTCCCCATGCACATTCTCGGCCTGCGCGGAATGCCGCGCCGGGTCTATACCTATCCCGGGGAGATGCCATGGGCGAACCTTAATTTTCTCGCGTCTATCGGCGTCGTCTTCATGACCGCCGGAATACTGGTTTTTATTGCAAATTTCTTTGGGAGCTTGAAATACGGTCAAATCGCGGGAAACAATCCTTGGGGCGCGAGCACACTGGAATGGGCCACGTCCTCTCCTCCTCCGGAATGCAACTTCCTCGATCTGCCTACGGTGAGTAGCCGCGACCCTTTGTGGGACGACCCCGAAAACCAGCCAATAGTCGGAGGATTGCAAGAGGACATTCGCGAAGTGCTGGTCACGCGAATGCACGATGCTGAACCCGACCATCGGACAGAATTTCCCGAACCCAGCATTTGGCCCTTTATTTCTTCCCTGGCTGTGACCGGGATGTTTGTCGCCAGCATTTTCACTCCGTGGGGCGTTTCCATCGGGGCGATCCCCGTCGCCATCGCTCTTACCGGTTGGTTTTGGACTGGAAGCAAAGTGGCAGAGCGTCGCCATTCGAGGGAACGGTGGCAGCGATGAAACGCCCAGTGCTCGATGTCTCCGGCCTCCCCGATGTTGTATTCGGGCAGCGCAGCATCATGTCGTGGGCCATGTTTGGCATGATGCTCATCGAAGGCACGATGTTCGGCATCGTGCTGGCCACGTATTTTTATCTCAGGACCCGCAATTCAGACTGGCCGCCGGGAACCAACCCGCCAGCGCTTCTGTACGGATCCATCAACACCGGGGTGATGCTGGTCAGCTTGATACCGAATCTTTGGACCTCGAAGATCGCCAAGGAAGGGAATCTATCCAAAGCGCGTCTGGCCGTCTGGATCATGACTTTGTTTGCGGCGGCGAACTTGGTGATCCGCGTGTTTGAGTTTGGTAGTTTGAATTGCCACTGGGACGCGAATGCCTACGGCTCGGTGGTGTGGACCATTCTCGGTCTGCACACGGTGCATCTGCTTACCGACTGGTATGACAGCGCTGTGTTGCTGGTCTTTCTCTATGTCCATCCGCCCTCGGGACGCATGTTCATGGATATCAGCGAAAATGCCGAGTACTGGTACTTCGTGGTGCTGACGTGGCTTCCGATTTATTTCGTTTTGTATTTCGTGCCGAGGTTGCTCTAGTGGAATCCATGACGCAAGTGCAACCTCGGGCAACACAGCCGCGCCTCCCAGCGCTCTGGACAGGAATTCTGGCCGGTCCAATCGCATGGGCATGCGATGAGGTGATCGGATACACGATTACAGCGCATGAGTGTTCCACGGGCAGCATGCGCGGACTAAACTTTTTGACTTTAGCTTCCCTTTGCTTGTGTGTGTTCGGATGGATATGCGCGAAAAGCGTTGATCACGATAGGCACAGCGAACGTCAGCGTGTAATGGCCCTCGCCGGCATGGTGTTAAGTATCGCGTTCGCTGTCGCCATTCTGGCGACTGGAATTCCCCGATGGATGTTGGGCCCATGCGACTGACAGGCCTGAGTTACTTGGTGTTCGCGATGCCGGGGTCGGAGTCCTCAGCGGTATCGCTTTCCTCGTCTTGGGATCCTCTGATCGTCTTGTCCCTGCTATTAATGCTTGGGCTCTACGTTCTAGGCACAGGCCGCGCGCTTGCGGCTACACGCCGCAATGTTTCCAACCATCAAGCCGCTATGTTTCTGTTCGGCTGGTTAGCGTTGATAGTGGCGCTGCTTTCTCCGGTCCACGCACTAAGCGAATCTCTATTTTCAGCGCATATGCTCCAGCACGAGTTGCTGATGGTGGTGGCCGCGCCGCTGATCGTGGCTGGGCGGCCCGATCTAATCTACTTCTGGGCGCTTCCGATGCAATGGCGAAAGCGGCTCGGACGATTTCAACACGGCCCCAGAATAAGTCTTCTCTGGCGTCTTATCACGGCTCCAATCACGGCCTGGCTCCTGCATGGAATCGCTCTCTGGATCTGGCACATCCCTGCGCTTTTCGACGCGACGATTTTGCACGGATGGATTCACGCCGCACAGCACGCTAGCTTCCTTGGCACCGCCCTGCTTTTCTGGGGAACATTGTTGTACGGCCACTTGGGAAAGAGGTCTTACGGCGCGGGCATCGTCTATGTTTTTACAACTGCAATCCACACCAGCATCCTTGGCGCTTTATTGACCTTCGCCACCTCGCCCTGGTACTCGATCTACCAACACACCGCGGCATTTTGGGGAATTTCTCCGCTGGAAGATCAGCAGCTAGGCGGTCTCATCATGTGGGTCCCCGCCGGCGTGACCTACATCGTCGTCGGACTTTGCCTGTTTGCGGGATGGATTCGCGAATCTGACCGCCGCAGTGCGTTTGGCAGCGTGCAGGCAATCATCGAGCGATGAAGACAATCATCACGTCCGCGATGTGGGGTTTGCTGTTGGTAGTCGCCGCCTGCTCGAAATCGCGCCTCAAAGAGGAGGAGAGAATAACCGGTGGCGACCCGGTCAAAGGGAAAGAAGACATCGTGCGCTATGGATGTCCAGCCTGTCACGAAATTCCGGACATCCCGACGGCTCGCAGCAGAGTGGGTCCTTCGCTCAGAAACATCGTCGCCCAGCAATACCTGGCGGGCCAGCTACCCAATACACCCGACAACATGGCTCGGTGGATTCGCACCCCTCAAGAAATCAGGACCAATTCCACCATGCCTGACCTGGGACTCAGCGACGAAGAGGCTCGCGACATTACCGCCTACCTATACTCGCTGCCTTGAACAGCGCAAACCTATTCAGCCACGCCCCGCTTGAAGGCTTGAAGAGAATTCAAAGCCCTCTACCAAAACATCGCCCCACCTACGGGAAATTGTGCATTTCCTTCCGGCGGTGCACGATTATCGTCAGGTTTGTGACCCGCCCCCGTTTCGGCGCCGACCATGCGCTTGAGGAGATCCAAATGAACTTTTGCTGCCTATTCGCTATCTGCCTGACAACTTCACTTATTTGCGCAAAATTCTCCTCCGGCGAACTCAGTCCCAAGGGAACCGAACGAATCTCGAAAGAAGTCGCCACGAAATTCTTTTGTTGCCTTACTACGGCGTTTTCGACGTGGTCTCCTACAAAGCGATCCGAATGGTAGGGTGACTTTGACCGGCTTTGTGACGCGTCCCACGTTGAAGTCATGCCGAGAACGTGGTCAAGAAAATTGAGGGCGTAGAGAAAGTCGACAATCAGATCGCCGTCTTGCCACTTTCCCTTAATGACGATCGAATCCGCCGGGCGGCTTTCCGTGAGATTTATGGATTCGCCAGCTTGAACAAGTATGCGTGGGAGTTGGTGCAATCGATTCATATCATCGTGAATAACGGCGCCATCACGCTTGTGGATCTCGTGGATAGCGAGGCCGACAAGAACACGGCGGAAGTTCGTGCTAAGGGTGTTTCAGGCGCTTTTTCAGTAACCAACAATCTACAAATTGGCGAGCCAGGCACGGGAAACCAGGCGGCCGCAATTCGTAAGCCTTAAAGCCCTCACTGGTATCTACGATCACATTCAGGAGTATCAGGAAAAGGAAGCCGCAGCAGAGAACTAGTTAGGCCGAGATCACGCTCAACCGCCGACGAAGAGCGAGCGCATTTTTCGCCGCGTGTCCCGCCTGGTCATTGTCGAAGTAAAAATAAACCGAGCGAGACTCGCTGGTCCATTGCTTGATTTTAGTTGCCCATCGACGTTGCGTCGCCGCATCGTAACTGCCTTGGTAGGCGTCGCCGGGGCCGTGCAATCGGACATAAACAAAGTCGGCGGTGACCTCTAACGGCGACAAAAAGCCAGCCAAGTCGGAGATGCAGAGCGCAACGTTGTGGTCGCGAAGTAATTGATACACTGGCGTGGTGTACCAGGTAGGATTGCGAAATTCCATTACGTAACGCTTGCCGGCGGGAAGAGCTTGCAGGAATTCTTTTAGTCTTTCCTGATTGAGCTTCCATGCCGGCGGCAACTGGAAAAGAGCGGGGCCTAACTTTCGGCCAAATCCTTTGAGCATGGCGATAAATTTGGCGATGCTGTTTTCCGGATCAAGTAACTTCCGATTGTGAGTGATGTAACGGCTGGCTTTCACCGCGAAGCAGAAATCATTCGGAGTCTGTCTCTTCCAATTCTGGATTGACTCCTCGGTCGGAAGACGATAGAAGCTGTTATTGATCTCGACCGTGCAAAAGCGTCCGCCGTACCACTCAAGCATTTGCGATGTCGGCAAGCTCGAAGGATAGAAGTTTCCTTTCCAGTGCGCATAGTGCCAACCCGAAGTTCCGATAAAAACTCTGTCCATAAAACAATGCATTCAACTCCGCGTCGTTTTGATGCGGTAGGGAGAAAAGCGGTCAACAATTCCCCAATATTATCGCAGTTTCCTAGGGAACGGTGAGATCTTGAAGAGCTATGATCTTAGACATGCAGCTAACATCAAATCGGTCGCGAACTCACGAACACCCACGCGAGCGATCAAGATCGCTATTTTGACAAATCAATTTCCGACTGAGGTGACCTTTGGCGTCTTCCGCCCATCTCAAGAGCGGAGGATTTTTTTATGCCTGATAAATCGACGAACTCATCCGAAGAATCCAGACCCACCGAAAGCAGCAAAGCAAAGACCTTTCCGGAGCCGGGGGATATCGCTGATCGGTCGCAACAAGACGATCCGAACAACCACACTCCGGGCAATGAGGCGGATCCAAAGAAAAATCAGCCGGCGCAAAAAACAGACCATTCGATTCCGCAAGGGGCTTTGGACGAGGACGTCAAGCGTTCGATCGATGAAGGTGAGGAGAACGTGGCGTAAATGGCGGCGGGGAGTCGAGGTAGGGCAGAAACCTGCTCCCCGTTTACTAAATTCTAAACTAGTGGTTCACGCAATTGGGGTCTCACGCGTAGACGGCAGCGGCGCTTAACCCCAGTCTTCGAAAGGGATTAGTACATGAGCGACGATCGAAGTTATCAGCTTACTAGACGGAAGATTTTAGGGGGTGCAGGCATCGGCTTGGCGGCTGCAGCTCTGCCCATGGCTTCTGCCGGGGCGGCTTCCGCCTCCGAATCGCAGGAGTTGCAAGACCCTACGGGCAAGTATCCGAAGCCGCCATTTAAACCGCAGTCTCAGCCCTGGCCCGGTCTTGCATCGAAAATGGATCCTCGTCCAGATCACGGCGAGATTAGCTACAAAGGCTCGGGACGTCTACGAGGACGCAAAGCTTTAATCACGGGTGGGGATTCAGGCATGGGACGGGCTGCGGCGATCGCGTTTGCCAGGGAAGGCGCAGATGTGGCCATCAATTATCTTCCGGCCGAAGAACCAGATGCGCGCGAGGTGATCGCCCTGATCAAAGCAGAGGGTAGAAAAGGCGTCGGCATTCCAGGAGACCTGCGCAACGAAAGTTTCTGCCAACAGTTGGTAGCGGATGCGGCGCGTGAACTTGGAGGCCTTGATGTGATTGTAAGCAACGCGGGCCGGCAGCAAAGCCATGAATCCATCGCCGACATCTCGACAGAACAATTTGACTGGACCATGAAAACGAATATTTATGCTCCGTTCTGGATTTTCAAGGCCGCTCTACCCCATCTTCAGCCTGGTGCAACTATTATCGCGACGACATCTGTACAAGCCTACGATCCGTCAGCGGATCTCTACGACTACGCGCTGACCAAGGCTGCGACCATGAATTTCGTTAAATCCCTCGCCAAGCAGCTCGGACCGAAAGGGATCCGTGTAAACGGAGTGGCACCCGGCCCGATTTGGACAGCATTGCAGGTGAGCGGCGGGGCGACGCGGGAGAAATTGCAGAGGTTCGGCGACAACACCTCTCTCGGCCGTCCCGGACAGCCGGCGGAACTAGCGTCAATCTACGTCCAACTGGCCGCTAGCGATGCGAGCTTTGCCACCGGCCAAATTTATGGGTCTGCAGGCGGAAACGGCCAGCCCTAGTAGTCGAAGATCTCTCATACAAAGTGAATGAAATGCCCGGAGAGGGATCGCGTCGTTTCCGCGATCCCTTTTTCATGAAAAGGCCCGGATCGTCGCTTCGAGACGACGACACCTTGTCCGGATATCGTGATTCGGCGGCTGTTGGCAAGGCAGGCATCTTGTTGGGAAGCTTGCGGAGCTTTCGCGCAGGTTTTGCTGCTCGCTCTGCATCCAAAGCCATATTCCCTCAACCTGAACTAACCGACTTCATGTTGCCAATGGCGATCCAGTTGCCAGCTCTAGCTTGACCTTATGCAGCCGGGCTTTCGCTTGTCAAACAACTTATATGCTTCGATCACTGGGTCATGGTTCTCTCTGCGTTAGGATTTCAGTACTCACCGTCGTCATGACCGGGGTTATCATGCTTTCAAATATGCTCGCTGAAGTGTTCTGGGAGTTTTTTTTGATGAGAGTGGCGTGAAGATAGTCCGGGTTGGGGCGTGGTGTCCAATACTGGTGCTTCAGTTAGCTAGCCTACTAGCGGACCATATTGCGCCTGCCCACTACGCTACCCAGTTCAGGCCAGCACCAAACGCCTACCCATCTTCAAAGGCTGATTCCAAACCGAGCGGCGGTCTGTTGGCTATCGCTCAAAGCCATTCCGCCGCTAGGCCTTTCGAGTCCTGGCAATCTGGCATCCGGCACCGTAGTAATCCGTTCCGCCGCGTCCTTCCAGGCCAGCTCTGGGACTGAGAACCTCCCGGATAGGGTGACATACTGGACATGCGCCGGGCGGTCCGTGCTGCGCCGTGGCTTCCGAATCTGGAACTTGCTCGCTTCGGAGAGATAGGCATCTGGAAACGCTCTGAGAACAATACGTTTGTTGTTTTCTGAGGCATCCACGCTAGCTTGTATTCGCACGATTCGCGCTAGAGCATCCTCCCACGCTTCGGCTTCGGTTTCGCTAAGGGCAGAGAGGGAGAGTAAACAACTGAAATCGGCGCGTTCTGAAAGCTTGAGAATTTGATACCCGCCGCCTACCTCTTCGCAGACTGCTGTTTTGTAGACCGCAAGAACCGCTTCTTGTGTTTTCATCCCTTGAATTTATGTAAAACCTTTTTTCAATCAATCGGAATTTCACTGTATGGCGCGTTACTAAAAGCCTTAGTTGAAACTTTCACTCCAGCTAAATTGTAATATCTCAAGAACCTAACGGGGGACTCCAGCCCTACTAAACCCGTCGCTCAAGCGGCGTAACCTCTATAGATATGTCCGTTCCTCTAACTGCAACCCCACGTCAGCGGCACCCAAAGGGGCGCGAGTATATGATCGGGCAATGTCGGAGACAAATTTTGCTCACTTGAAAAAACGCCTCTACGCTGCCGAGGTCTCCATGACTTTCAAGGCCCAAAAAATGCTGAACAACAACAGCAATGAGCAAGGGATTTGCTGAACTACTGACGGCGATGCGGATGCCCTATGAACTCGGTTTGAGAAACGGGTTTAACATTCCGGGCGGGGCTGACGAAGATTTGCAGCGGGTTAACCACGAGCAGTAGACCGCTTCCGCAATTTCCCATTTGGAGCGGCAGCGTTCCTTTCTTCCTGCTTCGCTTCCAGTCTCTCTAGCAACCGTTGCAGCCTTCTCTCAGCCGCGCTTAGCCGCTGAATAT
Source organism: Terriglobales bacterium (assembly GCA_036271375.1). Lineage (GTDB taxonomy): Bacteria > Acidobacteriota > Terriglobia > Terriglobales > Acidobacteriaceae > DATBAT01. The sequence continues at coordinate 20,757 of DATBAT010000414.1, forward strand.
CCGCCAGCCGTCTTAAGGGCGGCCTGGTGTTGGTCCACGGTGTTCTCTATCCTCGCTAGGAGGCTTCGCGCCGATGGCAATAGAGATACGAGACCTCTTGTTGACCTCGGCTTCCATTTTTCCATGGCAGCTTGCGCGTCGGGGCTTGTGGAGTACGAGCGCGTTTCCCACCCGCTGCGCTCCCAGGCCGTTGCCGCCTCTTCGTCCATGTAGAGTATTCGGAACACCGAACCGAGACGAATAATGTAGTAGGAATCCTTCATGCACCCCGTCCTTTCTCTGCGGAAGAATTCGCTTCGTGGAGACGCTGTTCTTTCGCTTCCATGATTTCGTCTAATTGCCGCACAAGCTCCACGTACCGAGCTTTGTTCTTCTCGGCAATAATTTCCGTACACAGGTCTTTGAATTTTTGAGTCTCCTCGGCGGTCATGCCTAACACGTAAGTTCTAAAACGGCACTCGTCTGTTCGCTACCGCGCACAACTGGCTCGGTAGATCCTGTGGTCCATTCACGGCTCGGTCTTTCGCGAGCTTACTTTTTTATGTCCCATCGATTAACCGCAAACTTATCGCCGTTGGAGTAGACGAAACGAAAACGAAGCGACAGGCAACGGGATGAGTTCTTTATTCGTTAAAATGAGTTCTGCGTGCAAACGCGACTTCAGAGCGATTTTTAATCCCTTGTGCCACACTCCCGTTCGTTCGGGGGCACTCTTCTCCAGCAACAATTTTAAGACGACGTTGCGGCCCAGCGTAAATCTTCGCCGTGGTGGCGGACAATGGTAGGCTGATATCGGGCACAATATTTCTCCTAGATGAATTGTTGGGGGAGATTCGATTTTGGGTTTAAACATAGCGTGGGGCAATCAGGAAGATACTTGATTACATTCGGCCAGCAGCCTTCTAGCTACTTTTTCTGGCCATATTCGATGTCAATCCGGCGAAGCTCTTTTTGATTGAGATTTTGCTTTGAACCGCGCGGGATCATCGGTCGAGCGTAAACCTTAAGAAATACCACGGCGAGAACAACTAAAACGGCAATTACGATATATACGAACATTTCACTCCCGATCAAACCAATTAGAGCACAGGTTTTGCGACGGCCCGGAACCTAGGGTAACTCTACCTTGTCACAAGGCTGCTACCGAAGTTGAAACGGGTGATGGCAATCGATGGGCTATCGCTGCGCCTTTCGAACGAAAGACAACCCCTGCTTGAGTTCGCTCGTTGATCACCCGTATCGGTCGCGACATGGACAGGTTGGCCCGCTTCACGTCCTAGCCATTCGTTCAGCTTCTGGGGGTCGACGGTGACAGATTGCCTGGGTGGACGACTGGTATTACGGTCTTCGCCCAATGCTCTGCAACTGAAACAGGCTGGCCTAAGGACGCATCGGACCGAGTGCAAATTGTGATTTCTTGTGGGAAAAATGTGAAAGGGCCGGATCTAACGTAGACTCAGCCGCGGCTGCTCCCCAAGGGCAGGTTTCGGTCAGCCCCGCGCTTGGTGCGTCCGACACCGTCGCGGGGCGTTTCTGCAGAGTTCGAAGGTAGGGGATTTCTTCGCCGGGCCTTCGGCCTTCATCCAGCGATCGGCAAGTCTTGTAGCTGCACGGCGCATTCACACGACGCTAAAAAAGAGCCCCAGCGCGTCGGTTCTCTAGGGCCACAACACAAGCGAAATCATCAGTGTCAATCAACATTCGAGAGGAGATCCGTAACCCTCAAGGTTGCGGGCTAACTCATCCTCGACCTGCAGCTCGCGAAAGAGGCTCATTCTCTCGTGAAGAAAGGCGCAGTGAAAGGACTATCGATCGGATACGATCCCGACGTCATAGACCATTCTCGTTCGACTGAAGTGATCAGATTCTGAAAGAGATTAAGCTGTTCGAGTACGGCCTCGTTCCGTTTCCCAAGAACCCCGAAGCGCAGATAACCGGAGTGGAAGACCTAGGCGAATTTGCAGCGCCTGTATGTGAGCTGATCACTTATCTCGAGGAGCACGGCAACGAGATTCGGCAAAAGAGAATCCGATGATCGATCGGGCAATTAAGCACCTAAACATACTATGCGGTATCAACGAGCCCGGGGGAAAGATTGCGCAGAGGGAAATGGACTATGCCGGCGGCGAAGTGCCATGAGAGTTTGAAGCAGTTTAAGTGGCGGCATTAGAATGCCGCGCGCAATATATAGCGAGTTGAAGAATAGCTGGCAGTTCACCATAGAAAACAGGGAACTCCCGCCCCTCCGTTTTCCACTCTCTTAGCTGATCCCAATCGCTTTATGAACCCACACCAAGCCGCCCTCGGATCCCGCGTATTGCACCTCTCTAGGCGAACCGCCGGGGCCTCCCCTCCGAGCAGTTCTTTTTGGTCGTTCAAATGCGTTCTGCGTGCAAACGCGACCTCAAAGCGTTAGTCTGCTCGTCGCAGGACGCGACGTTCGATATTGCAGTTCCCCAATCTGATGGCTCGTGAACTATCCCTTGGCTCCGATTTGTGCGATTGTCTTTGAAGTAGGCTCTGGACATGCCTATCGCCCCCCATCCCATCAGGCATAGGCCAAAAAATCCGACTGCTTCGTTGATGATGATCTCCATTTGCTCAGTTTTACGCCGCGGCCCACGAGAAAGGAATTGGGGTAAGTCTTTAGCACAATAGTAACGTTGGATCTGATTGAGCCCGAAGAATTAGTGCGAACGTGCTACCTGCTGAGACTCCTGGTTTACTTTTATGCTGCACCGAATGCCAACTGAGAATTTCTTTTCTTTCAAAATGCAGCCTCAGCCGTACTAAATCGAATCTCATAACAGGACGAACCTCGTACACCGCTGTTCGTCGAAAGAATGGCTCAACCATGACGGTTTCAAGTTCGCCCTCCAATATTTGCCCCACGGAGATGCATTCCAGGGAAGAACGCTTTATCGGAGCAAGAGCCAATAGCGATGGAACCTATTTTCGGTTGTGGGCTCCGCTGGCCAAATTTGTGGAGTTGATGGTCGAAAAGAAGAGTGGTCGTTTTCCGCTCAACGCAGAAGGGCAAGGCTACTTCTCGGCTGTGATTCACGGGATCCAGGCCGGCAACCGTTACAAATACGTGGTGAACGGCGGCGAGCCGTTTCCCGATCCAGCGTCCCGTTATCAGCCGGAAGGCCCCCACGGTCCCTCGCAGGTGGTCGATCCATCGGCATTTCGATGGAGCGCAAATGAAGGTTCGTGGCCGGGCGTTTCCTTAGCTGGTCAAGTATTTTACGAACTGCACGTAGGGACTTTTACGCCGGAAGGAACATTTCTGAGCTCCATCGGCGAGTTTCGCCGGCTCAAGGACTTGGGGATCACGGTGATCGAATGCATGCCGCTGGCGGAATTTCCAGGAAATGTAGGTTGGGGTTATGACGGAGTGAGCCTGTTTGCGCCGTTCCATCACTACGGCACTCCAGACGATCTGCGGCGACTGGTAGACGCCGCGCATGAGCAGGGTCTTGGAATTATTCTCGACGTTGTATATAACCACTTGGGACCAGATGGAAATTACCTCGGAAAATATTCCGCCGATTATTTTTCCGGCAAAGACACCGAATGGGGCGAGGGCATCAATTTCGATGGAAAAAATAGTGTCCCGGTCCGTAATTTTTTCCTGGCCAACGCTGCCCTTTGGATCAGTGAATATCATTTCGATGGTTTGCGCCTGGATGCCACACAGTCGATCCGTGACAACGGTGTGCATGGGATGCACATCCTGGCGGAAATTGCGATCGAGGTTCGAAAGGCAGCCGGTTACCGAAAAACTATTCTTGCAGCGGAAAATGAGCCGCAGGATTCTTGTCTGGTTTCCCCGGTCGAGGAACATGGCTATGGCCTTGATGCCGTTTGGAACGATGATTTTCACCACAGCGCGGTAGTCGCCCTTACCGGGCGGCGAGAAGCCTATTTCAGCGACCACTTGGGAAGGCCGCAGGAGTTCATCTCTGCCGCTAAATATGGATACCTTTACCAAGGGCAGTATTACGCCTGGCAGAACCATCCGCGCGGCACTTCCTCACTCTCCGTGGATCCAAGTGCATTCATCACCTTTCTTGAAAATCACGACCAAATGGCGAATTTTGGTCGGTCGCTGCATTTGCGTTTGGGCACAAGTGCTGCCCGTTATCGCGCCATGACTGCTTTGTGGCTGCTGGGTCCGGGCACGCCGATGTTTTTTCAAGGACAAGAATATGGTGCGGAGACTCCTTTTTATTACTTCGCCGGACACCAGGGCGAACTTGGGCGGGCTGTCAGCAAGGGGCGACACAAGTTCATGATGCAGTTTGCAAATCAAGATACGCGCGCGATGGGGGCGTGTTTAAAAGATCCCAGCCACTTTGAAACATTTGTGCAATCTCGGCTCGATCCGACGGAACAAGCTCGGCATCCCGAAATCGTCAAGCTCCACAAGGATTTGCTGGCGTTGCGACGGGATGATGCGGTGGTCAGCGGCCAGCTTGATCGCTCCATTGATGGCGCTGTTCTGGGAGAACATTGCTTTGTGCTTCGCTACCTTACTGCCACCCACGATGATCGATTGCTGGTGGTCAACTTTGGAACGGGCCTTGACCTGCCTCATCTTCCGGAGCCTCTCGTGGGACCACCGCGTGGTCATCAATGGGAAGTGAAATGGTCGAGCGAATCGCCTGAGTATGGCGGATTCGGCGCGTACGCGCCGGGAAGATTTGGCGCGTGGCACGTGGTCGGCGAATCGACGCAGTTGCTACTACCGGTTCGTGCCGATGATTCCTTCAATCCCGACCCTCCAAAAAATGGTCGAATGGGTTAGCCGCGACTTCACGTTATTCGGAGATTCTGTCTTGATGAATCGTGTTTTTTTTTTCCAACTTCGTTAAGGAGAGGTATGAAAAGTTTTCGCGCCCCTGAGATCATTCGAACTGCAACGGTTGATCAAACTTCCGCGCAGCTTGACAGCGAATGGATCGTCACCAACGGCTTGGGGGGCTACGCCTCGGGAACGATTGCCGGGTTGAACACACGCCGTTTTCATGGGTGGTTGATCGCTGCTTTGCCTCCCCCCCATGGGCGCATGATGATGCTGAATCAAATAGAAGAGACTCTACGCATCGAAGACCGGGAATACCGCCTGACCGCCGACGACGTGAGTCAAGCTACCCATACCGATACCGTGAGCCCTTTCCTGAAAAGCTTCCGTTTGGAGAATGGTCTCCCTGTATTCACCTACGCCGCCGATGAGTTTACGCTGGAGAAGCGTATATGCATGGCGCATCTTCAGAACACGACGTACATCAGTTATCAGCTAATTCATGGCAAGGCGGCCCGGTTGCACCTTCGGCCGGGCATCGATATCCGTCCTCATGAAGGGTTACTGGCCGGCCCGCACCACGAGAGCTACCGATTTAGCGCGGTTTCAAACGGATACGAGTTATCGGTCACCCGTGATCTGCCGGCGCTTCGCCTTGCTTGGTTGGCGGGAGGGGGAAAGTTCGGTCTGGCAACGGAACAGCTTAATAACTTTCGTTACCGAATCGAGCAGAGTCGGGGCTACGACTGGCACGGTGACTTGTGGACACCGGGGTGGTTTTCTATCGACATTAGTGAAAGACATACGGCGTCGCTGGTTGCCTCCACCGAACAATGGGAGCATGTGAGGGCCCTTTCTCCTGAGGAAGCGTTCGCGTCTGAAGCGGAACGACGACGCCGACTTTTGCGCACTGCGCCGGAAGATGCGCGCTCCGGAATTGCGGCCGAGCTTGTTCTAGCGGCGGACCAATTTCTTATTACCCCGGTCGGCCGCGTCCGCGACACGGTGCAGGCTCACAGCGTCGGCGACGAAGTCCGCACGGTGATTGCCGGATATCATTGGTTCACGGATTGGGGCCGGGACACCATGATTTCGCTCGAGGGACTTACTCTCAGCACCGGCCGTACACTCGAAGCGCAATACATCCTTCGCAGTTTTGCTAAATACATTCGGAATGGTCTAATCCCCAACATGTTCCCGGAGGGCAAGACCTCAGGTGTTTACCATACGGCCGATGCAAGTCTCTGGTTTTTCCATGCCGCTGATCGATATATCCAGACGACCAACGACATGGAAACGCTGGAAGTCCTGCTGCCCAAGATGCTCAACATTATCCAACATCATTTGAAAGGAACCGACTTCGGCATCGGCGTCGATGCGAAAGACAGTCTTCTCCGTCAGGGCGCGGAAGGTTACCAATTGACATGGATGGATGCGAAGGTCGATGACTGGGTCGTGACACCGCGTCGTGGTAAGGCGGTAGAGATTAACGCTCTCTGGTACAACGCCCTCTGCATCACCTCCGCGTGGTTGGCAATCACAGGCGATACGTCCCGAGCAAGTGAAATCTCCGCCATCGCATCACAGGCCTATGCAAGCTTCAATGCTAAATTTTGGTCGGCTGAATTGGGATATTGCTATGACATCGTAGATAAGGAGGGCGGAGGCAACGACACTTCCTTGCGACCGAATCAAGTGCTTGGAATTTCGTTGTCCCACGCGGTGCTCGCGGAAGACAAATGGCAACCCGTTCTTAGGATCGTGAAAGATCGCTTGCTTACTCCATTTGGCCTGCGCACGCTATCGCCATCCGATGCCAACTATAAATCTCACTATGATGGCGACTTGCGTGCGCGTGATGCAGCCTACCATCAGGGGACTGTCTGGGCGTGGCTCATTGGGCCATTCTTTGATGCTTGGTTGCGCGCAAATCCCGGCGACTGGGAGACCGCCCGCTCGCTGCTCGCCGGATTCGACAGAGAGATGAGCCAGTCTGGCATTGGCACAATCAGCGAAATATTCGACGCCGAGGCGCCATTCAGTCCGCGCGGATGCATCGCACAAGCCTGGAGCGTGGCGGAAGTCCTTAGGTGCGAGTTGAAGTTGCGGACTGAAACAGTCAGCGCAGCCTCTGGCCCGAAATAGGGGTAAGAATTTATGTGCATTGCTCTCTAAACCCAGCTCCCTTTTACCCATATCGAGAGACTTTCGCATACGAGGCTGGACGGTTGGCAGACGAGGTCGCCTACAACTAGCGAAGTCCGGCGCTGCTGCTCGCCGTTTCCCATTCCATCGGGAGTACGCTGAAGCCCCGAAAGTTGAGTCAACGAACACTGCCGAGCGAACTCCATTCCGTGCCCTCACATCGCATCCCGCAGATCGCTCGTCTATATAAGAACGCTCGATACGCCGGCGAATAAACGCTGTATGGCCGGTTTCTAGGCATGTTCGAAACCCGACAGACGGAAAAAAGATGCATCTAACGTTGCATCTCCGGACTGCAATTATGAGAATTACGAGCGCTAGCAAGCGGTCGTCATCCGCAGGCCTTTTGGACTTGAGAGGGACTCGATTGGTTAGCTGCCCTTGGTTGCGATGGTCGCCTGCCCGCTTTACTCGAGCGAAGAAGCTGGGCTTCTGGCTAGACTAGATTACTTTTGCGGCTACGATGTCCAACGATGTTGTTAACAATCAAGAGGGAACGCTGCATACGTCTGCCCGAGTGCTCACGTCTTTTTCCTTCGCGAACGCGATGTCGTTGCCGTCCTCTGCGAAAACTCTGGCCCGTCGTTGATCCTCAAGGGCCAATTTCATGAAATTAAAGAGTTCGGAACCAAACGTTATCCCAGAAGCCGCTCCCGGCCCACCGCATGAAGCCTCCGCAAATGCCATTCCACTGGGCCCGCACCCGAAAATCGTGATTCGAACCTGAAGGAAATCCTAGCAAATCTCGAAGCGTCGCGGGCCTCAAGTTTAGT
>DATBAT010000415.1:0-3448 GCA_036271375.1 Terriglobales bacterium
ACGACCACGGCTCGTTTGGTAGTCCGTCGGTCGCTTCCCGACAGTCCCCGAAAGCCTCTTTTTTCAGCTACATAGACGCCACAAAAAATAAGAAGAAAGGAGTGGACAAGTCAAGTAGTGTTATATATAACTATAGCACCAGCTCACCGCCCAGGCCGATCTACCCATCGCGACCTTGGCTCCAGAGCCTAGGGAAGACTTAATTTTTACAGGAGAACGAATTATGAAATCCGTTCGGTTTGTCCTACCCGTTGTTCTGTCGTTCCTCTCTACAGTGGCCTTCGCTCAATCCGACGTTCAAAAGCTTGCTAGTAAACCTGCACCGTCCGAAGCTCAGAAGTCATTCGACGCCATGAAAACGTTCGCCGGAGAGTGGGACGGTCCCGTGACGGTTCCTGAAGCGCCCGACATGAATGGGGGCAAGCTCCATCTTTCGCTGCGCGTTACTTCCAGGGGGCACGCAATCGTGCACGAGCTTCAGGAAGCCAACACACCCTTGGATGCGACCAAGTACGATCATCCCGTTACCATTTTTTACGTGGAAGGCGATCAGCTCAACTTGATCCACTATTGCGATGCGGGCAACCGCCCGCGCATGACCGGCAAGATGTCGCCAGACGGCAAGACCATCGAGTTCGAGCTAGTCGATGTCACCGGCGGTACGAATCACGGCCACATGCATCACGCTGTGTTTACCTATATCGACGACAATCATCACACCGAGGACTGGACGTACGTAATGCCAGGTGACAAGCCAGTTCACGCGCATTTTGATCTGCAGCGCGCCAAGTAACTCACCTTATCGTTCGAAAGGGCTATCTGGAAAACCTATGGATCGTGAGTGGAACGACAGTCAGCCGATTTACCGCCAACTGCGGGACCGCGTCGTCGCAATGATCCTCGACGGCGTCCTCAAGGAAGGCGATCCGCTTCCGTCCGTGCGCACTGTCGCGGTTGAATATCGGGTGAATCCACTCACGGTCCTGAAGGGCTACCAGCAGCTGGTAGATGACGGGCTGGTCGAGACCAAGCGGGGCCTGGGGATGTTTATCAACGTCGGGGCTCGAAATCTGCTGCTGCAGGGCGAACGCCAGAAGTTTCTTACCGAGGAATGGCCACGCGTTCACGCAACCATTAAGCGGCTGGGCTTCACGCCGCAAGAACTGCTCGATGGCACGGCTAAACCCTCATCAAAGTCCGACAACAAAAAGAAGGAGCGCTAAGGCCATGCCATGCATCGAAGCACGCGGTCTCCGCAAGGCCTTTAAGAACACGATCGCGCTCGACGGCGTCAATTTACATGTGGAAAACGGTCGCATTCTCGGCCTAATCGGCCCCAACGGCGCGGGCAAGACCACCGCGCTCAACGCGATTCTTGGCCTCACACCTTATCAGGGAGAACTGCGGGTGCTCGGTCGCAACCCCTGGACCGAACGCGATCTGCTTATGCGCGACGTCTGCTTCATTTCCGATGTCGCCGTGCTGCCGCGCTGGATCAGTGTTTCCCATGCCCTCGATTACGTCGCCGGCGTCCATCCGCGGTTCAATCGTGCCAAAGCGGAAGGCTTTTTGACCAGAACCACCATCAACCGTAATAGCAGCGTGAAGGAATTGTCTAAGGGCATGGTGGCGCAGCTGCACCTCGCTATTGTCATGGCCATCGACGCACGCTTGCTGGTGCTCGACGAGCCGACCCTCGGACTGGACATTTTATTTCGCAAACAATTCTACGATTCTCTTCTGAACGACTACTTCGACGGCAACCGCACCATCGTCGTGGCCACCCACCAGGTGGAAGAGATTCAGCACGTGCTCACCGATCTTATGTTCATCGACCGTGGACGCGTCGTTTTCGATCGGAGCATGGAAGAAGTCGAGTCACGCTATCTGCAAGTGATGGTGCATCCCGAAAATGTCACCGCTGCGCGTGCGCTCAAACCCATAGGCGAGCGCCAGGTGATTGGCGGCGCGGTGCTGCTCTTCGATGGCGCCGACCGGCAACAGCTAGCTGCGCTGGGCGACGCAGTGACGCCAAGCATCGCTGATTTGTTCGTTGCCGTCATGGCCAATCAGGCCGCTCAGGCACAAGGAGCGCTTCGATGAATATTCCTTCGAACGCGATGTCCCAGTCGACTTTCGCATCGCAGACAGCCCAGGTGGAGGCGCCGGTGGGCTTCTCGGCGACTCGCCGATTTTATTGGTCGGTGCGTCGTGAGTTGTGGGAATACCGCTTGCTCTTCATCGCGCCACTGGCCATAGCGGCGCTCTTCCTGTTCGCTTTTTTGATCAGCTCAGTCCATTTGCCAGGCAAAATGCGCGCCCTTTCGGCGCTTGACTCCATCAAGCAGCAGGACGCCATCCGCCAACCGTACAACTTCGCTGAGCTTGCACTGATGGCCACCTTTTTGGTCGTCGCGGCGTTCTACTGCCTGGACGCGCTGCACGGCGAACGCCGCGATCGCAGCATCCTGTTCTGGAAGTCTTTGCCAGTTTCCGACCTTATTACCGTGCTGGCAAAAGCCAGCATTCCAGTGGTGGTCCTTCCGCTCTTCACTTTCGCGATCACCGTCGTCACGCAATTTATCATGCTGCTGTGGAGCACTGCCGTACTCACGGGAAGCGGTTTCGGCGTTGCGATGCTTTGGGGTCATGTGCCGCTGTTTCAGATGTCGCTGGGTTTGTTCGAGCACCTCGTTGCCTTTCACGGGTTCTGGTACGCTCCCTTCTACTGCTGGCTGCTGCTGGTGTCCGCCTGGGCGCGGCGCACTCCGTTTCTTTGGGCCATCTTGCCGCCGCTCGCCGTTGGGATCGTTGAGAGGATGACCTTCGGCACTACGTATTTCGGTGCCAAGCTGTTGTACCGATTCGCAGGCGCCCCGGAAAACATCGCGTCTGCCTCGGCCCGCCAGCCCATGGACCGGTCCATGGATATGCTGGAGCACTTCAGCTTTGGCCATCTTTTGTTAAGTCCTGGCTTGTGGATTGGATTCGCGATCGCTGCGGCGTTCCTTGCGGCAGCCATTCGTCTGCGCCGGTACCGCGATCCGATCTGATTGGCCAGATCACGTTCTGTCACCTCTTGTTTACGTGGGCTCTTAAATTCCAGACCGGATGGCCTTCGTGTCTACGCTTCCACCGTGAAATCTCTGGACACCGAGAAATCTCGGGATCCTGCCGCGCACGCCAGTGCCATCCACTTTGGATACTTCTCTCGAAAGTCCGCGACGCATCTACCAAGGGTTGCCGGTGCTTAGTAAGTCGGGTAACCGGACGGATGCTTTTGGGCCGGGAATCCACTTCTCCGGTTACGGCGTTTACCGGGACCTACTCGCTCATCTCGTAGTTCTCACGTTGAACTCATGTCCGCCGGTGCAGTCTGGGTAGATCGGGGATACATCGATCGTGACCGAAGCCGTCACTTGCGGCAATTCCTTGATTTCAACGTCAA
>DATBAT010000416.1:0-9156 GCA_036271375.1 Terriglobales bacterium
AAGAGGCGCGAGTTGGAACAAGCCCGCATGGCCGGAGGCGGCGAGCAGCAGCCAGTTCAGCAGGTAGTACGCGGAGAAAAAATCGGCCGCAACGATCCTTGCCCCTGCGGCTCAGGCAAGAAGTACAAGAAGTGCCACGGCACCCAGGCGTAATTTCGCCGTAGAGACGTTGCTTCGCAGCGTCTCCGCACCACCTACCTCAACTGCTTATCCGCGAACGCCAGAAACTGCTCCCAGTCGTACGCTGTTACTTCATGCTTCCCGTCGCGCACATGGAACGCGATCGTATGCATGATCGGCTGATTCAGTGGCGGCATCTGAACGGTATCCAGACCCTGCGCCCCTAAAAGTTTGTAGACCGGCCCGGCAGCCGAACAAGCCAGAAACATTCCTTTCGGATCTGCCCACTGATCGTCCTCCGCCGCCGTGATGTAAACCGGACGCGGCGCAACTAACGCAATCAACTCATGAGCATCGACCGGCAGATGATCGGCGTGTCCATCGAACTTTTGGTAGTTGCCGTCGAACCAGTATGGGAACGAATCCTCCAGGTTGTGAATCGTCTCTCCGTAATCACGCCTCGAAAGCGACGCCCCACCCTCACCCGAGCAATTCGAAATCACCATGGCGAAGCGAGTGTCCATGGCGCCCGCCCACAGCGCCGTCTTGCCTAAACGCGAATGCCCCATGATGGCAACGCGTTTGGCATCAACATTCTTGTCTTTCTCAAGATAATCCATCGCACGGCTAAGCCCATATGCCCATGCGCCGATCGCGCCCCAGTCATCGGCGGCAGGCTCGGTCTGCCCCGGTTTGTAAAACAAAGGGCGAATCCCATGCGGCAACCCGCCTTTAAAATCTGGCTCAATGTCCTGGTAGGTAATCGTCGCGAAGCCGTATCCATGCTGTAAAGTTTTCTCGACCTGAAATTCCTGGTTCTTTCCACGCGAGTCTTCGGTCGCGAGCCTTTGCTCGTGGGACTTGTAATCCCAAACCATCGGCAGCTTCACGCCCGGGTCGTTGACCACCGATTGGTTCCCCAAAAAATTCAACGTCAGGAAAACCGGTACCGGCTTCTTCACGCCGGTGGGAATGTAAATCAGCAGCTTCTCCTTCGGCCCGTCATTCTTGTCGGAGAAATAAATCGTTACCTGCGTTCGAAGCGCTTTGCCATCGAGCGCCTCCTTATCTTTATCCACCACTTCGAAACGCACAGGCCGCGGCTTGGGACTATGCCCAAACATGTTGGTCGCAAACTGCTCCAGAATTTCGGCGCGGCGCTTCGTCCAGTCTTTCGCAGTCTTCACCGGCTTGCCGTTGTTGAACACAAGCGGGTCGGGCAGCGTGTAAGAGCCAACTTTGGATTCATCGTAGTTAGCTGGGGGAAGTTGTGCGAGGGCAGTACAAGTGAACGAGAGCAGGATGCACAGATACAGCTTGAACATGGGCGCCTCCGAGCAGCGAGCATTCTATCCGCCGGAGCAAGAAATGAAAAACGAAGAGGATCTAGACCGGCGTTATTAATTTGCCACGCGCGGCCCCACGACAAACGCCTTCACCACCACCGCATTGGGTTGAATTCCTACCGGGATCATGGTCAGCAGCGAATATTCCCCGCGCTCAAATTTCTTTTTCGGGGTGCGCTTCTGGATTACAGTCACGTCCCCGCTTTCCGAATTCAGCACCAGCAAGTAATTCTGGCTCTGCGAGAGCGCCAATCCATCCGGGTGTCTTCCCGCGGGCAGCGCCGGACCGATCACCTTCCCTGAGTCGATGTCGTAAACTGCCACCGTATTCGAATTGAAGTTGCTAACGTAAAGCCGGGAGTTGTCGGCGGAAACCAGCGCGTGGGAAGGACCATCGCCGATCAAATAGGTAGCGCCAACTTCATCAGTGGTGGTCTCGATGATGGAAATGTTGTCGGAACCGAAATTAGAAACTGCCAATTCACCGCCGTCGGGCTTCAACGCCAACTGCACCGGAGTAGTTCCCACATCGAGTAACGCCAGCAGCTTGTCGGTCTTCAAATCGATGGACGCCACCTGCCCAGCGCCCGAGCAAGCCACAAACGCCTTGCTGTTGTCGGGAAGAATGACGATGTCAGTGGGCTGGGCGCAGGCAGAAATCGTAGTCCGCACGCGGAGTTGCGCCGCGTCGAGCAGTGAAACCGTTTTGTCGCCGTGGTTGCTGACTACCACTGTCTTGCCATCGGGCGTAACCGCGGCGACTCCGGGCGCGCTGCCCACGCGAACATTTCCCAGGACAACGCGCTTCTCCAGATCAATGACCGAAACATTGTTCGATTTCGAATTAGCAACGTACGCGTGCTTGCCATCGTCCGCCACGCTGATGAAATACGGCCCGTCATGCACGCCGATTGTCGCCACAACTTGATTGCGCTCCGCGTCAATCACGCTAACGTTATCGGTCGCGGTGTTCACCACATAAACTTCGTTCTTCTTGTGGTTGGCAGCGATACCTGTGGGATTGCCCCCGACGGGTATGGTTTTCGCGGGTTCGAATGTTCGCAGATCGATGACGCTGACGGTATTGCTCTTGCCGTTGGTGACGTAGGCGTACTCGCGGTAGGCGGGCCCGTAATTGGGCAGGGGCCGCACCTCGAAATACCACCAGCCGAAGGCCAGTACGACCGGCACGAGGACGACGATGAAGAGTATTTTTTTCAAGATATGCGAAAGAGAAAGATTAACAGACGGGATGTCATCAGGAGCAGGCAGAACCATTCCCGCATTCTCAACGCCAGCACCACCGCGGAAGCATGGCGCTTCAGCACCATGATCAAATGTTCAAAGATGAAAACGCGCTTTAGCGTCCGCGAGTGCAGACGCTAAAGCGCGTGTGATCTCCATGTCGTCCGCCTGAAGGTGCACGCTTCCACAGCAAACTAAACCGCCGGACGAATTCCCGTTCCCGCAAGCTCCATCTCGCCCACCGGCACCCCGATTCCCGGCACCGTCCGTCCCACCACCGGCGCAATCATCCGAATCTGCGTCATCAATTCATCGAACTGATCGGGGAAGATCGACTGCGCGCCATCCGACAATGCTTTATCCGGCTGGTGATGCACTTCGATGATTAGCCCGTCCGCGCCCACCGCAATCGCGCCGCGCGACAGCGGAGTAACTTTGTTGCGCTTGCCCGTGCCCTGGCTGGGATCAACCACAATCGGCAGATGGCTGAGCCGCTGCACGGCAGGGATCACGCTCAGGTCCAGAGTGTTACGCGTGTGGTCGGCAAATGTGCGGATACCGCGCTCGCACAACAACACGTTGTAGTTGCCCTCGCTCATCACGTACTCGGCAGCCATCAGGAATTCTTCGAGCGTCGCCGACATGCCACGCTTGACCATCACAGGAATCTTCGCGCGTCCCGCACGCTTGAGCAGAGAATAATTCTGCATGTTGCGCGCACCGATCTGGATGATGTCGGCATATTTCTCGACCAGGTCCATGGACTCGTTATCGATGGCCTCGGTGATGACCCGCATTCCGAAGCGATCGCGGACCTCCGCCATAATGCGCAGTCCTTCTTCGCCCAAGCCCTGAAATGAATAAGGCGAAGTGCGGGGCTTGTAAGCGCCTCCGCGAAAAAACTGCGCTCCAGCCCGGCTCACGCGCTCGGCGACAGCGAAGGCCTGCTCATGGCTTTCGATCGAACAAGGCCCGGCCATAATGGCAAGACTCTTGCCGCCGATGGTCGCATCACTTCCAGGAAATCGAATAACACTGGTGTCCGGCTTAATGTCGCGGCTCACCAACTTATAAGGCTTGGTGACCCGGATCAGTTCCTGCACACCTGGCAACTCGTCGAGCGAACCGGCTTCAACAACACCCTTGTTGCCGGTAATGCCGACGGCGGTACGTTCGGCGCCCGGCATGGCATGGGCGCGATAGCCCAGCGACTCGATCTTCTCGCAGACCACGCGCACCTGCTCCTCGGTCGCGTTCGCCTTCATGACGACTAACATGCTTTACCTCGCAATTCATCAGTTTACCTTGACGTTCGAATCGCGGTAAACATCGGCTTAAGCACCCGAAACTCTTGAAGAGTTTTATCCGTGAAAATCCGTGGCCGAAGTTCTGCTTATACTCATGCCATGCCCCGCTACGCTTACCGGCCCAAGTCTCGTTCCATGGCGAAGGAACAGGACATTCTCAAACAGCCACCGCCGAAAAAACCGCCGGAGCTGACTTCCAAGCGCATCGGCATTCACACCTCGGGTGCCGGAGGCGTCGCCAACGCCGCCGAGCGCGCATACCGGCTGGGCTGCAATACTTTTCAGATTTTCTCTTCGAGTCCGCGGCAGTGGGTGCCTTATGAGTTGCAGCCGGTTCAGTGTGAGCAGATGGCCCGGCTACGTGAGGCCTACAATCTGAAGCCGCTGGTCATCCATACCAACTACCTGGTGAATATGGCCAGTGTGACCGACTCGTTCCTGAAGAAATCGATTGAAGCCTTTCGCGCGGAACTCGAACGGGCTCTGGCGCTGTGCGCCGACTATCTTGTGCTCCATCCCGGCTCGTTCCGTGGTGCTGAACGCAAGCGCGGCCTACTGCAAACTTCGGCTGCCATCGCCGCCGCGGCCAGTGGTCTGGACCTTCCAAAACAAAATCTCACCGTCCTGATTGAAAACAGCGCCGGCGCGGAGTATTCCCTCGGCGGCAGCTTCGAGCAGGTCGCCGAAGTCATCGATCATCTGTCGGGAGTAATCCCGGTGGGTGCTTGCATCGATACCTGCCACACCCACGTCGCGGGATACGACATCGTCAGCGAGTCCGGAATGACGAAGACGCTCGAAGATTTGGATCGCATCATTGGCCTGAAGACTGTACGCGTATGGCACTGCAACGACGCCAAAGCGGCCTGCGGATCGAAGCTCGACCGCCATCAGCACGTAGGGAAAGGAACCATCGGTCTGGAGCCATTTCGGCGTCTGCTTAACGATCCGAGACTGAAGCACGCCGCGTTCATCGCGGAGACGCCGATTGATGAGCCGGGGGATGATCGGCGGAATGTGGAAGCGTTAAAGGCATTAGTGCGGAAATCTTAGTGGCGTCTGGTATCGACCGCTGAAGCTACGTCCAAACGTAAGTCTCCAAATCTCTGCTGGCCTGATACTCTCTGCGCATCACCTGTATGCCGTCCTGTCCAGTCTGCCAATGCCAGCACTACTCCTGTGTCGATCATTTCGGAGAATTCACCGTGCTCCGCTGTTCGGAATGTACGCTCGAATTCTGCGATCCCATGGAATATGAGAAGGCCAGTTATGACGAAGCCTACAAGAGCGGAGCGGAATCAGGGTTCTACGTGCCCAGTGTTCAGTGGTTGCGCGACGCAAGTCCCAACCTCGCCGAGGCCCGATGGATGCTGTTCTCGGCGCAGATCGAAGCGCTGGTCTGGCTCAAATCGAATCGCGGCGATGCGACCATTCTCGATGTCGGCTGCGGCCCGGGATGGTTTCTGATTCGCGCTAAGCAACTAGGCTTCGAAGTAAACGGGGTCGAGATCGGGTCGGAGCCGGTGCGAGCGTTGCGCGAAAAAGGTTACGACGTGGTGTGCGGTTCGGTGGAATCGGCGCCGCAAGAATGGTCTCCGCAAGTTGTCACCGTTTTCGAAGTGTTGGAGCATCTGCCCGATCCGGTCAAGTTTCTTCAGCAAATCAAGCGGCGTTTTCCGCAGGCGCAACTGATCGTCACCGTGCCCAGTCCCCGCCGATGGACGAAAGCCGGCAAGCACCGCGATCTCGCCGACTTCCCTCCTAACCATTTGACTCGCTGGAACCCCTATAGCCTGATGCGCGCGTTGTCGCTCGCCGGTTATGCAAAGCTTGAAGTCAGCTACTCGAAGCCGATCGCGCTGGAGACGGCCTCGGTTTCGATTCGCGGATTGTGGCATTCGTGGCGCGACCAAATGCCTGACCGCTTGGCCGATGCCAACATTGGCGGCCCGCTGCGCCGCCTCAAGCGCGAAGTGGTGGTGCGACGATTGAAATGTGTACCGGGATTTTTCTGCTCTTCCTTCTTCCGCCTCATGGGCTGGTCGGGAATTTCCATGCTCGCCATTGCCACGCCGCAATAAATCTGCCATCTTGGAAGACCGATTTCCCAGATGAAACTCTACCGAACTCGCCTCGGCATCTTCGCCTCCGACAACGACAGTTTTTATTCCATCCCCACGACTTCGTGGGACGACCTAATCGCCCGCGACGACCTTCTTGCGCATGTCAAAAGCCTGGTCAACGATGCCCCCATGGTGACTCCGCCCAAGGCAGAAGACATTCTGCCGCCCATCGTTAGCCAGGAAGTTTGGGCCGCCGGAGTCACCTACTACCGCAGCCGCGATGCCCGCATGCAGGAATCGAAAGACGCTGGCGGCGGCACCTTCTATGATCGCGTCTATGCCGCCGAACGTCCCGAACTTTTCTTCAAATCGACAGGTAGCAAAGTAGTTGGTCCCGGCGGCAAGGTTGCCATACGCGCCGACGCAAAGTGGTCGGTCCCCGAGCCTGAACTGACTCTCTACGTCACGCCCAGCGGCCATATCGCGGGATACACCATCGGCAACGACATGAGTTCCCGCGACATTGAGGGAGAGAACCCTCTCTACCTTCCCCAAGCCAAAGTCTATGACCGTGCTTGCGCGCTGGGTCCGTGTCTTCTATTGGCAGACGCACCACTTCCCAGCACAACCGCCATAGAGATAGAGATTCTGCGCGGAGGAAAAATCGAATTCTCCGGATCCACCAGCCTGAAAGAATTGAAGCGCGACCCGAAGCAACTGGTCGAATATCTTTACCGCAGCAGCAGCTTCCCGCAAGGATGCTTCCTGCTGACGGGGACTGGCGTGGTTCCTCCCGATTCGTTTACGCTGCACAAAGGCGACGAAATCAAAATCACCATCCCTCCAATTGGGGTACTGACCAATCAAGTCGGGTAGAGACGTAGCTCCGCTACGTCTCTCCGTCCGAGATACATCCATCCGCCGAGACGTTGCGGAGCAACGTCTCTACCCATGTAAAATCGTAGTTACACCCACTTATGTCAGAGGAAATCCGCACTACCGAACGTCCCGACGACCGATACGACGCCCAGCGCGTAGAGTCCAAATGGTTCGAAATCTGGCAGTCTAATGCCCAGCTCTACGCCGCCGAGCCCGACTCCTCGAAGCAAAAATACTACGTGCTCGAAATGCTGCCTTATCCTTCCGGCGCGCTGCATATGGGCCACGTGCGTAACTACGCCATCGGCGACGCGCTTGCCCGCTACATGTGGATGAACGGCTACAACGTGCTTCACCCCATGGGCTGGGACTCTTTCGGCTTACCTGCCGAAAACGCGGCCATCTCCAACAACACACCGCCGCGTGAATGGACCCTGCGTAACATTGGCGCCATGAAGGCGCAGATGAAGAGGTTGGGCTTCGCCTACGACTGGTCGCGAGAAGTCACCACCTGCCTGCCCGCGTACTACAAATGGAACCAGTGGTTCTTCATCAAGCTCTTCGAGAAGGGACTCGCCTACCGCAAAAAGAGCCGGGTGAACTGGTGCCCGAAGTGCGCGACCGTATTGGCAAACGAACAAGTAGTCGGTGGATGCTGCTGGCGCCACGAAGACACGCGCGTCGAAATGCGCGACCTGGAGCAATGGTTCCTGCGCACCACGACATACTCGGACGAACTTCTCCGCGATCTCGAAAAGCTGGACGGCTGGCCGGAAAAAGTTCGCACCATGCAGCGCAACTGGATCGGCCGTAGCGAAGGCACCATGGTCGACTTCAAGCTCGACAGCCCGGCCGCAGCGACCATCACCGTCTTCACCACCCGTGTCGACACCATCTACGGCGCAACCTCGGTGCAGCTTGCGCCCGAGCATCCTCTGGTAGCGGGGTTCACCAAGACGAACTCTAAGTTGCGTGACCAGGTCGCGCACATGATCGCCGAGCAACGCAAAGCCAAAGAAGCCGGCGACATCGGCGAGATTGAAAAGCACGGAGTCGACACCGGACACTTCGCCATCAATCCCTACAACGGCGAGCGGGTTCCAATCTGGGTGGCCAACTACATCCTCATGGACTACGGCACCGGCGCAATCATGAGCGTGCCCGCGCATGACGAGCGCGACTACGAGTTCGCGAAAAAATATGGCATCGACATTCGCCCGGTGATCGTGTCCGCCAATGGCGATGATGAACTTCCCTTCCCCGGCGAAGAAGGTGCGCTGGTCAACTCCGGCCCATTTTCGGGACTCTCCAGCGCGGAAGCCATCAACCAGATGGCCGCCCACGCAGAGAAAAGCGGCTTCGGCAAAGCCACCGTCACTTACCGCTTGAAAGATTGGGGAATCTCCCGCCAGCGCTATTGGGGAACTCCAATCCCGATGGTCTACTGCGAGCGGGACGGTATCGTCCCCGTCGCCGAAAAAGATTTGCCGGTGCTCTTGCCCGACAACGTCGACATCACCCTGACCGGCGGTTCGCCGCTAAGCCGCCTGCCCGGCTTCGTCCACACTACCTGCCCCAAGTGCGGCGGCCCCGCGCGCCGCGAGACCGACACCATGGACACCTTCGTCGACTCGTCCTGGTATTTCTACCGCTACACCGACGCGCACAACGATAAAGCTCCGTTCGATTCCAAAACCGTCGCTTACTGGTTTCCCATCGACCAATACATCGGCGGTGTCGAGCACGCCATCCTTCACCTGATCTACTCGCGCTTCTGGACAAAATTCATGCGTGACATGGGACTGGTAAAAAACGACGAACCCGCCGAACACCTCTTCACCCAGGGAATGGTGATCAAGGGCGGCGCCAAGATGTCGAAGAGTTTGGGCAACGTAGTCTCGCCCGATGAAATGGTGGTCCGCTACGGCGCCGACGCCGCGCGCATGTATACCCTTTTCGCCGCCCCGCCGGACCGCGATCTCGACTGGCAGGACATGGGCATCGAAGGCATCCAGCGCTTCCTCGGTCGCGTGTACCGCTACGTTTTAAGAAACGCCAACGCATCCTCAGCAACTGAGAGTGCGGCATCGCAGCACGCCCGCCACATCCAGCGCAAAATGCACCAAACCATCAAGCGCGTCACCGACGACTTCCAGGGTCGCTGGCACTTCAACACCTGCATCGCCGCCATCATGG
>DATBAT010000417.1:0-4313 GCA_036271375.1 Terriglobales bacterium
GTTCCTGTCACTGTCCCGGGCGGATTTCTCGCGACCGTCACCATGTATCACCCGCTTTCTCAGACGCAAGATATTCGGGTTGCCGCATCCCACGACGGAAGTCATTGGTGGTTTCCAGATCGGCGTCCGGTTCTCGACAACGCGCCGCTTGGCGACTACGGCGGCGGCATGATGTGGCAGAGCCAAAACTTGATCGTCGAAAATGGCAGGCTCTACATGTATTACGGAGCTTCCGAAGGTACGCACCGGCAAATCTCGGACAGCCTCGCCCCCTCGAAACCGGTCGCCTATTTACAAACGGTTATTGATGATGGCGGCCACTTTCTTCCCTTCAACACCGCGCTCTGCCGCGCCTCGTGGAGTTACGACCGGATGTATGCACTTATCAGTTCGGCCGGAGGGCCTACCATCGGCACGGCAGTGACCAAAGCTCAACCTCTCTCCGGCAAAGAACTGTGGGTGAACATCGTCACGCGTCCCGCGAAGAAATCATCGATAGCGGGATTCGACGAAGGTAATCTGCAAGTCGAACTCTTGGATTCTGATGACAAGCCAATTTCTGGATTCACCCGGCAAGACAGCTCATTCTTAAAAGGAGATCATCGTGCGCTGCAAGCCAGTTGGAAAGGCGGCAAGACGGCTCCGAAGCGAGCGGTGAAAGCGAAGTTTTACCTGAAGCGCGTCTTTTTATACGGTTTCGAATTCAAAGGCTAGACGAGCATGGCACTAGAAGATCTTTCACTTCAACCTACGTTGGTGAATACGCGTCCGCGCGCCAAATATTCTGCGCGGTTCCGCAAGTGGCAGGGCATCCCCGGGATCGAGCGCGCATCGAGCGGACGTCTGCTCGCTACCTGGTATAGCGGAGGTGACAATGAGGGTCCGGCCAACTATATCCTATTGGTCAGCAGCGAAGATGATGGACACAGTTGGTCCAATCCTTTGGCGGTCGTGGCTCCGCCCTATCCGGTCAGATCTTTTGATCCCGTGTTGTGGCACGATCCGGACGGGACCTTGTGGTGGTTCTGGTCGCAGAGCTACGGACTATTTGATGGCCGGATCGGCGTATGGGCAAGCCGCTGTCTGGACTCTTCGTCGGCTACTATGAAGTGGACGAACCCCAAGCGAATCTGTGACGGCATCATGATGAACAAGCCGTTGGTGCGCAAAGACGGGTCTTGGCTAGCTTCGGTCTGCATTTGGAGCGTGGTTCTTCCCACCTTCGTGGTCCGCGACGACATGAAGGACCTGCGCTTTTCCAGCGTGTACTCTTCGGCAGATAAGGGCGACACCTGGCAACTGCTAGGGCAGGCAGACGTGACGAACCGCCAGTTCGACGAACACATGATCGTTGAGCACCAGGAAGGAACACTATGGATGCTGGTGAGAACATACTCGGGAATTGGTGAAGCGATATCGCAGGACGGTGGAAAAACCTGGATAGCCACAAAGGGAGACATTCTTGAAGGGCCGTGCTCGCGCTTTTTCATCCGACGCTTACGTTCAGGGCGCTTACTGATGGTCAACCACCACCAATTTAAAGGACGTAACAATCTGACGGCGAGCCTTTCAGATGACGACGGCAAGATCTGGTACGGCCACCTGTTGCTCGATGAGCGAGAGGATGTTTCGTATCCAGATGGGATCGAAACTTCCGAAGGATTGATTTACGTGATCTACGATCGAGAACGCACGAAAGCCAGGGAAATCCTCTTAGCGCGTTTCACCGAGGCCGACATTCAGGCAGGAAAACCGATTAGCGCCGAGTGTCGGTTGAAGCAATTAGTGAACGGTGTGCAATCTCAAGCGCAGAGCGGATGAGATGAATCCCAGCGTGTAGAAGGCTGCATGCCCTCCCCGGAGGCGAGCTGACTGCGCGCTTGCCTCCATCGATCCGCCCACGTGGCAGGATTCGTAAGTTCGGTTTCCGGATGTGATTTACTTCGCGCGATGAAACCCGGAAGCCACGCCCGTCCAGAGGGCTGGCCAATTGGGTTGTAGCGTAGATCGAAACTCCAACGAATGTCGGCGCTGGTGTTGGGCAAGGAAGAGTGCATGAGTTTCTTGTGGAAGAAGAGCACATCTCCAGCCTTCATCGGCAAAGCGAGGTGATTGGCACCTACAAGTTTATCCGGGATATTAATCTGGTGATACTTTCGCTTGTTGTCGTCGTAGTTGCAGTGGACGACTAGCTCGCCTTTGTGGCTGCCGGGAACGACCTGCAAACAACCGTTTTCTGTCGTCGCATCCATAACTGCAATCCAGACTGAGATCATGGTCGTATCGTCGGCTTCGGCACTTACTACTCCCATATCCTGATGCCAGCCTACGGCTGCTGTCAGACCATTGAGTAGCAACTGCGGGACAACAGTTTGAGGGGGCTTAATACGAATGTGCTGCACGGGATTGGAATAGATTTCTCCACCGATTAACGCTTCGATCACGTCGAGAACTCTTGGATTTCTCAGTAAATTGAAAACCGCCGGACCGAGATGGATGGGTGTATCGGCCGTTGTTTTCGACGGAAGAGTGATGTCGAAGTAACTTAGGCAGTCCATGCCGTCGGCGGTGAGTTGGCAGAACCGTTGCCCGAAGGTAAGGTCTTTGTAAAGCGAGGATATTTTCCCTTCGTCGAACCACTGCTGCGCCAGTAAATCGAGCAGTGCAGCATACTCTGCCTTAACCAGCTTAAGGTCTTTCTCGAGGTCGAGCAGGTTCCGGGCGAGAAAATATCCTTCAGAATCGAAATGTTTGAAATCGACCGTCATGAAATCTCCATTTAAGAACCCGGGCGCGGAATTCAGATCCGCTTTAGAGATCAAATCCATAAAACTTGGCGCGCTGTAAATAGAACCGAATTTGCAGATCGCCAGACGGACAACGGGTACCGCCCTTCCAGTGAAGCGGGGCTGCGCGATGATCGCCTCGAATCGGCGTGCAATCGGAGCGAGAGAATCCTCTGATAGGTTTTCCGTTTTTCAACAGTTCGGCAGTCAGGGTTCCTTCTTTGATTGTGGCCACGTTGACCGTCACTTGCTTTCCGTCAGTATCCAGCTTGCGTGTGACGGCAGTACCTTCGCGTCCGCCGCCTGTCGCCGTGACCAGTGCCCAAAGCCGTCCCTCTTCCCAGGAGGCGCGGCAGAGCGAACCGTAAAACCAAAGGACGCCGCGCACCGGGCTGTACACGTCTTTTCCAAGAACCAGCGGCTCCCAGTAGTGTGGCCAGCGCGGAAACTTTGCACCCTGCATGCGTTCTACCGGATCAGTGCTGTGGTAGTCGTTGTGCAGTCCTTCGCAACCTGAGTAGTAGAGGTAGACACGGCCTTTGTGTTGAATCATGGGGTGCATCGGCCAAATCATGCCTCCGCCCAGATCGCCAAGGGAGCGCAGCGGAAGGCAAGCACGGCGATCTGGACGCCACCAGTTCTTGCCATCTCGGCTTCCAGCGAACTGCACATCAATGGTTTGGTTCAGCACGTGGTAAACCGTGACCAGCCCAACCATTCCTCCGTGTTGCGGAAGGTGGGTCAATTCCATGAACTGGGTGTCTTGCGGATCTTGCCAATCCGGCGTTACAACGGGTTCGGATTGGCTCCAGTCCGTTCCATCTTTGCTTGTGCGCCGCACCATGATGCGGCACGCCCCGGCGGCGATATCGTACGGAATGATTCCTCCCGGAAGAGAGGGAATGACTGCTTTGTGATAAGCAAGATAGGAACCGTCTTCCTGTTGCGTGATCCAACCGCTGTCTGAAGTCTCTAGATTTACGACCTCCCAGGGAATCCATTTCTTTCCATCCCGTGAACGATAGCGGAAATATCCAGGTTTGAATTCTCCTTTACCGCCCGCATGGGTCGCGCTTCCCTCCGGTAGTTCGAATCCCTCAACCACTTTGTACGGATGTTCCCAGCCGGGCAGCCGGATCACAAACATTTCGTAGCGTTCATCCGGGGGAGCATCGGGATGAATAATCACTGAAGCGTGTTGCGCGGAGCCGCCCGACTTAACGTCCAACAAGATATTCGTTCGCGGAAATCCCGGATATGAACAAATGTCGAGCTTGGGCCGCGTCCATTTCAGGCCATCTTCCGATTCTGCGTAGCACAACCGGCGTTCCGCCGAGGACTGTAGGTGCGTCTGGGCCGCCGAAATGTACCAGGCTTTCCACAGTCCATCGATCGGATCGACCATTACCGTGCCGTGACTGAAGACTGCCGCGCTCTCCCATGGAAACTTGGGTTCCATCAAAGGGTTAGCGCCATCTTCAGTCGCCAGATCTACCCGCCAAGCGACATTGTGTTTTTCGACAAAAT
>DATBAT010000418.1:0-10108 GCA_036271375.1 Terriglobales bacterium
CGAAAGCAAAAATGTCGGAGCGTGCATCCACCGCCACGCCACGCACCTGCTCGGGCGACATGTAGCCCGCGGTCCCCAAGACCATGCCCGCTTCGGTGTGGTGAGTGGCTGTCGCCATCGCGGTGTGTTCACTCGAATCCGCCTGCGTAAGTTTCGCCAGGCCGAAATCGAGAATCTTGAGGCGTCCGTCCTTCGTGATAAAGAGATTGTCGGGCTTAAGATCGCGATGGACGATTCCCTTTTCGTGCGCCGCCGCCAAGCCGCGAGTAATTTGCAGCGCGTAATCCAGCGCCTTACGTACCGGAATTGCCCCGCAGCGCAGACGGTCGCGAAGGGTCTCGCCCTCAAGCAGTTCAGACACAGCGTAAGGCGAGCCATCCGCTACTCCTATATCGAACACCGCAAGAATGTTGGGATGGTTCAGCGCCGCGGTGGCAAGAGCTTCCTGCTCGAAGCGGTGCAGACGATCAGCCTCAGCGGAAATGGCTTGCGGCAGGACCTTGACCGCCACTTCCCGTTTAAGCCGCGAGTCGCGGGCGCGATACACCTCACCCATTCCCCCCGCACCCAACAACCCGACAATTTCGTAAGGACCTAGCTTGGAACCGGCTTTAAGAGCCATGAATGGAGGGAATTATATTACGTGCGAGTTATGTGGCGATGGGGCTTGCCCCGTCAGGCAAGCCTTGGACGGGTTAAATGTCAGCCGTCCAGTGAAGTTGCCGCGATTCAAGGTTTTGATTTCAAAATATATTCGCTATTCGCGAATCGCGAATTCCGTTCCGATTTTGGGTGGAGCAGTCGCTTTAGCGCTGTGGCAGGAAATCAGAAAATTGATATGGCGCCGATGAGGCGCAACTGCCACTCCTGCAGGCACCCCGGCGGCTGAAGCCGGGCATGTTCGGAGCCACCTAATCGCAGCGCTGAAGCGACTGCGCCACCCAAAATCACCAGCGTTCGTGGTGAGAGACGTAGCTCCGCTAGGTCTCTACTGTCCCGCATTCAGCAGAACCGTCAACGGCGCGGCCTGCTCCGGCGGTACATAACGGTTCACCAAGAACCTCTGCCCATCTTTGGTCACGTCGTAAGTAAACACGTCGGTGCTCGAAATCGGCGCGCGTCCGTGAATCTGGAACAACGGGGCTGGCGCGCTAGTCGAAAAGCTATTTTCGCTGCTGACCGAAACTCCCATCAACATGCCGTTGGGCCCAATGTAAAAGATCTCTTTGCCGTCGCCGCGCCAGCGCGGTTCGGTTCCGCCGCCGCGCGAGACCTGCCACTTCCCTGTCGCGCCAAGGAAACGAAGTCACGTAGATTTCCCAGTTGCCCGACTCGTCAGAAGCGTAAGCCGCCCATTTTCCGTCAGCCGATATTTGTCCGTTGCTCTGGTTGTCGGACGAGGTAATGAACGGCGTCGGTTTGCCGCTCCCCGCAGGCATGATCATACGCATCACTGGTACTCGATGTATCTAGTCTCCATGCGGCGTTTTCCCGAAGCCGAGCGCGAAATAAAGATCGCGCAAGATCTTGACCCGCTGTCGGTGATCATCAGTCTTGGTGTAGGTGAGATCCAGGAGTGGCAACGAAACTACGACGCGGCCTACCGTCAGTTTCAAAAGACGATGGAACTGGATCCAAACTTCTGCGGGACTTACGGTCACCTTGCGACGATTTATGAGCACAAGGGCCTGCTTCGCGACGCGATGGAGCAATTGAAAAAGATAGAAGTACTAAAAGGACATGATTCCGAGGCGGTCGAAATCGATCTCGCCTACAAGAAAGCGGCCTACCCTGGCGTCACTCAGTTCGACGCGCGACGCGATCTGGATATGAAAGCGCAGGGCAAATACGTGCCAGCCTTGGTGATCGCCGAAGATTATTTGCGGCTGGGAAAAAAAGCAGAAGCCTACCATTGGCTGGAAATGGCTTACGAGGAGCGGGACAGCGGACTGGCATTTCTGCAGGTTGAGGCCGGATTCGATTCCCTGCGAAATGATCCGCAATTCCAACAGCTAATAAAGAAAATAGGCTTGAGCTAGTTACCGGCCGGCCGGGATGGTGCGCAGCGTGGGCACCAACCGTCTCAATCAGCGTGAGCACGCGGAAATCCGTGGCGAGACTACTCGTACGCCAGCGCCTCAATCGGATCCTTGCGCGCCGCCTTGAACGCGGGATAAATCGCCCCCAGCAACGCTCCTACGACAGCGATAATCATCGCGCGCGCAATCCACCCGCCGCTGATCTCAATCGGAAGCGACGGGAAAAACCGCCGCAGAATTACCAGCCGCGCCAACTCGCTGAAGCCCACACCAACAATAATTCCGCAGATCGACAGCAGCGTGCTCTCGCGCAAGATCACGTTCATGATGTAAAACTTCGACGCGCCGATCGACTTCAGGATTCCGATCTCGCGGGTGCGTTCCATTACCGCGGTATACATCGCCTGAAAGATGACCATGAAGCCGATGATCATCGAAATTCCCACCACCACATTGATAAAACTGGAAAGACCAGGCGTATTGCTCGGTGTCATTAACGAAAGCCACTCCCGCATCGAGCGCACGACATAAGTATTCATCCCCGGTACATTCTTGATTTCATCTACGACCGTGGAGGCGTTAGAGGGATCATCCAGCTTGGCGTAAAACGCCGAGGCCTTTCCCTGCGATCCGTTCAGATCTTGCAAGGTCCCAATCGGGGCAAACTTCCGCGCGCCCATCCCATGCTCGACGATTCCTGCCACATGGAAATCATGATTCAGAATCTCAATCTTGTCGCCCAATTTAACGTTATGCGAGCGCGCGTAGATGTCGTCCACCAGTGCGTCGTCCGGACCCTGGAAAGGACCGCCTGACAAATAACGGAACCCTCCGGTAACCAGGTCGTAGCTCTTGAGATCAACGCCATAAATCAATTCAACATTTCCCGCCGTCGAAAGCTGCATCAGCACCGGAGCCACAGCCACCACGTGCGGCAGCTTGGCAACGATGTCGGCAATCTTGACCGACGCCGGCGCGCCGGTAATTCCCACCATCGCCGACGAACCCGGAGGCGTCACGATCACATCCGCGCCAATCCCCGCCTGCCGTTGCCGCGAGTCGTTCAGCATGCCCATCGACAGTCCGACGATGAGCAGAATCATCGTGACTTCCAGCCCAATCGCAAGAATACTGATCAACGACCGCAACGGCCGGTGCGCCAGGTTGGCGACGATCATTTTATTCATCATGAATTTTTTCTTTTAGGGCTGCGGTGGCGCTTTTAGCTCACTTTGTGGCTGGTCCATGTGGACGACAGTCGCTCCCGGCGGTTGCTCCAGCGCGAATTTTTCGTCCGCCAGCTTCTGATTCAGCTCCAGCTTCACGATGGTCAGCGTGATGTCGTATTCCTCTTGCGGCCGCTGAATCTCCGTCTTGTTGGGAAAAGTGATCCCGTCAAAATCCTTATAGTCGGCGTATTGGACCTGGGTTTGAAGATTGCCCTTCTGATCGTAGATGAGCTGCTGGTGCGGCATCAGATCGGTGCGTCCAAAAATAATTTTCCGCGAAAGATAGTGCGAATCCTGATCGCCCTTCTTCACCACAATGATTTCGTAATCGGGCTGCATCACCGGACGCCGCTTGCTGTCCAGCACTTGCTCGTAGCCGTTCTCCATCACCGCAATCTCAGTCTTCGGATCGACTTCCTGCAACAAAATCGCCTCGTAGATTGCCTGCGGCCGCAGGTTTTCCAGCGAGTGTTCCGCGTTCGGCGCGACATAGTCGTTGCGGCCTTCGACGAACCGGTTCTTCGATGGCACCCAAACTTTAAAGATCGATCCGTTACTGACCATGTCGAACGCCTTGTTGCGTACGATCGGCATCAGTCCAATCATGCGCAGCATTTCCGGCTTGCGCGCCAGAACATAACCACGAATCTGCTTGTAGTCGGTAATCTTGCCCTTCTGTTCACCGCCCACCGAAGTATCGATGTCGACGGTCGCCTGCATGCTCTGGATTTTCTTGGCCTGATCGTTAATGTAGTTGACCAGTTCGGCTTGCGTAGCGGACTTAAGGGGAGCCGTGCTCACCTTCCGCTCGACTTTGCGGGAATGAAACAGGCACCCGCAGAACGGCACCATCACTATAAGGACAAAAACCAGACGAAATCGCGATGAAAGCGGCATGAAATTTGGCCCAACTCCAAACATTTAGTATAGCGTCCGAAATCCCGCCGAGGGCCGCCCGTCTCAACTGTGGCAACATCCCTAAGCAGGATTTAATCCGCAGAATCTACAACTTACGAAACAAGAACCTTGGATGACATACTTCGGAAAGAAGTAGTCCGCACCCTTTAGATTGCAGGATCAGCAATTGGGTTCAGGGAAACGCAATTAAGAGATGGAACGAATATAGGGCGGACACTCTTGTTCGCCGGGCGACAGCGCGTTCACGCGGTTAACCGTTCGTTCGGAACCGGATCAGTGGCTTTGCAGCTTAGGCGGCCCTAACCACGCCCCACAAACGGCATCTTCGTAGCCATCACGGTCATGGACAATACATTCGCATCCAACGGAAGACTCGTCATATAGACGACTGCGCGCGCCACGTCTTCCGGATCCATCGTGGGCTCGACCTCGATGCTCCCGTTCCCCTGCGGAACGCCCTTTGGCATTCCTTCGGTCATCGCGGTGGACGCATTTCCAATGTCGATCTGCCCGCACGCGATGTTGTATTTCCGTCCGTCAAGCGCGGTGGATTTCGTAAGTCCCGCAATGGCATGCTTGGTCGCCGTGTAGGGCGCGGAGTTCGGTCGCGGACTGTGCGCCGAAATCGATCCGTTGTTGATGATTCGCCCGCCTGGCGGCGACTGCGCCTTCATCATCTTGAAAGCTTCCTGTGTGCACAGAAACGCGCCAGTCAAATTGGTGTTCACAACGCATTGCCACTCCTCGAGTGTCAACTCTTCTAATAATTTAGAAGGAGCAGGTATCCCGGCATTGTTGAACAACAAATCGAGCCGTCCAAACGATTCCTTGATCCTGACAAATAGTTGACGAACCGACGACGCGTCGCGCACGTCTGTAGGGGCCACCAAAGTATTCGGACCGAACTCCTTGGCGTCGGCAACGACTTGTTGGAGCGATTCCGGGTGCCGCCCGGCCAACGCGACTGAGTACCCTTCTCGCAGCAACGCTAACGCAACGCGCTTCCCGATCCCACTGCCAGCGCCGGTGACCAGAGCACTCTTAGATACGTTCAATCCCTTAGGTCTCCCATCGACCGTAGAGACTACGCGAATAGATCTTCCCTGGGAAACCTTTTTAATGTGCGACCGGCAGATACCATCCGGAATCTAGTGAGGAGTCATGAAACTGAATCACCTCAATCTGACTGTCTCCAACGTCCTCGAAGCTCATCATTTTCTGGAAAAGCACTTCGGCCTGAAAACCGTGGACGGATTTGAACCTCGCGAATCCATGAGTTTCATGTCCGACAACCACGGCATGCTACTGGCTCTCTTCCGGGCAAAACCCACTGAAGCGAAATATCCGGCTGGCTTTCACATTGGATTTATGCAGGAGAGCGAAGAGCAGGTCAATCAGATCAACCAGCGCTTGCGCGAAGATGGATACGAAGTCGCGAAGCCGGCGCGCATTCACAACTCATGGACCTTTTATTTCGAAGCCCCGGGCGGATTCACGGTTGAAGTGCTCTGCTGAATTTAAATCGATGGAGGGGCGTGTCAAACAGGGGCTTCCTCACCGGTTCAGCATCATCCTTCGATAAGCCGCCACATTCCGGTTGTGCTCATCCAGATCGTGCGAGAATTTGTGTCCCCCGCTTCCGTTCGCCACAAAATAGAAATAATCGGTCGTCGCCGGATGCATCGCCGCCTGCAGCGATGTCTTCCCCGGATTCGCGATCGGCCCGGGCGGCAATCCCGGATGCTTGTAGGTGTTGTAGAGCGAATCCGCTAACAGGTCTTCGTGATGCAGCGCGCCACCGTAGGTTCCTTTTTGCAACTCGCCGTAAATCACGCTGGGGTCGGCTTGCAGCGCGATCTTTTTCGCCAGCCGATTGAAATAAACTCCCGCCACCGTGGGGCGTTCTTCCGGCACTGCCGTTTCCTTTTCCACGATCGAAGCCATAGTCACAACTTTTTGCACGTCGGTGCTGAGTCCGATGTCCTTTGCTACCTGGCGGAACTGCTTCACCATCGCCCCGACCATGTCGGTCATGCTCTGGGTGCGAGTGAATTCGTAAGTATTGGGAAACAGATATCCCTCAAGCGACTTCGCATCTGGCGCAAGGTCGGCAATCAGCGCGGTCTGCGTCTGCGCCGCTTTTAGGAATTCATCTTTCGTCCCCAAGCCCGCGTCCTGCATGGCCTGGGCGATATCAAACATGTTGTAACCTTCGGGGATTACTACCGTATGTACATAAATGTCCCCACGTGCCAGCCGGTCATGAATGGCGCGCGCATCCGACGCCTTGTCAAAGAGATATTCGCCGGCTTTCAGTGACCGCTGATCGTGGACATAGTGCCAAAGGATGAAAGCATCAGCGCTGCGAATCACGCCCGCTGCTTTCAGTTCGTTGGCGATATGCCGCGAAGAGAATCCCGGACGCAACATCACAAACTTTTGCCCACCCGGCGCCACCGGCAAGAGGAGGGCCCAGGCCAACCACCCCCCAACCGCCAACGTCACCAAAAACAAGAATGAGAGGAGTGCGCGCAAAGTAAAAGTAGTTTAGATGAAGCCTCTCAGAAGGTCGTCAACCCGAGGTTGATGTCCTTCTGAAGCGTAACGTGGGCAAACTTCTCGGCGGTCACACGGTTGTCCGGCCACCAACCGTAAGTTGAAGGGGACAAGCGGCAATTACCTTGAATTGACAGGAAATCACCCGCGGACCATCCCTCAGAACTGGTTTTTTTCTGTAGATTTCCCATCATCACCAGGTATCGTCCGAGTTAACCGTTCGTCTCCCCTTACGAAAGGCCTAAGAGAGTAACGCCGCAATGGTAACGTATTGATAGTAATGGCCTTAACGGGCCATGCCATCTTTTGAATCAGGCAAATTTTGCCTTGCCTTAGCCATCCGACTCTTCTACTATCGCTTCACTGCCAAGCTGAGCCGAGGGTCAATCCAAAGCAGGCAACCGCACATCCAGCAGGTGTTTCCGGGGAATTAGGGATCGTGATCGTAAGCAAGTTGTCAGGAATTTCTCGCCTCTTCATCGGTATTGTCTTAGTGGCTGGGCTGGCCGGTAGCGCCGTCGCCGCGACCGTCGCGCCACGTTCCCTTACCGGCAAGAAACCTAAGTCGAAAGTCAGCGAGACCCCGCGCGCACGCAAGCGCATGAAGACCCTGGCACGCAGTCGTGGCCCGGTCCGCCGTACCACTCTGGCGAAAGGCCGCCGCAGTCGTAGCCGCCGCCGTTATTACGAGAAGTTCTATACCAGTTCATTCGCGGAAGACACCGGCAACGGCGACGTCTACGCCGGTGAAGACCCGGTCGTTCGCGAGGCTGCGATCGATGCTCTTGGCAACATGAACGGAAGCGTCGTAGCCATCGAGCCCACCAGTGGCCGCATTCTCGCCATGGTCAACCAGAAACTGGCTCTCTCGAGCGGTGCACAACCCTGCTCGACCATCAAATTATCGGTAGCGCTCTCCGCTCTGAGCGAAGGCGTCATCACCAAGGAAACCGCCATCAGCCTCGGCGGGCGAAGCCGCATGACTTTGACCCAGGCGCTGGCGCACTCCAACAACGCCTACTTCGAAGCACTCGGCCGCAAACTTGGATTTGAAAAAGTCAGCCACTACGCTCATCTCTTCGGCTTGGGCGAACTGGCTGGATCGGGTATTGAAGGCGAGCAACGCGGAGTTTACCCGGCAGCCGTCATCCCCACGTCGCTGGGTGGCGTTGGCAAAATGTGCTCCTTCGGGGAAGGTATTTCGATGACCCCGCTGCAACTGGGCGCGATGGTCTCGGCAATTGCCAATGGCGGAACGCTCTACTACTTGCAGCATCCGACGACTCCCGATGAAGTTGCTGACTTCCAACCCAAGGTCAAGCGCCATCTGGACATCGCGCCGCTGATTCCTGAAATTTCCGATGGCATGGCTGGAGCCGTCAATTACGGCACCGCGCGCAGCCTTCGCCTCAACTTCAACGAAGAAGAAATTCTGGGTAAGACTGGGACCTGTTCGCGCGCCGGAACCCGCTTCGGCTGGTTCGCTTCCTACGCCAACACCGACGTGGGCCGCATCGTGGTTGTGGTCTTCCTGCAAGGCGGACGTCCCACCTTCGGACCCAAGGCCGCGGAAATATCCGGACGCCTGTATCGCAACCTCTTCGTTCACAATTTTTTCGCCGGACGCCCTTTGCCTCCGGTTCCAGCCGACACCGCCAACGTAGCGAAGCCGGCAGCCACGACACAGCAGTAGACCTAAGGGCGGTTTCCGTAGAAACCGCCCCTCCCTTTCCCGCTCCAAAAGTTCCCCGCTAAATGCTGTCTGCTAAGTGCCGATCTTAGAAAGATCCAAACACAAATTGCCGCGGCCGGCCCACGTAGGGGCAGGTGGCCTCACCTGCCGGACGGAGCGCAACTCCGGCTGGGTCGGTGAATCGGTTGCAAATAAAAAAGCCTCCGCCAAAGGGGAGGCTTTCGATACACCCAAAACTACTACTGCGGCGGCGTGGCTGGGGCTGGAGGCGGCTCCGCTCCGTCGGCTTGCGGTGCCCGGTTCTCCGGCGTGTTTGGTGGCGGCACGCTGTGCTCCTTCGGCGGCTGTCCCGTGCCTTGCGAGGTTGATGTCTGTCCGCTGTTCATCGTGTTCGGCTGTTCCGTCGCAGGAATACTTTTCTTTTTCTTCTTGTGCTTTTTCTTAGGCTGTGTGGTGGCCTTTCCATTCGCTGACGGATCGGTCTGATTCTGAGTGTTGCCTGTGTCCTGTGCCAGCGCGAAACCGCACACGATGATGAGAGATAAAAATAGCCTGGAAATTTTTGGCATCGAATCGCACTCCTTGACAACCGGGTAAGGTCTAACCCGATTGCACCAGCCGGCAGTAGACCTGACCATACCCTGAACCGGGTATCTTCAAGACTGTTCTATAAGTATCCCACCGTAGCCTCAACCAGCTTCGCTGTCGGCGCGTAAGGCTCTCCGCCCGCAGTGTCGTACTCGATTGAGCAAAAGCCTTTGTAGCTGTGCTTCTTCAATATTTCGAAAGTGCGCGGCAAGTCGACATGCGTGACCTTACCCGGCGGATTACCTTCTCCATCTTTCACATGGCAGATGCCATAGGCATGCGCGAACATGGCGTCGATTGCGCGATACGCATAGTCGGCATCGCGCTCCTGGACTGTATTACCGAAATCCGGCAACGCATGTAGCCAGGGACTTCCAACTTTCTCGATCACTGACACCAGAAAAAATGGGTCTTCGCTGATCGGATTGTCATTTTCCAGATGGACAACAACGTTTTTCGCGGCCCCATGCTCGGCCACGCTCTTCAAGCTCTCGCCAAGCCGCGTGGCGTCGGGCTTGGAGTCTTTGGCTTCGGCAACGTTAGTGCGGATGCTGGGCGACCCAATGGCTGCCGCGACATCGATCCACTTCTTGCCGAAGGCCACGGCTTGCTCGCGTTCCCCTGCATCGGCCGCATAGGCGCTGCGTTCGCCATCGGCCGCGATGTTGGCAAACCCGCAACCGGCTTTCTCTGCCGCGGCGCGAAACTCAGCCAGATAAGCAGGATCGGTCGAGGCAAACAAGGCGGACCAAGGCTCGATGTGATTCACGTGAAAGCGTTCCTTCACGTGGGCCGCGAAATCCTTGAACTCAATCGCCGGATTCCCTTCCTTATGCCGTGGCCCGACGATAAACTCGCGGAACGGGTAACACGCGATCGCCACGCGATCCCGCGCCGCCGAAGGAAACTTCACCGAAGGACCAGAGCCAGCTGCCCGCAAGGCTCCAGGCAAAACCAAAGCCCCCGTCGCCGCCGCGCAACCAGCAATAAACTCCCGCCGAGTAGTAGTCATAGAAGAAAAAGTCTAGCAGAGATAGCCACACCTAATCCTGAACGGTAGAGACGTAGCTCCGCTACGTCTCACT
>DATBAT010000419.1:0-14272 GCA_036271375.1 Terriglobales bacterium
ACGGCGGGCTGGATGACGGCTGAAATCGGGCGTCAGCCCTGGGTTGTGTACGGATTGATCCGGGTGTCAGAGGGATATTCGAAGAACGTTTCGGCGGGCAACGGACTATTTACGTTGATCGGTTTCATGGGCGTCTACACCGTGCTCTCGGTTTTGTTCATCGTGCTGGTCTATCGCACGATCAGTGAAGGGCCTGGCGAAAATTCAGAGGCACACGCTTGAGGAAATGCTGATGGCATTCGTTTGGTTCTGGATGGTCGCGGTCATGCTGGTCGCCTACGTCGTGCTCGACGGGTTCGACCTGGGCGTGGGTATTCTGCATGTCTTTCTTCCGCGCACGGAAGAGGACCGGCAGATCATGCTGCGCAGCATTGGGCCGGTTTGGGACGGCAACGAAGTCTGGCTGCTGGCGGGCGGTGGCACACTATATTTCGCGTTTCCGCTACTGTACGCGTCGGCATTCAGCGGGTTCTATCTGGCGTTGATGATTGTGCTGTGGCTGCTGATCGGGCGGGGCGTAAGCGTCGAGTTGCGCATGCACATCAACATGCAGGTATGGCGCAAATTCTTTGATGGATTATTTTTTATCTCCAGTCTATTGCTGGCGATTTTTTACGGCGCAGCTCTGGCCAACGTGGTGCGCGGCGTTCCCATCGGCGAAGACGGATACTTCTTCCTTCCGTTGTGGACTGACTTCAAGCCGGGACCGCAACCAGGAATTCTCGATTGGTACACCGTGATCGGTGGAGTTGTGGCGCTGGTAGCGCTGGCGGTGCACGGATCTTTATACCTCGCGGTCAAGACCGAAGGAGAATTACAGCGGCGCGCGCGGCGATTTGCCAAAGGCGGCTGGTTCGTGCTGGTCGCGATCACAGCCGTGAGCCTTCCGGCGACCGTAGCGGTCCGTCTCGACACTCTTGATAATTACCGCAACCATCCCATATTGTTCGCGGTGCCTGTAGTCGTGGTGGTCGCTCTGGTGGGGATTTCTCTATTCAACGGCCGGGGCGCGGACCGCAACGCCTTTACCTCTTCGTGTCTTTACTTAATTTTCATGATGGTGGGAGCGGCCACCGCTTTGTATCCGCGATTGCTTCCTTCCAGCAACGATCCGAACCGCGACATCACCGCACAAAGCGCGCTCTCAGGGCCGCACACCTTGCAGGTTGGACTGGTTTGGTGGGCAATCGGCATGGTCATGGCTGTGGTCTATTTCGTGATCGTTTACCGCATGTTCCGTGGAAAAGTTTCGCTCCACGGCGGCGGGTACGGACACTAAGTCCATTTAATATTTCCGACAAAAAATCACCGGATTTCGATAGACTGCCGTGCGGTCGCTTCATCCCCGCAATAGGACGGCACAGTCATGAATCGAAGAACATTTCTGCAATCCACGGCGGCCTTGTCAGGCCTGCTGATCGTAAGTCCAAAGACGGCATTCGGATATGAGGCGAACTCGGCGGTGCGCCTCGGCTTGCTGGGATGCGGCGGACGAGGAACGGCTGTGGCCACTTCGTTCGCTAAGAAAGCCGGCGCGCGAGTTGTGGCGTTGGCAGATATTTTTCCCGACAAACTGGCACTGGGGAAAACGCATTTCGATGAGGTCAACGCCGGACTCGGCCAACCTGCCATCGACCCCAGGCTCATGTTTCATGGTCACACGGCGTTCCAGCAGCTTAGCGCCTCGCGCGAGGTAGACGCGATCCAAATTTCAACCCCGCCGTTTTTTCACGTCGAACATTTGGAAGGCGTAGTCAATGCCGGGAAGCATGCCTACTGTGAAAAGCCCGTGGGCGTGGATATGACGCAGTCCAGGCACGCGCTTGAAATCAGCAAGAAGGCCAGCGGGAAAGTAAGTATCGATGTTGGATTTCAGATTCGGAGCGCGCCGCCGTTCGTGGAAATGGCTCGCAGAATTCACGCCGGGCAGATTGGTTCGATCGCGGCAATCAATGCTTACTACAATGCTCCGGCGGCGACCTACCCCGACCATTCAGGGATGCCGGCTGACGAGAAGCGATTGCGCGAATGGTTGTGGGACCGCACGCTCTCCGGTGACATTCTTCTGGAACAGAACATTCATGTGATCGACATTTGTAACTGGATGATGCAGGCGCATCCGGTGAGTGCGGTGGCCAAGAGCAGCCGCATGGTGGTGAAGAATCCGGGAAATACTTCCGACAACTATCAAGTGATCTTTACCTATCCCGGAAATGTTCGCGTGAGTTTTTCGTCGACGCAATTTGGAGACGGTAGCTTTTTTGAGGTGTCGGAGCGAATATTCGGAACTGCCGGCATCGCGGACTCGCCATACTCGGGGGCGATGCAGATTCAAGGAGAAAACCCCTGGGTGTGGAAGGACGATCAAGCACCGGCGAATGCCGAACCCGCAAAGTTCGCGGCTAACGGGGCGTTCAGCGACAACCTCGCCCTTGCCGACGCCACGAAAGATAAAGCCTTCGTGGAGAGCATTACGTCCGGAAAGTTTCACAACGAGATCGCAGCGGGCGTGGAAAGCGCGCAGAGTTGCATGCTGGGGCGTCGTGCTGCCGAACTTGGTCGCGAGGTAACCTGGGATGAAATGCAGAAAAGCAGCGAGGTCTATTCGCTGCGGATGAACATCGACCAGTTCAAATAGAAACCAGCTTCTGGCTTCTCTTAGGAAACCTCCACGGTTTGGCGGGTAGTTTCCACTCTATGCTTCTTCGAGAATGTGCCCAGCAGCGATTTCACCGTCACGTAGAGCACAGGGATGAACAGCAGATTGAGGACGGTCGAGAACAACATCCCGCCGACGATTGCTGTCCCTACGGAGTGGCGCCCTAACTTGCCTGCGCCGCTGGCGAAGTAGAGCGGAAGAACGCCGAGTATAAAGGCGAACGAGGTCATCAGGATGGGGCGCAGGCGCAATTCTGAGGCTTCGATGGCGGCGTCCCGGACGCTGCGTCCGCGTTCGATCAACTGCTCGGCAAATTCCACGATCAAAATTGAGTTCTTTGCTGAGAGGCCGATCAGCATGACCAATCCAATTTGTACATACACGTCGTTGACCAGGCCGCGCATTGAGACGAACGACAGCGCTCCCAGAACGGCCATGGGGACCGCCAACAGGATGATGAACGGCAGCGCGAAGCTTTCGTACTGTGCCGAGAGCGTCAGATAGACCACCAGCAGACCCAAGCCAAAGATGATAATGGCCTTGCCACCGGCTTCAACTTCTTCGAGGGCAAGACCCGTCCAGCTGAACGACATGCCTTGCAGCGAATTCTTCCTGGCCAGATCCTCCATGGCCGCGATGCCTTCACTGGAGCTGTGTCCGGGGGCTGCGGCACCATCGATTTCAGCTGAACGAAACAGGTTGTAGTGATTGATGACCTGCGGACCCGAGGTCTCCTTTAACGACACGATGTTGCCTAACGGCACCAGACCGTTGGTTTCCGAACGCACATAGTACTGGCGAAGGTCTTTCGCGTTCATACGGAACGGCTGATCGGCCTGAACGTAAACGCGATAGGAACGGTTGTTAAAGTCAAAATCGTTTACGTAGGCCGAGCCCATGTAGACGCCCAGCGCCTGCGAGACCTGGCTGATGGGTACGCCGATGGCCTTGGCCTTTTCACGGTCAATCTGAACCAGCTGTTGCGGATCGTTGGCCGTGTAACTGGTGAAGAGATTCTGAAGATCGTGGCCCTGGTGACTGGCCGCGACGATCTTGTGAGCGATGACATCGAGGTCCTGGAGAGTGTTGCGGCCAAGGTCCTGCAACTCGAACTGGAATCCACCGAAGGTGCCAATGCCTTGAATGGCGGGCGGTTCGAAGGCGGCGACGATCGCGCCTGGAACTCCGAAGAGTTTGGGGGAAACGCGCGCCACAATTTCGCTGGCAGAGTGCCCATCGCCTAAACGCTCGCCGATAGGCTTTAAGGGCGCGAAAATCAAGCCATAGTTCGACGAACTTCCACCGCTGAGAGAGAATCCCGGAACGGCGAAGGTGCCGAAGACATCAGGGTCAGCGCGGAGGATCTGTTCAGCCTGGGTGGCGATGTTCGTTGTGTACGAGAGCGATGCGCCCTGGGGCGCCTGCACCACCACGATGAAGTAGTTCTGGTCTTCCTGCGGCACGAATCCAGTAGGCACATGATTGTACATATATCCGGTAGCCGCGAGGCCGACCAGGAAGAGAACGATCATCGCGTAACGGATCTTCAGTACTTTATCGATTAGCTTGCCATAGGCGAGTCCAAAATTGTGAATGCCGCGGTCGATGCCGTGGGCGACCTTCTTGTAGCCGTTGGAAAGCCAGTCGATGTGGGTCCAATCGAAGATTGAGTATTTGTGTTCTTCGCTGCGAAGCAGGATAGCCGCGAGCGCGGGAGACAACGTCAACGCGTTGAACAGCGAAATGGCGATGGAGAACGCGATGGTCAGCGAGAACTGGCGGTAGAGAATTCCGGTGGTGCCGGGGAAAAACGATACCGGGACGAAGACTGAGATCAGCACCAGTGAGGTCGCGACCACGGCGCTGGCCACCTCGGCCATAGCTTTGGAAGTCGCCGCGTGCGGATCGGTATTGTCCTCGTTAATGTGACGCTGGGCATTCTCAATGACGACGATAGCGTCGTCGACCACCAGCCCTGTAGCGAGAGTGATGCCAAACAGTGTCAACGAATTGATGGAGAAACCGAACAGATTGATGAAGGCAAAAGTACCAATCAGCGAAACCGGAATGGTGACGGCGGGGATGATGGTCGCGCGCCAGTCAAGCAGGAATATGAAGATGACGATGATGACGATAACCACCGCTTCTTCGAGCGTGGTGACCACTTCCTTCACCGAGTCGCCGACCACAGTGGTGGTATCGAAGGCGACGACGTACTTGATTCCCGGTGGAAACGACTTGGAAAGCTGCAGCAGCGCGGCTTTTGCGGCCTTATCGACTTCGAGAGCATTGGCATTCGACAACTGCTGGACACCTACGCCGATCGCTGGGTGGCCGCTGAACAATAAGTTGGTGTCATAACTTTCGGCGCCAATCTCTGCGCGTCCAACGTCCTTGAGCTGAACAATGCCGTTGGCGGTGTTCTTTAGAATGATGTCTTCAAACTCTTTCGGCTCGGATAAGCGCCCTATGACTCGCAGAGTTACCTGAAAGGTCTGTTTCGGGTCGGCGGGCGGACGTCCTAATTGTCCGGCCGGGATTTCTACGTTCTGCTCCTGTAGCGCCGAAATCACGTCGGCAGCGGTCAACTGGCGCGCCGCCAACTTCGTGGGATCCACCCAGATACGCATGGCGTATTTGCGTTCGCCGAAGATGACGACTTCGCCAACACCCGGAATACGTTTGAGTGCGTCTTTTACATAAACGTCGAGGTAGTTCGAAATATATTGATTTGAAAGACTGTTGTCGGGCGAGTAAAAGCCCGCAGCGAAAACGAAGTTCGGGTTCGCCTTGGTGATAGTGACGCCGGTATTCTTGATTTCCTGGGGCAGGCGGCCTTGCGCGGTGGCCACGCGGTTCTGCACGTCGACGGCGGCGGTGTTGAGATTGTAGCCAGTGCGGAAGATTACGTTGATGGCGCTGGTGCCGTCGTTAGAGCTCGTCGAAGTAATGTAGTGCATACCCTCGACGCCGTTGATTTGCTGCTCCAGCGGAATCGTTACTGCAGATTCGACGACCTGCGCATTGGCGCCAACGTAGTTGCTGGTAACGGTGACCTGCGGCGGCGCAAGGTCAGGATAAAGCGAAATGGGCAGGCCAGGAATCGAAACCGCGCCCGCAAGAATGATGAGCAGGGCGCAGACCGTAGCGAAAATGGGACGTTTTATAAAAAAGTCGACCACGGATGCACTTCCTCGTTAGGCCGCAAGCGGCCTCGTTAGGCTGGAATTTTTCTGACTAGCTTGTCGGTTGTACGGGCGCACCGTCGATAAGGAACTGGATGCCGGAGATGATCACTTTCTCCCCTGGCTTAAGTCCGCCAGTAACGGCATAGTCGTTCCCCAAGGTGTCGCCGAGATTCACCGCGCGCTGCCTGGCTACGGTGCCGTTTCCTTCGGCGGTCGCGACGTAGACGAAGGATTGGCCTCCTATGCGAGTCACAGCCAGCACCGGAACCGTCGGAGCAGGAGCAGAACTCCACACCACGCGCGCTTTCACCAACTGCGCGGTGCGAAACTTGTCGAGCGAACTGTGAATCGGCGCCTTCACCAGAATGCCTTGAGTGGCGTTGTCGACTTGCTGCGAGATGAAATTGATCCTGGTGCTCTCGAGCAGGTCTCCGTTGCTGGTGACAATCTGGACGGGCAGTCCGCGGCGAATGGCGGAAGACTTTTCCGTCGGAATATAAATGTAGGCTTCGAGCTCGGCGTTTTCGTCGACCGTGGTCAGCATGGTTTGCGGCGAAACATAGTCGCCGAGGTGAACGGGAATGTCTCCTACAACACCAGAGAACGGCGCGGTCAAACTGTAGTACGCAAGCTGGCGCTGCTGGGTGACGCGGGCAGCGGTAGAGGAATCCAGATCGGCCTTAGAGTTCTCGTAGGCCTGCACTGCCAAATCGTAATTCTGCTTGCTGGTGACGCCGGCTTCGTACAATCCTTTTTGCCGCTCGACGTCCGTCTTGGTGTAGGTAAGGACAGCTTTCTTTTGCGCCTCAGTGCTGGCCTGCTGGTCGACGGTTGCCTGCTGCTTCAGCGGATCGATGGTCATCAGCAACTGACCGGCCTTTACGTGATCCCCTGACTTCACCAGAATGCGGGTGAGCGAGCCATCCACCTGCGGCTGAATGCTGGCGGAGCGGCGTGACTTCACGATGGCGACATATTCGTCCTGCAACGGCACAGGCGCGAGGTTGATGGTTTGCGTCTTCACCGGCATCGGAGGCGGCGCGGCGGGCTGTTTGGCTTGGGTTTTGCCACACCCCGTGACGGTAATTGCGAGCGCAAGCGCAAATCCCAGGACAGTAGCGTGTTTCAAATTGAGCATGGGCCCCAAATTCCTCTGATCACATAGAGATGCCCGGGGCCAAACGGGGGATTCAGTATGTGCTGAAAAAGGCACAAGAATGCCGCGAGAAGTGGTTTCTTAGGCACTTAGGCGTTCATTGACAGCGAACACCGGCCTTAATTCGCTGAGCTTAGAAAATTTTCGCCTGTCAAGTCAGGGTGTCGCCATGTGAATCACAACCCTCGGATTCCAAACGATTGGGTCGGCGCGATTTTCTCCGTTGCGCTTCACTTCAAAACGCAGTTTGTCGCCAGCCTTCACTTTCAGGTCGGTGAGTTTGTAGCTGGTAGGAGTGTTGTAGTCGGGGAGGACTTCGGCCCAACCGCCGGAAGGCCACACCTGTTCGGTATTGCGCAAGATACGCACAAAGGCCGAGGCGTGATTTTCGGCGCTGGGATCCTTGCGAATTTCTCCTGAGGTGCTTACCGCACCGCTAGCCGGGGAGACGAACGTTCTCGATAGGTCGCGCTGGGCGGAAGGCTGCATCCAGATGCGACCGATACGGCCGAGGCCCGAGCCAGTCCAACGGCCTTCGTAGCCGCCCTTGTCCCAGGTCAGTTCACGATAGGTTCCGTCGTCAACCGCCTCTTCATAGGTCCAACCCTGCGCAGACTGGGTGGGAGCAAAATCTCCCAAGGCCTCGTAGACGTTCAGTGCGCTTCCCTCTTTTTGAGCCGGGACCCAGGAGCTCCTGTTTCCGTCTCCATCTACCGCCGCTACCTCGTACTTGGCGTCAATGTCCCCGCGCGCGGAGTCAGAATGGTCGAAGAAAAACGTTCCTATTGCAGCTTTTGCGATGAGACGCCCGTTCTTGCGGATCGAGTAGTAGGAAAGCCAATTGTCATCGCGGCTGGCAGACCAGGAAACCTCAACTCCGGTGATCCCTAGGTTTGTACCCAGCCTTTTTGTTACCCGCGAAGGAGCGGGGGGCGCAACATGGTCGGTGCCTGAGCCGGGAAAATGCGGCAGATTCAGAAAAATCAATTCTCCGGGCTCGATCTTGTCGAGGGTGATGCCCTTTGCCATCAGATCCGAACCACTTCTCTGGATCTGAACTTTGGAGTGGATAGCGCGGACGTCGTAAGTTTTGTCGGCAGCTAAGCCACGCGGAAATATTACGATCGGTTTTGAGTTGGCCTCCAACCGAACCGGCTGCGGCAGATGCGCATACTTGAAGCCGAGTCCATCGGAGGTGGTCTGGCTCATGTCGAGATTGGCGGTGGCAAGCACAGCATTGTCTTCGGCGCGGACTAGCGAGAGCGTATAAATTCCGCGATTGTTTCCGGTATCGAATTGTCCCAACTCCGTGATCGTCATGGGATGGTCGACTTGCAAGGCCATTCCAAACGAACGATCGGTGACCGGACGGTTCGCTCCCAGCTTGGTCACTCCCGTGACCAGAGACTCATCCCGTCCCGCAGCCTGGTATTTCACATTGAGCGGCCCGAATGGCTGCCCGGGAATTCCGTAGAAACGCAGAGCGCCATCGACCGAATCTTCATAGAGGCCGTTCGCAATGCTGCCAGCTGAGGTGGTGGTCACCTCGCTCATAGCTCCAGCGTCGCCGCGGTAATGGTCTGGAGCACCGTTTAACGTTTTCGACAAACGGCTGGTGACGTAGTAGGTCGAGCCGTGCTTTTCGTGCTTGGTGAGAATGGTTCCCTTGGAGCCATCGTGATTCATCCGCTGGAAATACCAGATCGGGTCATCGTGCTCAACCTTGGGGCGGAACACGTGACTCCAGCGGCCGGCGACGCCTTGCGACACCAAATAGTGATAGAGCTCCCAGTCTTTGCGAATCGATTCGACATCCGGACCGTCACCGGGATCGCGATACCATGTGGGATTGAGCGACAGGTGCGTTCGATCGGTGGACGGAACGTAGTAGGTGTGGTCGTAGTCGACCACGTTGTGAAGTTTGTCGGGTGAAACAATCAGCGATGTGTAATATGCGCTGTAGGGGCCGACACCACCGTCGGTGTATTCTCCGGACTCGGCGAATCGCGCGATGTCGTAGCTGATCCAACGGCCGCCGCCGTCGCAGGCGTCAATACCACTCTGCGGGTGGGCGCGCTTGAAGCCTTCCAGGACACTCCTGAAATTTTGATCGGCAGCGAGAGCGTCGGTGTCGTTCGCGCTGGCCGCAGGCGCGATGTCGTAGCGCCATTGATATTCGCCCCATGCGGAGACACTGTCGTCCAGAACGCGGCGTTGCCAATCGGCGGTCGCAGGAATCGCCTGCTCAAGCGTTTCCTGGCCGGGGATCAGCCAGTCAGGATGTTGTTGCACGACCCTGGACTCCGGAGTTGCCAAGAACGTCGGATACCACAGAACCCATCGCATGTCGTGCTTGCGCACGTAG
This sequence comes from Terriglobales bacterium, assembly GCA_036271375.1. Taxonomy (GTDB): domain Bacteria; phylum Acidobacteriota; class Terriglobia; order Terriglobales; family Acidobacteriaceae; genus DATBAT01. The sequence continues at coordinate 9,369 of DATBAT010000419.1, forward strand.
TCGTTGGTTAGGCGCCAATCAGGCGCTGTCCAGGTTCCCCACTTGTCGTACCAGCCGGCGTCATCCCAAAGAATGTCGGTACCGGTTTCGCGTAGCAGATCAACGTAGCGCAGATCGAGTGCCAACCGGCGTCCCCAGTTGTCGGCGCTCGGAGTACCGCCTTCGCCCACCCACGGATCAGGCCAATCTACTGCCCAGCGGGTCTTCGCGAAGTAGTCGGGATTGGTGTAGTCCCACAGGTAAGCATATTGCCAATCGAGCATTTGATTGCCAAGCTCATCAATACCGCCCGAGAAGGGCTTGATGAACGCTTTGGGAGTTTCGATCTGTTTACCTGGCGGAAGATCCTTCTCGAAGCCAGCTAATTCCAGACTCATCTCAACCGTGTTTGCGCTTTTGCGAATATTGAATTCCCAGTGGCCCATGTAGTCCCAACCGATAGCCACACCTTGCGACGCAGAGCGGTCAAGCAGGAACATAAGGGGCAGATATCCGCTGTAGGCCGAAGGCTGGACTCCGCCGTTGGAATCGATGGTGTGTTTGTAAGTCACACCCATCGGCTCAGATTTCAAAAGCTGGCTACCGTTGTAGTTGCCACCGCCGGTAACATAGTTGAATTCGGTTTCAGCTTCGGTTGCGAGACGAGTTGTCAGGAAGTTCAGGTGAGTGATGCGGATAGGCTGATGGGAGGAATTCTCCAGCGTTAGCCATTCCCGGACCACCGAAGTTTCTGGATAGACGACGTAATGCTTAGTGGCATGCACGTTGGCGGAGATAAGCGAGATGTCGAGTTGTAGCTCTCCCTGCAGTCCGCGGCTGGTGTGGTCTTCTTTCAAATCCCAACGATCGTCGCTGGTGTTACGGCCATCGAGGGTAAAACTCATCTCGGGGGATGGCGAAGCACTGGACTGGTAGTCTCGAGATGGGTTCTTGTTGCGCAGCGCGGTGGACACCAAGTGGCCGTCGACCAGACGGATCCGCTTCTCTACCTGTGAGGTTGCAAGCACCCAATCGCTGCCTTCGCGGGCGATGGATGCATCTTTGCTTCGGAGATTCTCGGCCTGCGCCAATAACGTTGCGGCGAGAAGGATTGTGGCGGAAATGCAATATTTCTTCATGGCAAAAATCTTTCACCACCGATAGCACAGAGTGATTCATCTTTGATCGCCACAGGTTTTCTCTGGCTACCCGTGTTCGTCCCACAGTCGAATGGCACTAGTGTTTTTTGATCAGAACGACTTCGGCGAACAATCCCGTGGTGTCGCCATAGTTGGTCTGATTTTTTCCATAACCAACGGCAAAAGTTATGATGTCGTTCGCTTTCAGTTTCGCTTCGCCATCGTAATTGGCTGTCGGACTCGCGCCCTGCACCGGATGCGAGGACGGATCTCCTCCGTAGCCCTCAATCTCCGCGGCAAAAAGCGATTTCTCGTCATGCATGACGTGAACGTCCGTAGTGGAAAGCCCGAAATGCACGCCCGCGAAATGCGCTTGAACGCTGTAGGTCCCTTTCACCGGTGCGACGAAGCGAACGATGCTGTACTGCCCGGAGTTACTGCCCTCCATAGCGAATTCGCCACTCCGCGCTGACCATCCATTGCTCGAACCCAGTTGCGTATCTTTCGAAGGGTTATACGCGACGTAAGGATAGTACCCGGGGCCGGGGCTGTCGCTCACGCTGGGATGCCAGAAGCCGATTTCGCCAAGCGTTCCCGTAGATTTGTCGAGACGAAATTGGCCGGGTGACAAGGAGCGAGTTTCCGAGTATCCATACTGCCAGGGGCCGTGTGGATTTTCTTTCAAGGAAAATTGCGCTGGATCAAGTGTCTGGGCGCTTGCCAGCAGGGACAGCATTGCCGAGAAGATGAAGGTTCGAATTGCCATCAAATTTCAGGGGACAAGAGAGAGTGCGCGATCGCTTTAATTTTTGGTTCCGGCCCGCGGAACGCCCACAACTGCGAGGTGTCTTCTATGTACTTGAGTCCGGTTTCTCCGCCGATGCCGGGAACGTGATATTCGAGTTCGCTAAACATTCCCCACTTGCTATTCACGCTGCACGCCTGCATCGAGTAGCCCCGATCATGAGGTTCCGTCCACGGAACATCCACATACTCACCCGAAGGATTCACCACAAAGTTGCGGACGATCAAAGCAGACTTGTTGCCCGTCGCGTAAAGATACCCGGCGCGGCCGGTTGTCGCCGTGGCCCGCACCCCTATTTTGTGTTCGCCCTTGGCACGCATTTTGAATCGCACCAGAGAGTCGTTCGCCGTGACTTCCTCTGCTGGTGTGTCGGTTAGTCCGAAATAAATTTTCGGCTCGCTCTTGAAGTAGGTGGAGACAAATAGCTCACCTTGATGCGGCATTTGGGTAAGGCTCCACAATCCCACCAGTGGCGCATCTTCCGGATTGGGACCGAGAATCTTTAACGAGGTTGTCATGGTGTGGCCGGCGTACTCGACGCCATCCATGACGATATTCTCGTGGCGCATGGGATTAGCCGCGCTTCCGTAAGACTTCTTGATTTCGAGTTTTACCGATTTCTTAGTACGCGATGCTTGCAGGCTGAGTTGGTTAGTCAGCTGCGGGCCGGTCTGTGTTTTCGTCAACTGATAGTTGCCGGGGTCGAGTTGCCGCGGTTGGAAGTAGTGTTCGATCTGGGGAGGGTCGGGAAGAAAGAAATCGACTTCCGGCGCCAACCAGGTCCGGTCGCCGCCGGAATTCTGCCAGTCGTCGCTTGCATAGTAGACGCGCGCCGACTCCGGATTTTCCAGCGCGGTGTTGGTCCACAGAAAGTTTTCGTCGTTACCGGGAGCGAAGACGCCCAGAAGACGCCCTCCGTAAGGAAGGACCAGGAGCCTTGTGCCGTCAGCCGTTTCGAAAACTTCACAAGTCTTGCCAACAGCCTTCAACGTGGAAAGCAGCGTCTGAAGCATTCTTTAAGCTCCTGGGATATACCCTTTGCCGAAGCGGTTGGAAGACTCAGCCCGGAAATCGGAGACCAGGGACATCATTGCCGTGGTGCCGCCGTCGGCGACGATGGTCTGGCCGATGATGAAGGCGGCATCGTCCGAGCAAAGAAACGCGGCCAGCTTGGCAATATCGCTGGGCGCGCCGCAGCGCGCCACAGGAATCGCATCGTGCGCAATGTCGGCGGCCATTTGCTCGGTAAATCCGGGAATGCATTTGAAGTAGTTCTCAGTGGTGACCCATCCCGGCGCAATGGCATTGACGCGAATCCCTTGATGGGCAAGCTCCACGGCCAAGGCGCGGGTATACGAAACAATCGCCCCTTTGGTGGCGGCGTAGACGGAATGTTCCGGCACACCTTGGAACCCGTGCACCGAAGACATGTTGCAGATGACACCGCCCCGTCCCTGCATGTCTTTCACCACGCGTTGCGTAATGAAAAACTGCGCGCGGAAATTGATATGAAACATGGCGTCAAACTGCTCGGGCGTAACTTTCGAAAATTGTTTGTTAAAGGTAACGCCGGCGTTGTTTACCAGACAGTCCACGCCACCTAGAAATTCGATGGCCTTTTCGGCGAGTCCCAATGCATCGTCAAGCTTGTCGAAGTCGGCGTGAAAAGCCGCTGACTTACGGCCCAGGGCTTTCACCTTTTCCACAGACTCAGCGGCGCCGGCTTCGGCTTGCGGATAATGGAACACCACATCCGCTCCCTGGCGGGCAAATTCAAGGCCGATCTCCTGGCCAATGCCGAGATCGGAACCCGTAACCAAAGCTCTTTTTCCAGCTAAACGCGGCTCTTGCGGCATGGCTCCATCCAGTCGTTGTAGATTTAGTCAAAATCGAAGCGGAAACGGTTTTTTATGCGTAAATCGAGCTGCAAATACGGCCCATCGCCAAGCCTCGGACAGGCTACTGGCGGCCCATTTTATTGTCAACAACAATGTTGACTAAATTAAGACGCTCTCCGATAATGCCAGAGGCCTAATCGTGAAAATCACTGCAATAGAAACCATTCATCTTTCTCGCGGCGTCACCGTGCACGCCGGTCCCATTCAATGGCTGTGGGTTCGCATCCATACCGACGAAGGTCTGGTCGGCCTGGGAGAAACCTACCCTAACGCGGATTCGGAGAAAGCCATCGTTCATACCCGCCTCGCCCCGATTCTGCTGGGCCGCGACCCCAGCGAGATCGACCTGCTGTGGACCGATATGTTCCGCAACGTGAATTACAGCGGATGGGCCGGCGCCGAAATGCGCGCCATCAGCGCAGTGGACATTGCGCTGTGGGACCTGGCCGGAAAGGCCGCCAATCAACCGATCTACAAGCTGTTGGGTGGGGCGTCGCGCAAGTCGATCCGCATCTACAACACCTGCTACGACCACGTGGACTTCATGAAAGAGCCGGTCCGCCTGGCGCAGGAGCTGATGGATAGTGGAATCAAGGCCATGAAGATTTGGCCATTCGATCCCGTGGCGCGCGAGACTTACGGCAACCACGTTACACCCGCGCAGATCCGGCAAAGCGCGGAACCGCTGCGGCTCATTCGCGAAAAGTTCGGTGACTCCATCGCCGTTGCTATGGAGTTCCACGGCTTCTGGAATCTTCCCTGCGCCATCCAGATTGCGCAGGCACTCGAGCCGTACACGCCCATGTGGCTTGAGGAAATGCTTCCGCAGGACAATCTCGCGGCCTATGCCGAACTGGCCCACGCTACCAAGCTGCCACTCTGCGTGAGCGAACGCCTAATGACTCGCTGGGGATTTCGTGAGTTGATCGAGAATCGCGCCGCGCGAATCATTATGCCGGACATCAGCTGGTGTGGCGGCATCTCTGAGGCCAAGAAGATTGCCACCATGGCGGAGACTCACTACTTGCCGATTGCCCCGCACAACTGCGGTGGGCCGATCCTCCACTATGCGTCGGCACACTT
>DATBAT010000420.1:0-4936 GCA_036271375.1 Terriglobales bacterium
GCAAGGATCAATAAGTGCGGTGAGCTAGATAAAAAACAGCGTGCCCGTTACCAACGGGAAGAAGACCAAGCAGCAGTCAGAAACGATACTCCTTATTAAGACTGTGCCATGTGGGATCCAGAGTCCCCTTTAAAACCGGTATACCGCCAGGGAAAGGCCACGCTCTGCACAGAGCTAAGCCATGGCACAGCTAGGTGCTGCAGCCGGGTATTGCATCGAGCCACAAGCACGGGGGGTTTAAGTAAGATCCAAAGAACGGCAACCGTTGAAGACATTGGCAAGTATCGACTCCCATTCGGCAAGTTTAAAGGTCGTGAGCTGCGGGAGGTTCCTTGGTCCTACTTGGACTGGGTACTAAACGTGGAGCGATCGTCTCGGGCGTTTCGAGTGTTGCAAAGTGAGGTTTGGGAATACTTGGAGATCGTAGAAGAAGGATGTGGGCTTGGTGAAAGATGGGGCAGGGCGCTGGGCGTTGGGCTTGGAGATCGGCTCACACGAGAGTAATTAGCAATCGTGCCGTCGGGCTGATCAAGTCGACAACCGCACCAACGCTCCAAGGGCATCTTTCTTCCGCGTGCAGCGATTTGCAACTAAGGCGGAAAAAGGCATTACCTGAGAAGCTATCGAGTTAATGAGATAGCGGCACTTTGATTTCTGGCATGAGTTTAGGAACTTTAGGCCGCGAGATACGGCGTGGTGGGCGAGTGGTGCCGTAAAACCAACGTTTGCCGAGTTCCAGCGAATTCGTTTCGTTCGATCTGGATAAGAGCTCAGAGCAAGATCGCCGACAGCAGCCGATGATTACGTTCAAAGCTAAGGGTTTGCACGCGGCGGTCCATCGACGGCGTCGACGTACTTGCGCTGACTGAAACGGAGGATGCAGATTGCCACTGTCATTGTGAGGACGGTGGCGGCGAGCAAGCCAAGCTCGGTAAGCGTGTTGTAAAACACGTCAGGATTTGTTGTCTCGTTTTCCGTAGACGTGGCCGTAATTACGAGCATGCGACGGATGGACGCGATCGCTCCGATAGTCAGAAATGGCTCGGCGTTGAGTGTATGTGACTTCAGCGAGATCGCCACGGTATAGACTATCTCCATTGTCATCATCACAAGCAGGATGGTATTTAAAATCCCGATTGCAGTCTTTTCGACCTTTTCCGGGCAGGCTAAAGCTGCCAAACAAAGATCATGCAGCCGGCGTAGAGCAGCAACAATGCCACAAGTACGAGCGCAATCCCGATGAGGACGAGCACAGTGCTTTCCGCCAAGCCGAGGAGTCGCGATGCTTTTGATGTTCAAATTTCGTTGTCGTCTTTATGGCTCATATCTGCGCCACTACTCGCTTTTTCAGTTCCGATGATTAAAGACTAGGATCGACGAATGCTCGTTGGCTGGAAACAACAAATAGCTGACCGGCGAAGTGTGGTTTAGTCGAACATAAGTATCATTGAGAGTACACCCGCAAATCAGGCGACAAACTAGTGTTGCCAGCGTCGGTTCTGAACCCGCTCAGGCGGAGTTGCCTGCACTCGAGGGCTTCCGACGGTAGTCATCCAGGTCACTACGGCGTAGCGCATGCCGCTGATCACTGGCTTGGTAGTGTGCGCATATTCATGCGAGCTCGGAAACGTAACGACCATGCCCGTTGCCGGCTGGACCGTGAAGGGGAACAGAGTAAACACGAGTTCGCCGCCATCAAAGTTGTCATTTAGATACCACACGACAGAAATATCTCGGTCGAAGGTCCTGCGCCACTCCCACACGAACCGCTCTTCGTCGTGCACTACACTTTCGGCATCGTTGTGTGGAACATAAAAACCACCGGGCGGATAAATAAGTACATCCGGAGATTCCCAATAGTCGATCTCGACGCCATAAAACGGTTCAACCAACTCGTCAACGATACGTTGTAGCTCGCTATTGACCTGCAATCGCACGGAAATCGCATCGTGCACCAAGACATTGCGAACCGTTTTGTCCACTGTTAGGGGCGCTGTCGGATCGGCGCTGTGGGCGACGGTTGCCTCGCGGGCGTTCGTTGGATCCACGCCGCGCACGATTTCCTCGCACACACTGTGCGGAACGAAACCGTGTGTCACGTTGATTTTCTTACGTAGCTCTTGTCTTTCGGCTGGGCCCATATTCGGCTTGCGAATGAGTGTGGAATCATGGAATTATTGAAGATGCGAAAATCTTTCGAGGACTTGCCATTTTGTGCGTTGGTCGAATTTCCATTCAGCATAAGGGCCATTCCGATCGACGTAATGCAGAAAGACTTGTGCGGTTCGCTCTCCCGAAAAAGCATCGCGCCAATGTGCACACTCGATGCCACGATAGAGCACTGCGTCCCCAGGCTGCATCTCGACCGAGTTAGTTCCCGCCAGCCCCTCGATGCAAAGCGGCCAGGGAGCATCCGCTTCATAACCGAGATTCAGACTGATACTAATCTCGCAGGCGGAACGATCTGTGTGCTTTGGCAGCGCATCACCCCGCTTGTAAACCCGCAGATAAGAGCAAGTCGGATGCAAACTCAGGCCGCTTGCGTCTTCAATTTTCGGTAGCAGGCTCACGAGGAGTTCCTCCATGCGAGTTTCGCCGTACAGCGCGGGACTGCCAGGAACCAGCCGATCGTCTACCCATTGAATTTTTCCGACTAAGTTCACTGCATAATCATAGAGCGATATTGCCTCAGAAACATCCAATAGCGATCGCAGGAATACGTATTTCTGCTGCGAAAACTGCAATAACGTCGAGACCATGATCCGCGTCTCCGCCCTTCGTTCAGTTGCTCATTCCCAAAGCAATACGCAATGCACTCGGTGAGGCTCAGCCAGGCGCAATAGTTGGTAGCCAATGCCAGCGGTCCCCTGGAACAGCGAGAGGCTGTCCGTGACGCCAGGCACTTGAGCGAAAAGCGCGTAACGGCCGGTCTGTCGGGCTCGCCGAACGAGAATGCTTGCGCTGCGACGAGCTTCGTCGAGTAGCTCCGGGCGCCCGAGTCGCCGGCTTGCTTCCACCAACACATCGATCCGCCCCATGTTGCCGCAGCAGATGTGGTCCTCGTCCGTCAGTGGAGTGGTCCGCGTCGTTTCCAGAGCGTTGGCAATGTCCCGGCGGATGGAAGGCGCATCTAGTATGGGCAGCCCTCCCAATCGGCCCAAACCAATTCCCGCGGCGCCGTTGCACCAAGCTGCCATGAAGCGCGTGCAGTCCGGTTCTGTTGGATAGCGCAAGTCCGGCCAGTTGCGTGTGTCGTCGGAGTAAACTGTCGTTTCATAATCGATGGCCTCTGCAGCCGCTTGTTGGAACTCCTTCCCGCCGCTGGCCTGTCTCAATCGAAGCAGGGCATAGGCGATGCCTGCGGCTCCGTGGCCGAATCCAGTCAATGGCCGAGGTGACCAGCTTCCTGGCCAAACAAGGTGGGCAGTTTCTGCGCGCACTCGTCTTTCCAGCAAGTGGTTCCCACATCGGACAGCGGATTCAAGAACATCGCCGTTGCCGTGTGCGGCTAACAACGTGAGTAAACCGAGAATACCGCCGGCGCTGCCGCTGAAGACGTCCAACGTCCGGTCGCAAGCAATGCGTCTTGGACTTATCCGCTCGCAGGCACGGCCCGCACTACACAGCAATTCATCTTCGTTCAGCCACTGTGCGATGCGAACCAACGCATAGATTTGGCCGCCCAGCCCTGTCGCGCCGCCCAGACTAATTCGGCCAGTTAATGAAGGCATGCGCTGCCGCAGCATTTTGCGGAGTGGTACTAAAGCGGAGAGAGCCGTGTCGCGGAAGCCCGCTCCCCCCGTTACGTGCTCCAATGCGGCCAAAAAAAAGGCGATGCCGATCCGGCCGTCGTACAGGTTGTCGGACATCGGTAGGTAGTTCATCCGATCGACGGTCGGGTCGAAAGCGAGTGACAACCAGGTGCACCCACCGTCGGCGCCGCGGATAGCTGCACGCGATATCTGTCCCGCGATGTCTACGGCGGCGGCCACGAACTCGTCGCGTGTTAGCGGCGGGTGATCGCTGGTCGCTGCGATACCACTTGCTCCCGATTGTTGGTGCGCTTTCGCAGTACGACTGGCATAGCGGGAATGGATGGAAGTGAGAATGAAGTCTGTCTGTACTCGCAAATCTTCCTCGCTCAATTTGCGCACTCGGGAGATTACCCGCTTCAGGCCGCTTTCCTGGAAGAAATCCGCGACGACCACGCGGCCATCCGCAAACAAATCCTCCGAGTCGCTGGAGTATGCGAAATAGGGAAAGTCGAGCCGTTCGAGTGCATCGATTTCTGCGCGATAGATTCCCCAAGGCGGCGCATAGTCGGGATCGGGAACCGCAACCAAAAAGTCTCGGGCAAGCCGCTCCAATTCAATACTGGCGTCGGCCCCATCGCGGAGGAATTCCGGATGCATTTGTCGGTTGAGGAGTTGTCCGTATGCCTTGCTCATGCGCAGCAGGTAGCGCAGCTTCAGTCCCCGAAACCGGTTGAGCGGGCCGTCGGTGGCGAGCAGCAAAGTGCGACGAGCAAGCAGCGCGCGATAGACCTCGGTAAAACCGCGGCAAATTTCCGAGACATGATCTTCAGCTGAGACGACACTTCCTTCGAGCATTGGCCGATTGGCCTTCGCCTCTGCAATCGAACCACGGTAAACAACTTTCATCTGGTCGGAATTAACGTTTTCCCAGTGAGGCTCGAGGTAGCCTGTCTCGGATGCTTCCTCAGCGCCGATGCCGCTGACGTCGTATCCTCTGCCAGGATTTGCCACGATCCAAAACGGCAGCAAGCCGGTCCGCAGCACCGACTCGTGCATGATCTCCACGGCCCGGCGGTCGGCGGAAGAGGTGTACAAACCGTCCCACGAACGCGGCAACGGCTGAATCATCGTCTCGAGATCCAATACGACCGGTTCCTCGCCGCTGGCCATGACGTTTTCTT
>DATBAT010000421.1:0-4442 GCA_036271375.1 Terriglobales bacterium
GAACAGGAAGAAGCGTAAACGCGTAACACGTAGGGGACAGAGCCTGTCCTGAGCGACGTAGAATGATGTCCTCACCTGTCCCACCACTACCGCTGGAATCGATAGATCACAAACACCATTCCGCCGTAATACAAGAGCAGCAGCGTACTCCAGCCGATCGCAACGCTGGCGATCGCACTGCGTCCCATATTCGACCTTGACAGCGACCGGAACAGCGTAAAAATAGCGGCCGCAGGCAATACCACGCTGAACAGCATTCCCAGCAGCGCGTAGGCTTCTCCTGCTCCCCCGGCGACCGCTCCCAACCCAGTCTGTTTCTGGCTAATCAATTCTCGAATGATGAAAACGAAAGGGATGGATGGAATTACCGCAAAAATCATCCCCCACAAAAACCAGTTTGGCTTACGTTCGATCTCCATAGCGGCGGAAACTTTGCCACAAAATCAGCGGGTTCGCAAGAGGTGTTCTATGTGGCACATCGGCTAGAATCGTTCCGTGCCCGAGACCCGTCTGGACCGCGTCCTCACTCAGCTTCGCCTCTACGAGCACCCACTGCTTGACTTCGACGCTCGCGCAAAAAACGACGCTGTAGAGGTCATTATAAAATTCAAAGATCCCAAAACTCCGGTCCACACGTACTATTTCGACCTCCATCCGCGCGACCTCGACCACCCGCAATTCGAGTGGACATTTCAGCGCCAGCTTTACGACTGCTTGCACGACTACCTGATCGAAATGTTCACCCGTACGCCCCAGAATCGCGCCGAGCGCGAGCACGAAGGATTGTGAACCTCCGCAAAAAAATAGACCAGGAAGTCGAGGCGAAGGGCCCGATGCGGTTCTCGCGCTACATGGAGATGTGTCTCTACGATCCTGAACTTGGTTATTACTCGCGCCACGCCGAACAGTTCGGCAAAGCGGGAGATTTCTATACATCGAGTGACGTGCACGCCGTTTTCGGACGGTTAATGGCCAGACAATTCGAGGAAATGTGGCGCGTGCTGGGAAGTCCTGATGAAATTGAAATTCGCGAACTTGGTCCAGGCCGCGGACTGTTCGCGCAAGACGTGCTCGACTGGTCGGAGAAGAAGTTCCCAGATTTTTTTAAAGCCTTGCACTATTCGCTAGCGGAGCAATCGCAGACTTTACGCGAACGCCTGCAAGTCGCACTGGGCCGTCACTTCGAAAGAGGCAAAGCCTCATTGGGTGACGTTCGAGGCGCTGCCGAGACGTTGCAAAGCAACGTCTCTACAGAAGGAACTGACGCCCCAGTCGCGGAGCGGCGAAAGAACATCCCTCCCACCATCGTCTTCGCCAACGAATTCTTCGACGCGCTCCCCGTCGAAATCGTTTCTACTGAAGGTTCCCTGCGGCTAACCCAAGGCCTGTCCGAAACCTGGGTTCCGCTTACGGAAGAAGAAAACAAATTCCTAGACCGCTACTCCGTTCGCCCCGAACCCGGAGAGCGCCTCGAAATCCCGCTGATCGCCCAACACTACGCCGAGGCGATTGACTTCGCCTGCGGATTCCTCATCGCCGTCGACTACGGGTATACCCGCGACCAGCAACTCGCCGGACGCCATCGCGGCACGCTGATGACTTATCGTAAACACTCGGCAGGCGCAAACCCTTATCAGGCGCCGGGAGAGCAGGACATCACCGCGCACGTAAACTTCACGGCATTGTCGAATGCGCTTCATGCTCAGCCTCTGGTCACGCAATCGCAATTCCTGTTAGGGATTGGTGAGTCCAATCAATTTTCTGATGCATTCGAAGAATGCCGGGTCCCGCAAGAGCGTGCGAAAGTGGCATTGCAACTAAAACACCTGATCACTCCCTCGGGCATGGGCGAATCATTCCACGTGCTTGTCGCCGGCAAGGGAGTCGATGCCGCCAATCTCTCCGGTCTGAATTTCGGGCGGCTTCGCCGCGATTAGCGGAAGTCCTGCACGGGATGAGGCCTTTTCATAATCCCCTCGCCGGTCAAAGTTATCTATATTGAACAGATGACGAACTCCGCCAGACCCGCGAGATGGAAGATCGTGTTGGCTTTCGCCATCATCTACGTGGTCTGGGGATCGACCTTCCTCGCCATCCGTGTGGGAGTGCATGAAGTCCCGCCGTTCATCCTCGCTGGCCTGCGCTTTCTCGTTGCCGGCGCATCGATGTACGCCTGGCTGCGGGCTACGGGAACTCCTACACCTACGCGCCGCCAATGGACGGGAGCGGCTCTCCTGGGCGGAATGATTTTCGTTCTCGACTATGGCTGTTTGTTCTGGGCGGAGCGGCGCGTACCTTCTGGAATTGCGGCTGTAGTGCTGGCGACCATTCCCGTCTTCATTACGCTGATGGAAATTCTGCTGCTGCGTACACTGCGGCTCTCGGTCGGCTTGGCGCTATCACTGTTACTCGGCATCGGCGGCGTTGCCATCCTGATGAGCAATTCGTTGTCTCTGGGCCAGGCGCCGATTGATCATCTTGGAGCGGCCGCACTGCTATTCGCTTCGTTGAACTGGTCGGTTGCGACCGTGATTACGAAAAAGACCCCGCTCCCGGAATCGAAACCCATGAGTTCCGCCGCGCAAATGTTGTGTGGCGGCACGCTGCTTTTCGTAGTGTCTGGCGTCAGCGGAGAGTTCTCCAGCTTTCATCCGCTTGCGGTTTCTGGGGCCGCATGGTTTTCGCTCCTCTATCTGATTGTTGCGGGATCGATCATCGGCTACACCGCCTATGTGTGGCTGCTGCATTACGAATCGCCGACCAAGGTGGGAACCTACGCATACGTGAATCCGGTGATCGCGGTGATCATCGGCTACTTTTTCGGCGGGGAAGCGCTAGGCGCACGTACGGTTCTCGGGACCTTGTTGGTGCTGGTTAGCGTGGTGGCGATTGCGCTGATTCCGAAACCGAAAGCGCCGGTGCGGGTGGAAACGAGCGCGCAAGAAGAAGCCACGGCAGTTTGAAGTTCGCTAGAAGACCTACCTGCTCTTAACTTCATCCCGCTTGGCCGCGGACTCCAGCGGCCTCACTGGTTCCGTCATACGCACGGGATCGAGAATCTCGTTAATTTCTTTTTCGCTGAGCAGGTTCTTCTCGCGTGCAATTTCAATGATCGACCGCCCCGTAGCCACGGCTTCTTTCGCAATGTCCGCGGCCTTCGCATAGCCAATATAAGGATTCAGCGCCGTCGCCAACGACACTGTGGCTTGCACGTAGAAATTGCAGCGCTTGCTGTTGGCTGTAATTCCGCTAACGCACTTGTCGGTGAACACGCGCAGCATGTTGGTCGAAATCGTAATCGACTGCATCACACTGTAGGCCATGGTCGGCATCATGACGTTAAGTTCAAGCTGTCCACCCTGCACCGCCATCGCCACCGCGACATCATTACCAACAACTTGAAATGCCACCATGGCTGCCAGTTCCGGCATGACCGGGTTGATCTTGCCCGGCATGATCGACGATCCCGGCTGCAACGCGGGCAGATTGATCTCGGCGAATCCAGTGTTGGGTCCGGAGGACAACAGGCGCAGATCGTTCGAAATGCGAATCACTTCCAGCGCCAAATTACGCAAGGCCGAAGAGACGTTTGCCATTGCGAAGTTCGATTGCATCGCATAGCGCATGTCGTCGGCGGGCGAAAGTTTCTGTCCGGAGATGCGCGCTAAATTCCGGATAGCCTTCTCGCGATAATCGGGATGCGTATTGATCCCTGTTCCCACTGCCGAACCGCCCAGGCCCAATTCACGCAGCGACTCAGAGGCCGCGCGGATCGCATCTTTTGACCGGCGGATCGCGCCGGCATAGGCGGAGAATTCCTGTCCCAACCGCATGGGGACGGCATCCTGCATGTGGGTTCTGCCGGACTTCAGAATCTCGTGAAATTCTTTGCCCTTGGCATCCAGTGCGCCGATCAGTCCGTCCAGCACCGGATACAACTTCTCTAATTCCAAAAGCGTGGCCAGCCGCATTCCGGTAGGGAAGACGTCATTGGTCGACTGCCCATAGTTCACATGATCATTCGGGTGAACAATCGAATAGTCGCCCAGTGTTCCGCCAAGAATTTCCACCGCGCGGTTGGCGATGACTTCATTGGAATTCATGTGAAAACTGACGCCCGCGCCCGCCTGGAAAACGTCAACCACGAATTCCTGGTTCCACTTGCCTTGCTGAACCTCTTTGGCGGCGCCGATAATGGCGTCGGCGCGCTTGTCTTCGATGAGTTTGAGTTCTTTGTTGGCTTCAGCCGCCGCCTGTTTCACCATGCCGAACGCGGCGATCAGCGTAGGATGCGCGCGCAGACCCGAAATCGGATAATTCTCCACCGCCCGGGCCGTCTGAATTCCATAGTAAACATTCGCCGGAATTTCCTTCGGTCCGATCGAATCTTTTTCCGAACGGGTAGCTTGCGTAGCCGTAGCCATGAGTTCTCCTGTCAAAAA
>DATBAT010000422.1:0-7668 GCA_036271375.1 Terriglobales bacterium
GTTGCGGCGCTATCTCAAATTGATGGCGACAGCGGCCGGGATCAAAGAACCGTGGAAGGTCGAGATTGCGGCGATGATGTCGCAGCTCGGCTACGTCACGCTCGACCCCGAACTGGTCACCGCTCTGCACAAGGGCCAGGAGCTGACGCGCCAGCAACAAGTTCGTTATGACCGTCATCCTGAGGTGGCGCAACGGCTGCTCGCCAATATCCCGAGGATGGAATCGATCGCGTGGATGATTGGGCATCAGAACAAGACGGCACCGGCTGACTCCGACATGGCAAACCGGGAAAAAGCCGAGAGACGCAAAGGCGCGGAACTATTGCGCCAGGCGATTGACTTCGATGACTTCGTTCGTAAGGGCGCGTCGCGAGTCGAGGCAGGCCATCGCATGGGCCGGAAGTACAAGACGATGGACCAGAACGTGCTCCTGGCGCTGGTGAAAATGGAGCCCGAGGCCGACGAGGTTGAGGTGATGACTTATCCAGTCGAACAGCTCTCCACCGGAATGGTAGTGGAGGAAGATGTCTACTCCGAACGGGGTCTGCTGGTCGCGTCGAAAGGACAAGAGATCAATTTGGCCTTACGGCTGAAGCTGGAGAATTTCAACCACAAGGAACCTTTTCTCGACGGAATCAGCGTTTCGATGCCGAAGGCGTCGGCTTCTTGAGATATTCTTGCTGGCGGCAGTACGCCTCAATATCCGCCTGCAAGGTGATCGTTGAAAGCGCTGGTAATCAAGCAACCCGGAGTCGCCGACATTGAAGAAATCCCTGAGCCTGTGCCAGGTGCGGACCAAGTTCTGCTTAAGGTTCGGATGGTCGGGCTCTGCGGGAGCGACCTGAATTCTTTTCGCGGGAAAAACCCGATGGTCAGTTTCCCTCGGATTCCCGGACACGAAGTGGCCGCGACAGTTGTCGCTACGGGCTTCAACGTGACCATGTCGCCTTACACCAGTTGCGGCAACTGTTCGTCCTGCCGGCTGGGCCGTCCTAATGCCTGCCAGTTCAATCAAACCCTCGGCGTACAGCGCGATGGCGCGTTGACGGAATTCATCACTATACCGGCGGAAAAGCTCTTCCCGGCGGCTCTCAGCATTCAGGAACTTTGCCTGGTCGAGCCGCTGACGGTGGGCTTTCACGCGGCGGCACGCGGACGAGTGACGGCTGACGACACGGTCGCGATTTTTGGCTGCGGAGGAGTGGGCTTGGGCGCGATCGCGGGATGCCACTTCATCGGCGCCAAAACCATCGCCATTGATGTTGACGACGTGAAACTGGAAGTTGCGCGCAAAGCTGGGGCCGATCACACCATCAATTCTCTGCAACATCCGTTGCACGAGACGTTGCTGAAATTGACGGATGGGCTTGGACCGGGCGTGATGATCGAGGCGATCGGTCTGCCGGAAACGTTTCGGGCAGCCGTGGAAGAAGTCGCATTTGCTGGGCGAGTAGTCTACATCGGATACGCTAAAGAGCCCGTAGCTTACGAAACTCGCCTCTTCGTGCAGAAAGAGTTGGATGTGCTCGGCGCGCGTAACGCCATGCCGGAGGATTTCCGCCGAGTTATTTCCATGCTGGAGAGAAAGATATTCCCCGTTGCCGATGCGGTCACGGCGGTGGTGCCATTGGACGAAGCGCCTCGCGTTCTAAAAGAGTGGAGCGAGAACCCCGGCCGCTTCACCAAAATCATGGTGAGCGTGAGCTAACTGAGGGCACCTTCAGTCTTTCATCTGTCATAATTTAGGCATCCTCAGCAGAAGGTTATTGCAGCGAACATGAGCACGACTCCACAACTGGAAGCGAGTATCGACGAGTATCTCCGCAAGCGGCTGATGCCGGTTGAGGGCGCGATTCCGCAACTCGCCGGGATCGACATGTACGGCAATTCCATCCCCGCCGGCAGTGTTGGCGGAGATCTATTCGAGTACATCAACTTTCAGCAGCGCTACAACATCGACGCGCGTATCGCGGCAGCCCGGCGACAATCTGCGGAGTATCTGGAGCCTCTTCCTGACGGCCAGGTTGCACGCAATCCTGTCGACGATCACGTGCTGTGGATGAAGTCTAAGCCTGGGTTCACTCCGAAGCTGGAGGCTGAATATCGCAGGGCAAAAAGTTCAGACCAATTGCGGGTGGCGGAAGATCTGCATGAGCTCTACACCACTGCTGGCGTTCTTCTGGTGGACGCGCAAGGCCACGGAATTATTTCCGCCAAGATCGCTTCGACGGTGCACGACACGTTTCACGCGCTGATACTTTCCGAACTCGACCAGAACGGTAAGACCACGCCGGAGTTTTTCGAGAAGATCAATTTGCGGCTGGCCCAGTCGGTCACTGCGCGCAATGCTTTAGGAATCGATCCGCGCGACAGCTCGCGCGAGATTGCGACCATGTTGTACGGAGAGATTCGCCCCGACGGGCATTTCCGGTTCATGAATTTTGGCCATCCACCGCCGCTGGTGTTTTCCGCCGAGTTTGGGAAATTCATGGAGATGAACGAAGACCGAATGGTTCAGTTCCTCGCGCTGGGCTTGGAGATTCCCGAGGACCATCCCGACCGCAACAAGTACTTCTCCATGAAGCTGCGGAAGAAGCAGATGAATGCTTCGGACGTTGCCGAGTTGACGCTGATGAGTCCGGGCGACATCATTTTTCTCTACACGGACGGAGTTTACGACGGCAGCGATTCGACGGTACGCGATCAAATCGAGGCGGTAATTCGAGATCATAAGCGCGACTCGGCAAAAGACATCTGTAATGCGATCTTGCAGTTTGCCGTCAAGCAAGACGACTACTGGCTGCAACGCAAGGAAGACGACCGCATCGACGACAAGACCGCGTTCATTATCAAGCGGGGCTGATTCCCCATGTCCACCGGAAAAACGCCGGGCTTCGAGCCTACATTCGGGAATGTTGCGGGAACCGCAGTGCTAGGGAATATCGCGCGAACAACGATCTGTAAGAGACCAGACCGACCGGTTACAGAAAATCTTCAGGTTCCGCGCCGAGAATTTGGGTGCTGTGCCAGCCCTGGGTCCTGGCGGACTGGCGGCGACCCTAATGTCAGATCAATCGAGTGAGTCCCAATCGTTGAATTGGCGGAAAGCCTGCGAAGCGGCGCAGCGTGAAGTTGAGCCAGTCAAGCTCTCCTTGCTTATCGGGGTGGCGGAAGAAGCCATTTTCTTACGGCTCCAGCAAACTGAAGAGAAGCTGACTCAGGAAGAGCGCGAAGCGATCAATGACGCCACCCGGGAGTTGCGCCGCCTACAGGTGGAGCGTTTGAACTTTCCTAGGTGGGAAGCTGAGATTTAGGTTTCGTACAGAGTATCGAGCGGATGGGAATAGGCCCGGATTCCGTTAACAGGTAAAATACCTTCGGCAGGGCCTGTAGCTCAACGGTTAGAGCAGCAGACTCATAATCTGTTGGTTCAAGGTTCAAATCCTTGCGGGCCCACCAGTCCTACATTTAACTACTGAGGAAAATCCTTCCCGCTGCTGGGAAAAAATGCGCTACGGGAATGCGAAATATTTCCTAGAGCATCTCCCGGATATCTTCGGTCACCGCGCGATTCTAAACTTTGCGGGTGGATGAGTTAACTCCCCCTCGTGAGGTTCTATGAAGGCTAAAACTTTTTTGCCAGTTCTTGCATTGGCCGCGACCTGCGCCTTCGCGCAACAGCCAAACCCTCAACCAAATTCCATGCCGCCCAGCAACAATCCGGCGGAAAGCCAAACTACGCCGGGCCAACCAGGACCGAGTACCGATGCACAAGCCCCAACAGCTCCCTCTGGCGCGAACAGCACTACGATTCACGGGTGCCTGGGGACAGGAACCAATAACACTTACACCGTCACGGAAGACAAGGGCGGAGCGGTATACACGCTGGTTGGGAAAGATTTCAACTCTCTTAGTTCGCATGTTGGGCAAGAAGTGGAAGCCGACGGATCAGCCGCGACCGCTGCAGCTGGCGCTGGTTCCGCGAGCGCGGCTAACAACACGATGACCGCTTCCGCGACCGATTTCCAGGTGACGCACATGCGGAAGGTTGGCGACAAATGCACCAATCCACCGAAGCCGACTTCTTCTTTAGAGACCTACTCTCCGGTTCTAATGGCAGCTGTCTATGCGCCACAGACCGCGGGTTCGACGCCGGGGGCGCAGACAGCACAGCCAGGAACTTCTGCACCTGGAAATAGCGGCGCCGCCGGGACCACGGGCATGAGCACTTCGCCTCAGACGCAGACCACGACTCCAGGACAAGCGACGCCTTCGACTGCAACTCCGACGACGCCTCCGCCAACTTCCCCCGGAACAGTGAACGACAGCACTCCGGGAACGCAGACTTCTCCGGGAACTTCGGCGACCGGTTCGGCGGCGACGGGTTCTTCGAACTCCGCTGCAACTCCGGGAACGCAACCGCCTTGTGCAGCA
Organism: Terriglobales bacterium; assembly: GCA_036271375.1. Taxonomy (GTDB): domain Bacteria; phylum Acidobacteriota; class Terriglobia; order Terriglobales; family Acidobacteriaceae; genus DATBAT01. Next base: position 4,435 of record DATBAT010000422.1, read on the forward strand.
ACGTCGACGACGCCGTGCTCGACTCCGGGTACGGTTCCAAGTGCAACCCCTGGGACGTCAACCCCTCAGACCCCACCCCCAACGGGCAACGCGCCGGATACGACTGCAACTCCTAACACCGTAACTCCTCCGCAGAAATAGCGCGTGGACGTTGCACACCGAAAGGGCCCCGAGAAATCGGGGCCTTTTTTTTGACTGGTACCAACGGCAGTTGTGTCGCGAACTGTGTAAAATATTTTTGAGGAAAATTGGGAAATGTCTGAGCATATGGTGCTTTGCGCCAAGCTGCATAAGGAACTGCCAGGGCTGGATGAACCGCCTTTCGATACTGAGTTGGGCAAAAAGGTGTACGACAATGTCTCCCAGCAGGCTTGGGGGATGTGGATCGAGTACTGCAAAATTTTGCTCAATGAGTACCGGCTGAATCCGTCGCGGCGCGAAGATCAGGAAGCCATCGTGAAGCAGATGGAACAGTTCTTCTTCGGCGAAGGATCGGCCATGCCGAAGGAATACGTGGCACCCCCTGCTGCGAAATAAGCTCGCGTTTGCGATGGGTAGATGAGGACACCCTTCGACTTCGCTCAGGGCAGGTTCTGCCGCTCCGTTGTCTGCACTATTTCCTGTGCAGGATTCATCATCCCTTAACATTACATCTTTAGATTTAGAGTGTGGATAACGCGGTCTACGACACGCTCATCCTGTCCGACCTGCATTTGGGGTCGGAGATCAGCCGCGCCGAAGACGCGGTGCGCATGCTGCGGCAGAACAGTTTTCGACGGCTGATTCTGCTGGGCGACATTTTTTCCGACCTGAACTTTCGCCGCCTGACCAAAGAGCACTGGAAGTTTCTGAGCTACATTCGCAAGGTTTCCAATCCTAAGCGCGGGATCGAAGTGGTGTGGGTGGAAGGCAACCACGACCAAGGGCTAAGCGAAGTGATGTCCCACCTGGTGGGCGTGAAGGTCTACGAAGAATATATCTGGGAGTTTGAGGGCCGAAGGCATCTGGCCATCCACGGACATCAATTTGATCGTTTCGTGGTGAACAACCTGCTATTCAGCCACATCAATTCGTTTTTGCATTTGCAGTTGCAGAAACTGGCATTCACCGGAAAATTCTTTTCGCGCTTTCTGGACCGCATGAACACGCGCTGGCTGCGGCTCTCCACGAAAGTTTCCGAAGGCGCGATTGCCCAGGCGCGATTACGCGACGCCACCCGGGTGTTTTGCGGGCATACCCACGCGGCGCTTTATCGCGAGAAGGACGGCATCGAGTACTACAATACCGGGAGTTGGACGGACGCTACGCCGACATACATCTCGGTGGGTGCGGATGGAGTTCGCATTCATTACTTCAAACAGCGATCTGACGATCGTGATTCCGGCGAAGAACGAAGCGACGCTGATACCCCGCCTCTTGAAGTCGCTGGTCAGCCAGGACTACTCGGGGATGTCGAATACGAGAGTATTGGTAGCTGATGCGGGATCGACCGACGCAACGGTCGAAACAGTGATCAGCTTTCGCGACCGGCTGCAGGTGCAGGTGATCCCGGGCGGACTGCCGGCGATGGGAAGAAATGCAGGCGCTGCCCTCGCGCAGACTGCTTACGTTCTTTTTCTCGACGCCGATGTTGAGTTGGTCTCCGATACTTTAGTGCGCAGAGCGCTGCAATCCGCAAAAGATAACGACCTACATTACGTTACTACTAACATAGTTTGCCGGGACGGCAGTTGGATGGACCGGATTTTCTATCTGGTCAACGATCTCTTCCAATATCTTTCGTGCATTCATCATCGTCCGTGCCGATGCGAGACGTAGCAGAGCTACGTCTCTACTCAACTCAAAAATTGAAAACAACTCCCGTCGATACGCGGAAGTTATTCTGCGTACCGGTGCTAAAACTTGTTCGCAGAGCATCCGCCTCTACCCTCCAGGCAAAAAACGGCAACAAGTGATAATCGATGCCGCCACCGTAGGCGCTGGCAAAGGAAGTATCTGAATTCGTGGCCGCTGGAAACTCGACTCTAAGTCTAGAAACCCCAAACAACGCCTCCGCAAACGGGCGGATCTTCCCCACTCTCACTGAAACACGCGGACCGAACATGGCGGTCAATAAACGGCCATCGCCCGAAATGGCGCCGAAATCCTGGCTGCCGTAGTGACCACTCACATCGGCGACGATGCCAACGAATGGAAATATCTTGCCCTCCAGTGACGCATTCCAACCGTTGAGGTTGGTACGCTTTCCAGCGCCAATATCGGCGCTGGCGTAGGAATACCCGGCAAAGATATTGCCCTTAGGGACTTGCGCGGTAGCCAGCCCCGTTAACGCTATTAGCGCGAATGTTACTAAGGAAATCTTGCGCACAAATTTGCTCCTTTGCAAAACTAATACGACAAAGTCGTTTAGATGGTTCCACTTGGTTCCCGTGCTGGAAAATTTTTCCGTTACGAGAACGGGCCCAAAAGCATTTAACAAAATTTTACACACCTAAATGCTGGCCCGGTCGTCTAATCAGTAAGATGACAAACATGAATCAAGTAGCTGTAGACGGAAGTATTGCTCAACCACAGTTCTTGCCGCAATTAGAAAGGAAGTCGAAGTTGAAGTTAAGTACCGAAATCGAAGTGCATGAAGACGTGACGGTGGTGCATTGCCACGGTCGCATCGTGTTCCGTGAAGAAGCGGTTGCTCTCTGGCATGCCGTGGACGATCTGATGCCGCACGCCCAACAGGTTGTAATTGACCTGAATGAAGTCGAAGCCATCGACGGGGCGGGACTTGGCCGCCTGCTTGCGATACAGCAGCGCGTAACTGCCCATGGCGGCAGCCTGCGCCTGGCTTCGCCCAGCCGCCGGACGCTCGACCTGTTGCAGCTAACCAATCTGGATACGGTGTTCGAGATTTATCCCGCACTGCAAGACGCTCTGCTGGTTTCGCGCTGGCAGATTGCGTAACTTCCTGGCTTAACTCTCACGCTGAAAGCGATAGCGGCCGCGGCGTTGGGTCGCGATGGTTTCCGCAACTTTTAAAAACGCCCGGCCAGCGTGGGAGAGTCCTGCCGCCTTGCGGTAGATCAGCCGCAATTTTCGATGCAGCCGCAACTCCTTCACGGGAATGTGGATGAGCTCCGCGCGCGACAGTTCGCTTTCTACACTGATTTCAGGCAGAAAGGCTACGCCGTTCCCCATGGCCACAAATTGTTTGATGGCTTGCAGCGTGGGCAGTTCGAT
>DATBAT010000423.1:0-5523 GCA_036271375.1 Terriglobales bacterium
CGCCGTAGATCATGCCAAAAGCCATTAGAAGACCGAGGACTCCTCCGGAAGCTCCTTCCGTCGCGGTCAAGGGAGTGACGCCGCCAATGCCTGTGTAGGAGACCGCAATGGTAGTGAGCGCCGCACCCAGAACGCAGAAGAAATAGAATTCGAGGAATTTGTTTCTTCCCCAGTCCATTTCCAGTTGGGCACCAAACATCCAGAGCGCCAGCATGTTGAACAAAATGTGAAAAAGAGTGCGGTGAATAAAGGAATAAGTGACTAATTGCCAGATCCAGCCGTGCAACACGTTTCCCGGAACCAGTGAAAGTACGTCTCTCAGAACCGATTCCGGGCCGGGTGCGAACGCACCAAGCAGAGTCAACAAAAGGAACACTGCGGCATTGCTGAGGATGAGCCACTTCACCGCCTTGGTGAAGGGAGGAAAACTAAGCGAGAAGGAGCGTCGAGCGGACATCGGCGGATTACGATCCCATGACGTTGCGGCTACTTAGTCATCTTATCAGGGTGGCTACCGTTCGGGTTGCGGCACAACCGGAAGGCTGCGATGTCCTTGATCATCGACCGCGCGGACCGCGAAGATCACATTGTCTTTCGAGAGTGGCAACGTGGCGTGCGTAGACTTTCCCACTGGTTGCGAGTGTTCCCATTCGGGGCTGGTAGTGGCGCGCCACAGCACTTCGTAGCTTGTCGTCGGAGAGGACGCGTTCCAGGTAATCGTCGTATCGTTTTCTAAATTCTTTGTCACCAGTTGGACGTTGGCTGTCGGTGCGGGCGCCGACGCCAGCGATGCCAAAGTTGCCGCATTGGTCCGGGCCACACTGGCCACGTAGTCAAAGTTCACGAACTTGGGAAGGTCCCCGAATTCGACGCCATTTTCCGTGCGAATGTTCTGGTGTTGATGATTGAAGTCCTCGCGGTACTCGGTGAACCGCACTGCGGTGAAGCCTTGCTGATTAAAAGAGTAATGATCGCCACCGCGAAGATATCGATCGAGGCGGAAGACCAGCATGGGCTTAATGCCGGTGTCGTAAGTACGCGCCACTTGTGCGACGTAACGTGCCAATTGACGGGATGAAGAATCGTTTTCTCCGCCCAGGCCACGGATGGCCTTTAGATCGGCGTCGCTGGCCGCTGCAGGTACGCCCTCGGAAAACACCCTGACGATGCCGGTATCCTGGTGCGGGCTGCGATCTCCGCCGACGATGTCATTGTTCAACACAGCCTGAACGTTCCAGCCTTCCGATTTCGCCATCTTGGCAAAATGAGAGCTGCCGTTGAGTCCCTGTTCTTCCCCGGCCACGGTGAGAAAAATAATTGTTCCTGGAAACTTCAACTTGCTAAGAACACGCGCGCACTCCAGGCTGACGGCGGTGCCGCTGCCATCGTCGTTGGCTCCGGGCGCGGCGCCGGTGGCGTCGAAAGTGTCGCTGTTGCGCGAGTCATAGTGACCGGTAACTAAAACGATGCTCTTCGCGGCTTCGGGATCCGTCCCCTTAAGAACTGCGTAGACATTGGTCAAAACGGTGGGCTTTGGAATCCGCGACATTGGCTGCTCGGTAAAGACATCCGTCCTTACCTCCAGGCATCCGCCGCAGTCCTTCGAATAGCGCTCGAACTCGCTCTTGATCCATTCCCGCGCTGCACCGATGCCGTGCCCGGCGGTGATCGACTCCGGATCCTGGGCGGAAAGCGTGAGCCGAGTCTGGAAGCTCACCAGCTTTTCGATGTTGGATTGAATTTGTCTGGCGGAAACCTGCTTAAGAGCGGCCGCGATTTGCGGATCAGATTTGCCCGCATCAATGACATCCTGCGCGACCACGGAAACCGCGGCAAGCAGCAACGCCAAAATGAACCAGCGTCTAGAGTGTGACATGCGCAAAGATTTTACTCGATAATTCCAAACACTTTGCTGGACAAATGCTTTTCCCCATGAATTGCCGCCTCGGAAAAATTCCGCATTGCACTTGACCTTCTCACCGGAAAAAATAAATATTAAGGGGCGGTTCATCAAGGGGAGGCAATCATGGTTTTGTGTCCGGAGTGCGATACCGATCTGGATATCGACGAAGAAGAGGTAGAAGAAGGCGAAATTGTTTCCTGCCCGGAGTGCGGCACGGATTTTGAAATCGTGACCGTGAGCCCGATCGAACTCAAGCCCGTAGAGGAAGAAATCGATGATGACGACGAGGAGCCGGCGACCGACGACGACGATTCTTAGTCGCGGGCTAACTTCGCTGCTGCTGCTGCTGGCGCTTTTCGCAGGGCCTGCCTTCCCCGTTGAAGCGTGCGCCCAGCAGCCGGACGCTGATTCGAAGAAGAAGCCGCACGAGAAACCGTACGCGCTGATCTTCGGCACGGTGTGGGGGCCGGATGATCGGCCAGTCTATGGGATAAAAGTTAAAGTTCGCCGCGCCAACGAAAAGAAGACGCGCTGGGAGTTGTTTTCCGATCACAACGGCGAAGTTGCCTTTCGTTTGCCCGCGGGGCGTCAGGACTACGTCGTCGCCGCTGACCTTAAAGGCGTCAAGTCATTGTCAGGCAAGCAGTTGGAAGCCGTTCAGGAAGCCCATGTCCACATCGAAAATGACGAGCGTTCGGACATCGGTCTGCATCTAAAATAACTGAGATGGAAGCTTGGGAGGAACTATGAGAAAGTGCCAGGTTCTGGCGCTTATGTTGGTTTTACTGGCGGTTGCCGCTGTGGCTGAGCCCTACAAAGAGAAGGACACCAGCCGCCTGCTCACCGGCAAAGTGATGGACCAGCAGGAAAACGTCCTGCCCAACGCCGTGGTCTACCTCACCAACACCCGCACCCACGCGGTGAAGACGTACATCGTTTCGCAGGATGGCCTTTATCGTTTTCCCGCGCTCTCGCCGAACATCGACTACGAGGTCTACGCTCAGTTCAATGGCAAGAAGAGCGATACCAAGACCATGAGCCAGTTTGACACGCGGCAGGATGTGCAGATCAATCTGAAGATCGACGCGAAGTAGGTTCGGGCACAAGCTGCGGCCCGAGTTCCTTGGGGCATGCGAACAGATCCTGAAGCGGGGCCACTGTTGGCTCCGCCCACTTTGGTTTGCCATCATCGTTCAGAACGATTACTCGATAGCCAACAGAGTCGAAGATTCGAAAAGTTTCTTGCAGGTCGGTCCGTTGCAGGTATTCAAACATCACCAGCCTGGGACGTTGGTTCTGCAAAAAATTCTGCATGCCCCGAAGCACGGAATTCTCGTGGCCTTCTACGTCAATTTTCACATACCACGGTTGATCCCGCGGTTGCTTGTGGCTCTTCAGGAAGTCGTCAAACGTGGAGCAGGAAACCTCTATCGTCGGGAAGGTCGCGTCGAATCCTGAAACAGTTCGATTGACCGCGCTTACTCCGCCCCGATTTTCAAATTGCACACTCCCGGTCTGATCGGAAAGCGCCATTTGGTGGACTTCGAAATCGAGCCTATTTAGTTTAATGTTTTCGCGCGCCCTCAATGCTGCTGTCGGGTTCGGTTCAAACAGCAAAGCATGATTGAGTTTGTCCGCAAATAAAAGGCTGACCAGACCGACGTTGGCTCCAACGTCTACCAACGTTCCACCGGCTATGTGGCTGCGCATGAATTCGATGGGCTTACTATTAGGAATACGAAAGTAGAAGGCCCCGGAAGAAGTCACGCAATCGGGATACGCCCGGAAGAGCTTCCCATTAAAGAGCCTGGTTGTAAGCGGCTTCTGCGCGATACGCTTCCATCCTTGCCACCCGCCCGCCGTAACCAGACGACGGAGCCGCTGGCCGCGATTGGATTCGTCGGCCCATATGGCGAGCGCAAACTGCTTGAGGTCTTGGAAAACCAAGGATCAGAATATCGTATGGGTTCGCGTCAGGCGCTGCGAATCGCCAGCGTATGCCAGTTTGCCTTCTCTATTTTCTGCCCGCTGACAGGCGAGAAAAGATCGTAGCCCGAGCCATGCAACAGATCGCTTATCGCCTGCGAATTCGGACGATCCACCTCGCACCAAATGGAAGGACGATGTTTTCTCAGCACTTCGCTTGCGCCCTTCAACACTTGCAGTTCGAACGATTCAACGTCGATTTTGAGAATTGACGGAGGTGGATGAGTCGCAAGCAGGGAATCTAGGGTCAAGGTCCTGACCGAAACTCCCGCGTTGCCGGAATTCGTGACCCGATTGAAGGCGCGAGAACGATCGGAAACCTCGAGGAATGCGGCCCCTGAAGACTCTCCTATGGCAACATTTTCAATCGCGATCTTGCCAAGGCGGTCTTGGTTTATTTCCATTGAACGATGCATGAGATCGCAGAGCCAGCCGTCTGGTTCAATCGCCAGGGTATGGCCGCTCCGGCCGGAGAGCGCAGCCGCGCAAAACGTGAACAGTCCGAGGTTTGCCCCCACGTCCCAAACCACGGCGCCGGGTTTCACCAACTGTTGGGCCATGCGATAAAGCATGGGATCAATCTTCGCAGTGGTTCCCCAGTATCGCAGGCCGCAGCCCGGAGTTACGAAGATCGGCAATCGTCCGAACTGTTTGGGTAGGCGTCTTCGGAGCACGACGCGAGCACTAAGTCTCTCAACCGCGCGGCGCGGAATAAACAACGGGGAATCCATCCGGACTAATTATAAGTTGCTACCTCGCGGCACACGCAAAACAAAAGGGCCGCGAAGTTCGCGGCCCTTTGAAATGCTTGACTGCGTCCTAGCTGCCGTCGCCGCCGGCGCGCTTCCAGGTCAGCAGATCGCCGATGGTAGAGCCACCAGTCGTGCTGGCCGCCGGATGCTTGTAGGCTTCGACTTCAGTCCGCGAAGCTTCTTCGCCGACCGCGCGAATGCTGAGTCCGACTTTCTTCTCTTCCGGATTCATCTTCACGATTTTGAAATCGTGCTCCTGTCCCGGCTCGAGCGTCATCGGCTGGCCGTTGGCATCCTGTGCCTCAGAGTTGTGGCAGAGGCCTTCGATGCCTTCGGCGATCTCAACGAAAGCTCCAAAGCTGGCTACGCGCAGGACTTTGCCGCGCAGCACGTCTCCAATGTGGTGGGTGCTGAAGAACGTCTCCCAGACATCAGGCTGAAGTTGTTTCACTCCCAGTGACAGACGCCGCTTGTCTGGCTCGATCGCGAGTACCACAGCCTTCACCCGGTCGCCCTTTTTCAAGACTTCCGAAGGATGCTTCACCCGCTTCGTCCAACTCAAGTTGCTTACGTGTACCAAGCCATCGATACCGTCTTCAATTTCGATGAAGGCGCCGAAGTCGGTGAGGTTGCGTACGCGGCCTTCGACGGTCGCGCCCACGGGATACTTGTCGTGCAGCGCATCCCAGGGATTGGGCGCGAGCTGGCGCATGCCCAGCGAAATACGGCGTTCCTGAGGATTCACGCTTAGCACCACGCAATCCACCTGATCGCCAACGTTGACCAGCTTCGAGGGATGCTTGATCCGCTTCGACCAAGTCATTTCGCTCACGTGCACGGCCGCGTTCTCTCCGTCACCGACTACGGTGCCTTCGTCGAGCT
>DATBAT010000424.1:0-13710 GCA_036271375.1 Terriglobales bacterium
TCTTTCCCCGCAACCGGTTCCACCAACCCGTAGTGCGATTGATCGCCAAGCTGAAAGCGGCAGAATTTCATAGCTCAGAAGATACCAGACAACAAAATGCGGGACGGACACTCTTGTCCATCTGCTACCCGAGGCAAACGGTCATTCGCGAAGCGCCATCCGGTTAATTTGTGGGCACGCTTTCTCCCGACTCTTCAGAATGGCCACTCTCATTCCCCCGCAGGTCCACGGCCGTCACGGAATAAAAATATTTCTTGCCCGGCTTGATGTCGCGATCACGATAGGTTGGGATCTTAGCCAGCTCAGAATTGATCTTCACCAACTGGCCGCCTTCCTCTTGCCTATACACGTTGTATCCCGCAAGTTCGGCATCAGTATTCGGAGTCCACGTTAAGTCGATAAAGTTTGGCTGCCCGACGCTCGAAAACACGGCCTGCAATCCTGCAGGGGGGGAAGGCGGGAACACATCATGGGCGAAAATCTTCACCTCTGGGGAATCTTCGCCTTCTACCTGCTGCTCACCGCTCACAGAGACAAACGCGGCCCGGTAAAAATAAGTGCGCTCCCATTCAAGACTCTGGTCCAGAAACTTTGCTTCGTCGCTCTGGCTGATCTCGGCGACCTTTGTGTTCGACTTTCCAGTTTCGTCACGCCGATAGATTCGCAAACGAAATTCCAGCGGCGAACTATCTTGCACGTTCGCCGGCCACTGCCACGTGAGCGAGACTCCTTGGGCCACGACTTCTGCGTTCAAAGTCTGAAGCGGCGGCAGCGTGGGAAACAGCGGAACCCTCACCTGATTGGAGAGTCCCGCGCTGCGGCCGTTTGAGTTGAGCACCTCTACTGCGTAGCTGGCCGTCACCTTCGGATCGAATGACGTCAGCACATCGGTGAACTCTTTCGCGGCAACCTTGTCTGCCACCACCGTGTCGCACTGCGTCATGGGCACATTCGTGCTGCGGCATATGCGCGTCGGGCCGAGGTGCAGGATGGTTTGGCCGTCGGTGATTTTCGTAGGCGGAGTCCACCGCATGTGGACTTGGTTTCCCTTGCGGGTGACGCGCAGGTCCTCAACCTTTCTGGGAAGTTCGAGCGAGGGCGGCACCGGCGCACCGATCTGCGCGCAACCAGAGAGGATTGCGGTACTGACTACCGCAGTCAGAAATTTGGAAGAGACTCTCGCCATGGGCGCAAGTCCTAAGCGTAGCAGAAGCTTGGCCGCCGAGTTTCTTTGACAACGTCAAGAAACACACGGATCAAGCAGCGCCTTTATATTCTTCTTCCTGCTATCCTTTCCTCCGGAGAAAAACATGTCAGCTAATCTCGAAGGCCAAACCGCGGTAATTTTTGGAGTGGCCAACAAGCGGTCGATCGCCTGGTCTATCGCCCAGGGCCTGCACAATGCCGGAGCTAAGGTTGCGGTTACCTATCAAAACCAGCGGTTGGAGCAGGAAGCCAAAGACCTGATTCTTTCCCTGCCCGGCGCCGAAGCGTTTATGTGCGACGTCTCCAACGACGCGGAGATCGATCAGCTTTTCACCAAGCTCAAGGAGCGCTATGGAAAGATCAACACCATTGTCCACAGTGTGGCCTTCGCTCCCCCCGCAGAACTGAAAGACGATTTCGTGAACACCACGCGCGAAGGCTTTCGCATCGCCCACGACGTGAGCGTCTATTCCCTGATCGCGGTTTCTCGCGCTGCTGTGCCGCTAATGGAAGATGGCGGCAGCATTATTACCATGACTTATTTCGGCGCGGAAAAAGTTGTGCCTCACTACAACGTGATGGGAGTAGCAAAAGCGGCACTCGAAGCCACAGTGCGTTACCTCGCCGGCGACTTGGGAAAGAAGAATATCCGCGTCAACGCGATTTCAGCCGGCCCAATCAAGACCCTGGCTGCTCGCGGGATTTCAGGCTTGGGCGACATGCTGAAGGCGCACGCCGATCGCGCTCCCCTTCACCGCAATGTAGATGTGAACGAAGTGGGATCGACAGGAGTCTTCCTGGCATCGGCGGGCGCCTCCGGAATCACCGGAGAAGTGATTCACGTCGATTGCGGCTACAACATCATGGGTTTTTAGAGACGTAGTGGGCAGGTGGGAAAACCTGCCGCTACGTCTTCGAAGATACTTTCACTCTTCGCTCGTCTTCGCCCAAACGCTCAAGAGAAATTTCTGCATCCCAGTCGCGGGCAAACTTCTCTCCCCACTCGATCAGCAATATGCTGTTCTCGTCCATCAAATCGTCGAGGCCTAATGTTTCCAACTGCCGCGGCGTATCCACCCGATAAAGATCGATATGAAACAGATTGGCTTGCGGTCCGCGATATTCATGAACCAGAGTAAAAGTCGGGCTGGTGACATCTTCCTGCGAAGCCGCCGCAAATCCCTCGGCGATCCCTTTTACCAGTGTCGTTTTTCCCGCGCCAAGGTCTCCACTCAGCAGGACGACCTTCGGCGGCGCGAGCTGTTTGGCGAGCCTCCGCCCCAAGGCGATAGTTTCGTCGGCGGAGTGAGTGATGAATTCCTGGGCGTCCACGCCACCCAGTATAACGAGGGCTAGAGCTGCCTTAGCGCGCTTACCGTCCGAAATGTTTTTGGATCGTTCGCCAGGTCGGCGAGGGATTGTAACTTGCGGTGATCGTCGTCATCCAGCGCGATGAAGCAGAAGGGCTGCATCACTCGTTCGGAAGTCGACATCGGACTAAGCATCTTCGCCATGCCGTGTACGGTGGCAGAAGTGGTCTGAAAGGCGAGTTCAACAAAATCGTCCTGCGAAAGCGGCTGGCCTACTTGCAGCAATCCCCCGGTCACGGAGACGGTCTGCAATTTGCAGCTGGTATGTTGTCCGTCCTCGCGCACCACTATCGCCGCCACCGGCTTCGGCATCTGAATGCGCGCCGCGCGGCGCCGCAATTGAGGCTGAGGAAAGTGTGTCATCCCTATTGAAGATGACACATCGCGGCGGGTTGAGTCACATTACCAAAGCAGATTGGCCAAGTGAGCTTCCCGAATGTGGAGCCATCCCAAAGCAGCACTTGGCAGTTAGCACTCAGCATTTAGCCCTCCCGGGTCTATATCTATGGGCTAAATGCTAACTGCTAAGCGCTGAATGCTGCTTCTCCGAAATGCCTCCGGCAGTGCCCCGAGCAAGTCGGTAGCGATTAGCGAATGCTCGCCCATGCTCTCGCATGCAATATTCCCGGCGAGTCCATGCAGATAGACTGCCGCAATCACCGCTTCCAGCGGCTGTTTCGGATTCTGCGCCAACATCCCGGCCGTCATACCAGTAAGAATGTCGCCAGTGCCGCCAGTAGCCATTCCGGGATTTCCCGTGGGATTGATCCACACCGTACCATCGGGATGCGCGATCACGGTGCGATCTCCCTTGAGCACAACAATGATGTCGTGCTCGAGCGCAAATGTACGCGCGATATTCACCCGGTCGCGTTGCACCTCGGGCACCGTGACTCCTCCAAGTAACCGAGCCATTTCGCCGGGATGCGGTGTGATCACCAGCACTCGACCTTTCCCGCTCAACTCAGCGGCACGGCCTTCGAAAGCGTTCAGTCCGTCAGCGTCCAGAACCATAGGCATCGTAAACTTCCTCACCACGGTACGAACGAATTCCGACGTCTCGTTGTGCCGTGAAATTCCCGGGCCGACTGCCAAAACCGTCATGCCTTTGGCCAGCGCATCGACGTGTCCATAGCCCAGCGCGCGTAACGAGATGCTGCCGATTTCGGTTTCTTCTAACGCCTCGGTCATCAGTTCCGGGTGATAGCCGGCAACTGTCGGCAGCACTGACTTAGGCGTCCCCACCGTTGAAAGCCCTGCGCCGGCGCGCAATGCGGCGATTCCTGCCATGGCCGCAGCACCAGCCTTCCCGACCGATCCGCCCAACACCAGCACGTGTCCGTACATGCCCTTGTTGGAGTCGCGCGGGCGCGGGCCAAACAATGGCGCAATGTCCGCTGGCGTCGTCAGGTTGAGATTTAAGGATGATTGGATCGCTTCGTCGGGAGAGCCGATGGGCGCGATTATGAGAGGACCTCTGGTGAGAGTTCCGAAAACGTGCGCCGGGCGCGGCGCAGTGAAGGTGACGACGGCATCTGAGCGGGCAATGGTCCCGGTTTGTTGGCCTTGAGCATCCGCGTCCGCGCCGGAGGGAATATCGACGGCAATCACCTTGGCTTTGCTCTGATTGATCCGCGCGATGGCTTCCGCATAGAGCGCGTTCACTGGAGGACGGAACCCAGTGCCCAGGATTGCGTCGATGAGCACGTCGCATTCAAAGACGGGATGGGACGCCAGTTCTTCCAGGGAATGTGCCAACGCCGCCGTCACTGGTAGCTTGGCGAGGTTGGCGGCCGCGTCGCCCTTCAGTTCAGAGGGATCCGCCAACAGCAATACCTGAACGTCTCGCCCCTGTGAATGCAGTAGCCGCGCAACTACAAAACCATCGCCGCCGTTGTTGCCCTTGCCGCAGATCACTCCCACTCTGTAGGCCGCTGGGAATTTTTTGGTGACGAAATCGGCTACGGCGCGGCCTGCGTTTTCCATCAGCGTCAGCGAAGGCACGCCAAAGCGCTCCGTGCTCACCCGGTCAATTTCTCGCATTTCGCCAGCGGTGACAATCTTCATAGACGCTCTAACTCCTGACTATAAAACAAAAGGCCTCCAGCTTTCGCAGGAGGCCTCTCGAACCAGTTCAGAAACATCAGTCGCCGCTGTTTTCCGGCAGCGCCTGGACCTTGCTGTGATGACGGCTGTACGTAAAGTACACCACCATGCCGATGGCAAGCCAAATGAACAAACGCGCCCAGTTGACCCAGCCGAGCTTATACATCATGTAGCCGTTGAAGAGGATTCCCAGGATCGGCACGACCGGCACCCAGGGTGTGCGGAAGGGACGCGGTTGGTCGGGGTTGGTGTGGCGCAGCATCATCACCGCAATACATACAATCACAAAAGCCAGCAGGGTCCCGATGTTAACCATCTTCCCGATGTCGTCGATCGGCGTGACGCTACCGACGATCGCGGCGAGAAATCCGACTAGAATCGTGTTCTTCCACGGCGTCCGCCATTTGGGGTGAATCGCGGCAAAGAACTTCTTCGGCAGAAGGCCGTCGTTGGCCATGGAGTAGAGCACGCGCGTCTGGCCCAGAAGCATCACCAACATGACGCTGGTCAATCCCGCGAGAGCTCCCAGTGTGATGATGTGAGACGCGCCTACCAGGCCGCGGTCCATGAAGGCGCGGGCAATTGGTGCTTCGATGTTGACTTCCCGCCACGGCACCATTCCGGTAAGAACTGCGGCGACCAGTATGTACAGCACGGTACACACTACCAGCGAAGCAATAATTCCTATCGGCAAGTCCCGCTGCGGGTTCTTGGCTTCCTGCGCCGTGGTAGAGACTGCGTCAAAGCCGATGTACGCGAAGAAAATGTAGGCCGCGCCGGCACCGATTCCTGAGAACCCGTAAGGTGCAAAGGAGTGCCAGTCCATACCCCAGTTGCTGGCGGAAACGTACTTGAATCCCAGCCCAATTACGAAGATGACGACGGCGACCTTAATGACAACGATGGTGGCATTAAACCTCGCGCTCTCTTTAATACCGACCACCAGAATGGCAGTGATGATCAGAGCGATGACAAACGCCGGCAGATTGAAGCCAATTTCGTAGCCGAAGACAGTCGGTGCCGCCAGCAAGTCATGGGCGCGTTGCATCAACTCAGGCGACTTGGCCCCCATGATTTCGGTGATTTTCGCGAGAAAAGCCTGTGTACCGGGTATTAGATTTGGGTCCGTGGCGACCGCCATCTGCCGGGCCACCATGCTCTCCGCTGCTCGCAGACCCGTCCAGTGGTCATAAGCCAGCCAAAGCGGCATGTGGATATGGAAAATTTCCAGCATTTCGATGAAGTGGTTCGACCAGCCTGACGACACCGTGCTCGCGCCCATGGCGTATTCAAGCGTCAGGTCCCAGCCGATGATCCATGCGAAAATTTCTCCCAGCGTAGCGTAGGCGTAAGTGTAGGCGCTGCCCGCCAACGGAATCATGGCGGCGAACTCGGCGTAGCAAAGTCCGGCGAAAGCGCAGCCCAGGCCGGAGAGAACGAACGACAACATCAGTCCCGGACCGGCGTAGTGAGCACCGAGACCAGCCAGCACAAAAATTCCCGCGCCGATAACCGCGCCGACTCCCAGAGCGGTCAGTTGAAAAGGACCCAGCGTGCGCTTCAGGCTGTGCTCACCGGATTCCCCGGCTTCTTGCAGAAGTAGGGCCAGTGGCTTTTTGGCCAGCAGATTCGCCATGCCGATAATTCTCCTTAGGGTCTTAGGCTGAAGTCGTTTGTGGCGCGCGCTTCGACCAAGCGTAATATACCGGAATTCCCAGCAGCACTATGATCAATCCCGGCCACGTGAACTGCGGCTTGTAACGTAACAGCACCACGTCAATGAAGAGCGCCATCACAATATAAATGGCCGGCAGCACCGGATACCCGATCGCCCGGTAAGGTCTTTCAGCATTCGGACGCGTCGCCCGCAACACGAACAAGCCAAGAATAGTCAGGATGTAAAAGACCAGCACTGCAAAAACGATATAGTCCAGGAGTTGGCCATAGCTGCCTGAAATGCAGAGAACGCAGGTCCACACCATCTGCACCATCAGCGAAACTGCCGGGGTTTTGTAGGTAGGATGCAGCTTGCCCACGTTCTTGAAGAACAATCCGTCTTTAGCCATCGCGTAGTAAACCCGCGAACCCGCCAGGATCAGGCCATTGCAGCATCCAAAAGTCGAGAGCATGACGGCGATTGCCATAAGATAGCCGCCGGTGCCGCCGAAAATCTGCGTCATCACTGCGGTGCCGACTCGGTCTTCGGTTGCGTGTGTAATTCCGCGCTCAAGAATGGTCGCGCCCGTCGCATTGCCCTCCATCGGCAGGGCATTCAGGTAGATGAAGTTGCAGGCAATATAGAGGGCAATGACGATGCCGGTGCCCAGCGCAAGCGACAAAGGAAGATTGCGGCTGGGGTTCTTCACTTCACCTGCGGTGAATGTCACGTTGTTCCAGGCGTCGGCGGAGAACAGCGACCCGACCTGCGCGACCGCCAGAATGGTCAGCGTCCCAACAAGGACAGTCGGTCCGCCAACTCCCACTTGAACCGCATGCTGCGCGGCGAGCGCCGCATTGTGCCAGAAATTTCCGCTAAAGTTTGCCGCTAGCGCCTGAGCATTACGTCCCAACAAAAATCCGATCGCCACAAGGCCAAACAACGCCGAAGCCTTGGCCACGGTAAACACGTTCTGGATCAAAGCCCCGAGCTTCAATCCAAAGACATTGATTACCGACAGCACCACCACCACACCAATCGCCACCAGATTCTGTGTGCTGATCCCGACGTCCATGTTGCCCAGAACCATCGGGCCCAGCGTGATCGGCGGCACCTTCCAGATGTGGATGAGCCAGTTGGAAGAAGAGACGGAAGGGAAAAAGACACCGAGGAACTTTCCAAAGGCCACGCCGACGGCGGCAATGGTTCCCGTTTGAATGACCAGGAACAGGGTCCAGCCATATAAAAAGCCCCATAAGGGGCCAAGCGCTTCTCTTAAATAGATATATTGCCCGCCGGCCCGCGGCATCATGGCGGCGAGTTCGCCGTAGCAAAGGGCTCCCACGATGGTCATGAAGCCGGTGACCGCCCAGGCTCCAATCAACAGCGCCGGTGACCCGACCTCGCGGGCAATTTCGGCCGATACAATAAAGATGCCCGATCCGATCATCGAGCCCATCACCAGCATGGTCGCGCTGGTCAGACCCAGGCCTTTTACGAATTCAGAAGAAGTTGCCGGACTGGAAGGAACCTTAGCCTGAGTACTCACGCTTCTCCTGTACCGCACAACCGGTAACGTAGAGGCAGGTGTCCTCACCTGCCCGAGCAACTTTCGTCACAGACTTTGGCAGACCGAACGCGGGCAAGGTCGGGCAGGTGGGGACACCGCCCCTACGTGGGTGAAACTCTACCGTAATATTCGGAAAAAGTCCTCTGCCGACTTGCGCGGGTCTGTTAGCAAGTCAGATATTACTGCCACAGAGTCTGCCCCGGCGTCGATCACGGAGCGGCAATTCTCCCGCGTGATGCCCCCGATGGCGACCAAAGGCTTATCTGTCAGCAGCTTGGCTTGGCGGACACCTTCAATCCCGATTACCGGGTCGGGATTTAGCTTGCTGGAAGTCGCGAAAACAGGCCCAACTGCGAGATAATTCGCCGGTTTTGAGGTCGCTGCAGAGAGCTGTGCGGGATTGTGAGTGGAGATTCCCAGCCACAATTCGTCTCCGATGATCCTGCGGACGCCTTCCGGGGACAAATCGTCCTGCCCGACGTGAACCCCGTCGAAGTCGGCCATGAGGCAAAGGTCGGCTCGGTCATTCATGATGAGTTTGACCTTCAGAACTTGCCGTAAAGCCCTTGATTGTTCCAGCATCTGCCGGCCGTTGCCGTTCTTGTTGCGGTATTGCAGCAGGGTGCAACCGGCGGCGACGAGTTTCTCGGCAAAACCCACCAGTTCGCCGGTATCGCGGAAACAACTCGCGTCAATAATCGGATAGAGCTTGGGAAGCACGATCACGGCTGGCTAGTGAGGCTTGGTGGTTTTGGCCAGGAAGCGCTCGATAAAGGTGGTATCGACATCGCCTTTGCGGAAATCTGGATCCGCCAGAATTCGCCGATGCAGCGGAATAGTAGTATAGACCCCCTCCACGATGAACATCTCCAGAGCGCGCGACATGCGGGAGATGGCCTCGGGGCGGTCCTTGCCACGCACTACTAGTTTAGCGATCAGCGAATCGTAATAAGGAGGGATCACGCCTTCCGCATAAGCGGCGGTGTCGATGCGCACTCCGGTACCGCCCGGAGGATGAAACGAGGTAATCTTCCCCGCCGACGGCGTGAACTTCTCCGGATGCTCGGCGTTGATGCGGCATTCGATGGCGTGTCCGCGATGGACGATCGGGCCTTGCAGCACGTCCGCCATCTTCTCGCCCCACGCCAAGAGGATTTGACTCTTCACCAGATCGACGTCCGTGACCATCTCAGTCACCGGGTGCTCCACCTGAATGCGCGTGTTCATCTCGATGAAGTAAAGCTTTCGATCTTCATCCATCAGAAACTCGATGGTTCCGGCATTCACATAGCCGATTTCCGACAGAGTCCTCGAGAGCATGCTGCCAATCTCTTGCCGAAGTTCAGGGCTCACCTGCGGCGATGGTGACTCTTCCAGCAATTTCTGATGGCGACGCTGAATCGAACACTCGCGCTCGCCGAGACTCACCACATGGCCATACTGGTCGGCCAACACTTGGAACTCGATGTGACGCGGGCGCTCGATGAACTTCTCCATGTAGAGGTCGCCGTTGCCGAACGCGGCCGCCGCTTCCGATTGAGCGGCCTTGAATAGCCCAGGCAGTTCTTGTTCGGTCCGCACGATGCGCATGCCACGCCCACCACCGCCTGCAGAGGCTTTGATGATGACGGGGAATCCGACCTGTCTGGCCCATTCCATGGCCTCGCCATCGGACGCGAGAATCCCTTCCGAGCCGGGAAGAATCGGCACGCCGGCTTTTTTCATGGCTGCGCGGGCTTTTTCCTTTTCTCCCATCAGCCGCATGATGTCTGGCGGAGGTCCAATAAATTTGATGTTGGAGGTCTCGCAGACCTCGGCGAAGTTTGCGTTCTCTGCGAGAAGGCCGTAACCAGGATGGACCGCATCCACGTTGGCGATCTCAGCCGCGCTAATGACGGCAGGAATATTCAGATAACTAAGCCCCAGTTGCGGCGGGCCAATGCAAATAGCTTCGTCTGCGAAGCGCACGTGCAGGGAGTTGCGGTCGGCTTCACTGTAGATAGCGACCGTCTTAATGCCTAGTTCCTTGCAGGCGCAAATAACCCGCAGGGCAATTTCGGCTCGATTGGCGATGAGTATCTTTTTGAACATTCAGGGTATTTGTGAAGCGTTTTGCCGACCCACCCAAACTCTGTCATCCCGAGCGAAGCTGAGGGGCCTTGTGTTCCCCAGAAGCTCAATCAGGCCTCAGGCAAACACAAGGTCCCTCGGCTTCGCTCGGGATGACAGAATTGGAATAGGTAGCTAGCTAGGCTGAGCGCACCGGAAAGCTGAGTCCATCAGAAACCCGCTCAGCCCTTCTTCCGCAGCGCGAACAGCTCCTGTCCATACTCGATCGGCTGTCCATTGCTGACCAGCATCTTGACGATCTCGCCGCTGGCATCGGACTCGATCTCGTTCATCAGCTTCATCGCTTCCACGATGCAAAGCACCTGCCCAGCTTCTACCGTGTCGCCGACTTTCACAAACGGCGGCGAGCCGGGAGACGGAGACTCGTAGTACGTTCCCACGATAGGTGAGCGCACCATATGGAATGCTTCTTCCACAACCGGCGCTTTCGCGGGTGCCGGTGGCGCAGCGGCCGGACTGGACGTTGTATCGTGCGCCGGAGGCGGGGCAGAATGCACCGCGAAATACCGGCTGTCCGGCGAGGCGACGTGTGCCGGTTCGCCGCGCTTGATGCGTACCTTCACATCGCCGCGCTCCAGCTCAAACTCGGTAATGTCTTTTTCGATTAAGAACTCGACGAGTTCCTTCAGCTCTTTTTGATTCATCGTCTCTGGGGGGACCAGTTTCTACGTTTTCGTCTTGCCGCTAGGCACTTTATCGCTGCTCAGCTTAAATGGCTATCAGGTCTTTCGGGGTCGGGGTCAGTACCTCGCAGCCCGAGTCCGTGACCACCACCATGTCTTCAATTCTTACGCCCCACTTGCCGGGAATGTACGCTCCCGGCTCCGCGGTGATCACCATTCCGGATCTTAGTGCTGTCTTTTGTCCGGTCGCTAGACGAGGCGGTTCGTGAATCTCCAGCCCCACTCCGTGTCCCGTGGAATGGGTGAAATATTTCCCTAACCCCATCTTTTGCAATAGCTTGCGAGCAGCCTGGTCGACCTGCTCCTCGCGCTTGCCAGCGGCCACTGCCGCCACCGCCGCTAGCTGGGCGTCCAACACCGCCCCATAGAACCGTTTGGCTTCCGCCGAGGGCCGACCCACGTACACAGTGCGGGTCATGTCGGAACAATAGCCACCGAGTATAACACCGAAGTCACAGACCACGAACCCTGAGGCCGGGATCGCTTGCCGGGAAGCCCTGCCATGCGGCAGCGCAGAACGTTCGCCCGAAGCAATAATGGTCGCGAACGACATACCCTCCGCTCCGCCCTTCGCCGCCGCATACTCCAACTCCGCGGCGACCTCGAGTTCGGCAACGCCGGGACGGATCACCTCCAACAGCCGGTCAAACAGACTGGATCCCAACCGCACCGCAGTGCGGATTTTTTCCAACTCGTCAGCATCCTTAATCATTCGAAGCTGCTCGACCAACGGCGGAGCTGGTTGCAAACGCACCGTTTTCGGCAAGCCCACTTTCACCCGCGCATATTCCCCCGCGCTCAAGCGTTCGGTCTCGACTCCGACCCGGTAGCCTCGCCGCAATCCCAGCCATTGGACAGCCGCTGCCAGTGGCCCCTTCTTCCCGATCACGATCTTCGCGCCTCTCACTTCGGCCCGCGCCTGCTCGGTGTAGCGTCCATCGGTGAAAAAGACGGTCTTGTCTTCGCTCACCACCAATACCCCGGCACTGCCTGTGAATCCGCAGAGGTATCGCACGTTTGGAAGGTGCGTGACTAAGAATG
This sequence comes from Terriglobales bacterium, assembly GCA_036271375.1. Lineage (GTDB taxonomy): Bacteria > Acidobacteriota > Terriglobia > Terriglobales > Acidobacteriaceae > DATBAT01. Next base: position 11,764 of record DATBAT010000424.1, read on the forward strand.
CGTCGAAGCGATTGCTATCCAGTAGGTTACGGAGCTTGGCCTGGCGGCCTTTGAAGTCCATAAGTGAAGTGTAGCAACTACGGGCACAGGCCCGCAGTGAGTCGTCAATTGTGGCGCCCGCCAAAATATTTTCCGGGTTCCCAAATGGCGATTAAAATCGACTTCGACTTAGGAACGCCTTCATGACCGATCCGCAGAAACTCAACATCACCGCACAAGGCGAGCAGGAAATCGTGATCATGCGCGACTTCGCCGCTCCGCGCCACCTGGTCTTCGACGCCTTCACCATCCCCGAACTGGTGAAGCAATGGTTGCTCGGCCCTCCGGGATGGTCCATGCCCGTCTGCGAAATCGACCTCCGCGTCGGCGGCAAATACCGCTACGTTTGGCATCACACCAACGGCACCGACATGGGTATGGGCGGTATCTATCGCGAGATCGTCCGCCCTGAGCGGCTGGTCACCACAGAAAAGTTCGATGAGGCCTGGTATCCCGGAGAAGCTTTGGGGACCATCGTTCTCACGGAAAGATCCGGCAAGACTGCGCTGAGCCAAACCATCCGCTACGAATCGCGTGACGCTCGCGACATGGTGTTGAAGTCTCCGATGGAAGGCGGCATCACGCTCGGGTATCAGCGCCTCGCCGACTTGCTGGCCGCGCAGCAAACAAATCCTGGGAGTCCTCAATGAGAAAAGGCGGCGTGGCCCCAAAGACGATCGACGAATACCTGACGAACGTGCCCGAGCCTGCCCGCAGCACGCTGGAGAAGATGCGCGCCACCATCCACGCCACCGTTCCGGCGGCAGAAGAAACTATCGCCTATGGAATGCCGGCATTCCGCTACAAAGGTCCGCTGGTCTACTTCGCCGCGTTCGCAAACCATTGCAGCTTCTTCCCCGGCAACGCTTCTCTGATCGCCAAGTTCAAAGTTGATCTGAAAGGGTTCACAACTGCCAAAGGCACAATCCGCTTCCCGCTGGACAAACCATTGCCGACCGCTCTATTAAAGAAGATCGTCAAAGCCCGCATCGCCGACAACGACCAGAAACAAAAATCCAAAGCAAAGTAATGTGGGGCGGGCGCCCCCGCCCGCCAAGCGTCTCAACTGCATTTTCACTTCGCCGGATAGCGCGTCTTCACCAACGGATCGTCCGGCAATTTCGAAGCGTCGTAATACTGAAGCAGGTCACTCATGGTGATCGTCCGGTAGCCGCCCTGCTTCAGATAAGTCATGTACTGCCGGAAATTCTCCAACGGCGTGTTGACCCAGGGATGCGCCACATCCGGCACGCCATGAAACTGAAAGACCACAATCTCTCCCGGCTTGGCGCTGGCCAATACTTCCTTGAAGTGATCCAGCGTCCATCCCGGATATGCATCCCCAGTAGTAGGCACTAGCAGCGGATAATGCTTCCGAACATCCAGCGCCGGCCCAGTCTTGACCTCTCCATAAGGAATCTCGGGCTGCATGCCCCGCCGCGCCACGCGATATCCCCGCTGTTGCAGCGCTTCCAGCGCCTCCGGCCCAAACGAATTGCCGCACCAGGCAAAACTCACCGGCTTGGGGACGCCCACGCGCGCCAATTCCTTCTCCACCATCTCGAGTTCGGCGCCCAACTTCACGCCGCCGTCGGGCTTGCTGAAATCGGAGTGCGTCCACGAGTGGTTGCCAATCTCAAACCCCATCGCATGAAGCCTGGCGACGTCTTCCCAGGTCATGAAATTCGTCTTGTCGTCCATCCAGCGCTGGCTGATAAAAAATGTGGCGTGCAGTCCAAGCTCCTTCAGCAAAGGAGCAACGTTGGTCAGCTGAGTCTTGACCGCGTCGTCGAAAGTCAGCACCACAGTCTTGGCAGGAACTTCGTCAGCAGGCCGCGCGGCCATGCAGCACAAAGAAAGAGCAACCAGACTGATACGCAACATGGCAGAAATCTTCACGGGATCCTC
>DATBAT010000425.1:0-15100 GCA_036271375.1 Terriglobales bacterium
GCCAGGTTTGGTTGCCAGCGCGGACACGCCATCCGGTGTAACTTTTGTGTCCGTCAGGTTGAGCGACTCGAGCTTGTCGAGCTTGGTCAGCTCTTTCACCCCAGCGGAGGTGACCGCGGTATGGGTAAGGTCAAGGAACCGCAGGTTAGAGAAGGCTGAGATGGCGCTTAAGCCTTTGTCCGTCACTTTGGTTCGCGCAAGCTCGGCGTCGACGATGAAACCGGCGACAGACGCAAGTTTTTGCAGAGTGTCATCGTTGCATCGGTCCGGCGCACTGGCCGTGCGTAGAATTAGGCCGTCCGTCGGATTCTGGGAGCGGGGTACCAAAAGCACGCCAAGCGATGACTCAAGCGCTTCGATTATCTTCATTTGCGGACGGTAATCGGGAGTAAGAGGCGCCAAGACCTTCGGCGCTTCGGGTAATCCGCCCGTCTCGGCGATTTGCGGAGTCGCTCCGCCCCTTATCCATTCCTCGATGATCTTGATCTCTTCCGCCGTCAATGCCGGCTTCCCTTCAGCGGGCATGAAGCCTTTGCTTCCCGCTGGCAACGTCACCCGTCGCAGCAGTTCGCTGGTCGCGGGGTCGCCAGCGTGGACCACCAGTCCGTCTTTTCCTCCTCGCATCGACCGCCCGTAGCTATCCAGCCGCAAGCCGCCTTTGGTCTTGTCCGCTCCGTGACAGAGCGTACATTTAGTGGTAAAGATCGGCTGCACTCGGGTCGCGTAAAAACTGGTGGGATCAATCGGCGGCTCTTTCCTTTCCGCGAACGGCATGTACTCGGTCAGGAATGTGGCGCCGTGGGTCAACTTCCCGCCCAGATCGCCGGTCCAGATCAGGAGACAAATCGTGCCGACTAAGGCCACGGCATACGCAATACGACTCCTCCCAAACAAACGCCAGCAGATGAGGCTTCCTGCCGCCACCCAGAATCCGCCATACATGTGCTGCGTAACCAGACCACCCTGATAGCCGCCGCTCCACGCCAGCAACCATCCGAGGAACGCAGCGAGAAGCGCGCCGACGGCTGCGATCCCCAGAACAAATCCTGCCGCCTGCCTCAGTTCTCGTTGCCTTCTGAATAGTGCAGCGCCTTCAAGAATCGGCACGAGGAAAAGCAAGGCGATAGGAATGTGGACCGCAATAGGATGGAAACGTCCTACGAATTGCGCAAACTCCGCCCGTTCCCCACCGTCTGGTGGCGCGAACCTAACCAGAGTAAAAAGCAGAATGATGGGGAGGGCGCCCAGAATCCACGCGCGAGATCGAAGTCTCATGCGGAGTCCGTCAGGCCTTCCCTAAGAAGCGAGCTTGCGTTTCCATGGCGATAAGAGATTAACCCAAAAGCTCGGTGACCACCTTCGCCGGGACCACACCTGTGAGTTTTTGATCGAGACCCTGGAACTTAAAGGTAAGCCGCTCGTGATCGATACCGAGCAGATGCAACACGGTGGCGTTGAAGTTCCTTACCGGCACCGGGTCGCGGACGATGTTGTAGCAATAATCGTCCGTCTCACCGTAAGCGATTCCCCGCTTTACGCCGCCGCCTGTCATCCAGATCGTGAAACACCGCGGATGGTGATCGCGCCCGTAATTCGTCTTCGACAAACCGCCCTGGCTATACACCGTGCGGCCAAACTCTCCGCCCCAAATGACCAGCGTGTCGTCGAGCATGCCGCGGCGCTTTAGATCGGTGACCAGCGCATACGATGCGCGATCAGTTGCGGAGCATAGTTTGGGCAACATGCCGACTACATCGCCGTGAACATCCCATCCACGTTGATAAATCTGCGTCAGGCGCACGCCGCGTTCGGCCATGCGCCGGGCGAGCAGGCAATTATTGGCAAACGTGCCCGACTGCTTCGCCTCCTCGCCGTAAAGGGCCCAGGTACTCGCTGGTTCGTCACGCAGATCAGTCAGTTCGGGCACTGAGGTCTGCATGCGAAACGCCATCTCATATTCTTGAATGCGCGCGTGCGTTTCCGGATCGCCAAAATCTTCGTAGGTAAGCTGATTAATCGCGTTCACCCCATCGACCAACTCGCGGCGTGTTTCTCCGGTCATGCCTTGCGGATTGTCGAGGAACAAAACAGGATCGCCCTGCGAGCGAAACGCCACGCCTGAATATTCGTTGGAAAGAAATCCGCTCCCCCACAGCCGGGGAGAAATTGGTTGCTGATTGGAATGTGGAATCAGCGTGGAGTTGAGCACCACAAAGGTCGGCAGGTTTTCGTTCATGCTGCCCAAGCCGTAAGACAGCCAAGCGCCGAGGGACGGCTTTCCCTGAACCATGTTTCCCGTGTTCATCAGCAGGATCGCGGGCTCGTGGTTGATCGCTTCGGTCTGCATGGTGTAAACGACCGCGAGGTCATCCACCATCTTCCCGGTCCAGGGAAGCAGATCGCCTATCCAGCGGCCAGACTTGCCCTGCTGCGTAAAGTTCCAGTGAGATGGCGCGATCGGGAAACGTGATTGACCAGCAGTCATCCCGGTGAGCGCCTGGTTCCCACGCACAGAGTCTGGAAGATCTTTGTCGTAGAGGTCGGCCAGGTGCGGTTTGTAATCCCACATATCCATCTGCGGCGGCGCGCCAGACATGAAGAGATAAATGCAGCGCTTCGCGGTGGGCGGGAAATTCGGCAAATGCATTGCCGCAGTTGCGGATGTAGAAATTTCGGTCGAGCCTCGCGCGATGAGAGAATCGCCCATAAGCGCCGCGAGACCCGCCCATCCCAGGGTCTTCCCCACCTTGCCAAGAAAATGCCTGCGAGTGTCGAGGCGGCGCCATTCTTCGCGCAACGATTTCGGAACCGGCAAGTCGTAAACCGAAAGGCCCTCACCGTGGTCGTCGCAACATGTGTGTTGTGTTGGTGGTTTAGGAATTCTCATTTGTTCATCACCGCGTCCAGATTCAGGGCTGTGCTTGAAACCAGCATCCAGGAGGCAAGTTCGGGTGCCGGAATCGTTCGATCCACTTGGCTTTCACCAACCTTCAACAGCTTGGCCGCTTCCGCCGGATTCCTCGTATAGGTCGTGTGAAATTTCTCGAATGCACCTTGCAGGACTGTCTTCTCTTTCGGAGTCCATTCGCGCGCCAGCAGCAGCCATCCCAAGCGGTCAAGCCTCGCATCATTTTTTGGCGATTCGTGAATCAAGCGCTCCGCCAGTTTGCGTGACGCTTCCAGGCGCAACGGCTCGTTCATCGTGACCAGAGCCTGCAACGGTGTGTCTGTCCGCTGGCGGCGGGTACACGCTGCGTCCCGCCCCGGAGAATCGAAGGCATCCATGTCCGGCATGGTGGCCATGCGCTTCCAGAAGACATACAGGCTTCGCCGGTAAAGCGCATCGCCATGGTCTTGTACGTACTTCCTGGTATTGCTGGCGTCATGGCTTCCATCCCAGATTCCCGGCGGCTGGTAGGGCTTCACGCTGGGGCCGCCGATTTTTTCGACCAGCAGACCGCTCGCGGCGAGGGCGGTGTCGCGCAGCATCTCGCTATCCATGCGGAATCGCGGACCGCGTGCCAACAGCCGGTTCTTGGGATCTTTCTCGGCAAGCAGCGGAGTTTCACGAGCCGATTGCCGGTAGGTTGCCGACATCACCATCTGCTTATAAAGGCGCTTCACATCCCAGCCGTGGTCGCGGAAGTCCACTGCCAGCCAATCCAGCAACTCAGGATGGCTGGGCCGCGCGCCCATAACTCCAAAGTCTTCCGTGGTCTCGACAATTCCAGTCCCGAATATTTCCTGCCACATGCGATTGACCGTCACCCGCGCGGTCAGCGGATTCGCCGGGCTCACCGTCCAGTCGGCAAGTCCACGACGATCCAACGGGGCGCCTGGCGCAAGCGGCGGCAGAAAATGAGGCACACCAGGGCGAACGCGTCCGGTGCGCGCGTTGTAAACGCCACGCGTCAGCATGTCTGCGTAGGCGAGGGTTGGAGCCTCCTCGCTGACCAGCGTGATATCGCCATCTTTCGAAATCGCATCGAGTTGCTGGTTTAACGCGGGTAACTTCGCAGTAAGGGCGCGGACCGGTTCGTCGCGCTCCTGAAAGTAGAAATCACTCACCACTTTGAATTCGTCTTCGGACCAACTGGAGAATGGCTTGCGGACGATCTCGGACGCGTAGTCCTCCAAAGGAAGCCCCGCGGCTTCATCGGCACTGAGCGCTCGCGCGTAAAAGCGAAAATCCTGAAACGCCGATTGCCGGAGCGCGTCAACGTCGGGGGACAACCGGCCGAACGTCATCGGCGCAGGAGTACGCACCGTTCCCTCCAGCTTGTTCTCCACTACTTTCAACTCTTGAAGATGCCCGTCGATGTAGAGCTTGACGCCCTCAGCTTTGCCCGATCCCGAATAAGATGCGACAAGATGATTCCATCGCCCTTCGATCAGGACTTTGTCTTTTGTTTCGACGGTGATCGCATTCTTGGGAGCCTGGTGTGCCAGCGTGAAAGCTAGTTTCCCTTGATTGATTCGAAGCTGCCAGCCTCGTGATCCTTCGCTGGCATGGGCTCGCGCCAGGATCACGCCGTCCGGCTTCTTGTTGTCTTTCGATTCGAGCGGACGCAACTGGGGGCGCAGCCAGAATGCGACGCTGAACGGTTGATTGCTTTCGATGTCGCCGGCGTTCGGCAAATCCAAGCGCGTGCCCGTGTCCATGCGCATGTAGGGCCACAGCCGTATTCCCTCGCCCCAGATCACGGGAGTCTCGGTCGCGGCTGCGCTTTTCGGCTGGGCATTGGGGGCCGAGTTAGAAAAAGTCCCACCGTTCTGTTCATCGAAGCGAAGCCTTATTTGCAATGCCTGTGTGTTAACCGGTCGTGGCGGCGACTTCGCTTGCTCAAGCCAAGCGGACACCAGCTTGCGCTCTTGTGACCGTCGCTGGTCTATCTGGTTCTCCACAGAAGAACGGTCTACCAACACCTGCTCGTAGGCGGAGCGGTCTTTTTCTTTCGGAACGCGAATGAACGGCGGCCAATCATTGCGGTCGTCGTTCGACGGATTCTCCGTCAGGTTGTTGAAGAACGCCGTGAGTTGATAAAAATCCTTCTGCGTCGTCGGGTCAAACTTATGATCGTGGCAAACCGCACAGCCGGTCGTCAGACCGAGGAACGCCGCGCCAAAAGCCTCAGCCCGCTCGCGCTTGTTATTCACACGCAACTCTTCGATCAGCGTTCCGCCCTCGCCGGAACTGATCCCAGCGCGCAGAAACGCTGACGCAACCAGGGTGTCGAGATTTTTCGCGGGCAGCATATCGCCCGCAAGCTGTTCCTTAACGAACACATCAAAGGGCTTGTTCTGATTGAACGACTTGATGACGTAATCGCGAAACGGCCAGATGCTGCGCAGATTGTCGAGGTGCACGCCGTGAGTGTCGCCATAGCGCGCGACGTCCAGCCAATAGTGGGCGCGATGCTCGCCGTAACGGGGGCTCGCGAGCAATCGGTCCACAACTTTCTCGTAGGCGTTTGCAGATTGGTCGGCGAGAAACGCCTGTACTTCTTCTGGAGTGGGAGGCAGGCCGGTCAGATCGTAGGTGACACGCCGGATCAATGCCGAGCGGTCCGCCTCTTGTGAAGGTGTCAGTCCCTCCTTCTCCAGTCGGCTGAGAATAAAGCTATCGATCGAAGTCTGGGGCCACGAAGCGTTTTTCGTCTGGGGGACTGCCGGGAGCTTCGGCGGAATGAACGACCAATGCTCCTCGTAGACGGCGCCCTCTTTCACCCACTGGCGCAACAGGGCAACCTGCTCTGGCTTCAGCGATCGATGCGCCTCGGGCGGCGGCATTCGCTCTTTCGCATCGTCCGACTCGACCCGCCGCACCAGCGGACTCCTATCGGGATTTCCCCGCACAATCGCCGGACCGTATTTGTCGTGAGGGGAAAAAACAAAATCAGCGCGGTCCAGCCGCAATCCAGCCTTTCGCGATCCAGAATCGGGTCCATGGCAGGCATAGCAATTCTCGGAAAGAATCGGCTGGATGGTTTGATTGAAGGAAATCTTGCCGGAACCGGCGGCGCTGAAGGCACGACGCGACATCCACCAGCCGAGCGCTACGCCCGAGACGAGGATCAGCGCGACCAACAGATACCGAAATGCCGACTTCGGGTGAGTGGTCATCAGGCCGTTGCTTTCGCTGCCTCATCTGAACTCTTCGTGGAGGCAGACGGATGATTGTAGCGCAGCAACCTGCAAAAACGGGGCCCAACGCGCGTCCGGCTACTTGACCACCTGGAGGTGGTTATCCACGCTGAAAACCCCCGATACGCCGTTCGCCTGGAGCGCTGCAATATTCTTGTCATTCTCGTTGTCGACGACTCCTTCGAGGCTGACGTGTCCGTTCTTAACGATGATGCGGATCGGCTTGTTCACTCCCAGCGAATATTTCTGCAAGGTAGCGTAACCGTATATTGCCCGATAAAGCCGCTGGCGCAAGCCGTCGTCGAAACCCGAGAGTGGCAGCACCTCAATCTGGTTGTCGACTTTCTCTACGCCTTCAATCTTTTTCACCACATTGCCGGCATCGGATTTCAAGCTCGGCCGGCTCACTTGCCCGAGAAGCGTAACGTTGTATCCCTCAACTTTGTAGACGATGTTGTCGAAGACGCCGAAGTACGGCAGCATGATCAGTTCGTGGCGGACTTTTTTCTCAATCCGTTGCACTGCCTTGGGCGAAGCCTCGTTCCGCGGCCGGTCTTGGGCAAAACAACCGACACCGACCAGCGAACACATCACCAACACCTTTGCCAATTGCATGATTGGTCTCCTCGTCGATTGTATGCGCTATTGAACACAACGAGGGTTTCTGAAGACGAGGAAGGGCCTCTCGGCCCTTCTTTCGTTAGCCCTTCACGCAGACCACCTGACGCAACGTATGCAGTTGTCGGGCTTCATTACGTTGTAAGTTGATTCAGTCATCGTCCTTTTCCTCAAATCGAACTAACCCGGATCCCCGCTCTTGAAGCCGACCACCCGGGCGGTCACGGGCGCGTTCCGCACCACGTAGTCGGTGCAATACATCACGTCCAGCTTCATGGGGCGGAGCGTCCCGCTAAAGGTGCATGAAATCGCTCGTTCGGCTTTCGCACCGTACTGCACGTGCGCGTGGAAGCACCTTACGCACAGCGGCACAGGTTTGCTTCCGCGCGCCTTTTCGGAGGCGCACCCGGAAGAGCTCCACCACCATCGAAAAAACGAAAAACAAGACGGTGTCCACGTAGCCTCCTTTCTCATCGCTGCCCTGCCAGCGATTCTTCCTGCCTCGGATCCCAACTGCATTGCCCCTGGTCAAGGGCCAGCAGAACACCTTGAAACTCCGCCATCGTTTCAGCCGAGCTAAAGGTGTCCACAAACTCTCTGGCTTCAATCTCTGGCGCCTGCGGAAAGAACCGCCGGTACAATTCGATCTTCTGGCGGTCACTGGCCTTGCCCAGGTAGAGCTTGTAATCGATTCTCCCCGGCCGCAGCAGCGCTGGATCAAGCGACTCAACGTGGTTCGTCGTCATGACGAACAACACATTGCTCGGAGCGTAGAATCCATCGAGCGCGTTCAACAGGCCCGATAGAGTCACACCATTCTGGTTAGCCGGGCTTTCATTCGCCTTCCCATCTGTCTTCACATCTGCTGCGGGACGGACCTTGCTTCCCTTCATGCAATCGATGTCTTCAAAAAGAAGAACAGAATTCGCCGGCACATCATTGACCGCATTCATCAAAGTTCGATCGTTGAACTCCGTCAGATTGACGGTGTAGATGGAAATTCCGAAGTGCGCCGCCAACGCGGAAACCAACGAAGTCTTGCCCGTCCCCGGCGGGCCATGCAACAGATAACCGCGGTGGTATGGAACCCCCAAGCGCGCATACCGTTGTCGGGACTTGCGAAACTGGGCGATGTCCCGCACCAAATGTTCTTTCTCCCCCGGCTCCAAGACCACCGACTCGAGCGATCGTGGCGCATAGCTTTCTACGTAACTCCATCCATCGTTGTAGGTATGCAAATAAGACTGCACGCCCTGGCGCCTGACGTGACACCGGACGACCTCGTCAACGAACTCCTGAAGAACCGCTCTATTTCTTCCCGCCGTGCGGAATGTCAACGCCTCGACTCGTCTAGCTGTGCGTTCGCGCGTGTTGTCCGTACGCGAAAACGACACTTGAAACGGCCGTCCGGCGTGCCAGAACCAGTGAAGCCCCGGCGCCGGAATCAGCGCGATCCGCTCATTGTGGAGCGTAGTGTCGAGATCGACGCGGCGAATCCGTTTGAGAAATTCTTGCTCCAGAAACCATTCCTTCACCCAAACAAATGCAGCATCGTCGTCCTTCACCGTGATCATCATGGTGGTCTGACCGACGATCCAATTCCAGATACTGGCCGGCAGGGCGCGCAGATACACACTCAATCCGCCGATGACCATCAGCACCAACCCGCCGGAAGCAAACTGATTCTGGCCAGTAAACAATTTTTTCAGAAGTTCCAACATATAAGTTCGTCTAACAAGTCTTGAGAAACTTGAAACATTTGGCTACATGGACGTGGTTTCGCCTAAGGCTCGGCCTGTTGCAAAACGACAGGCACTACTCTGGCCCTAAGCGCAGTCAAGCCGAGGCAAAGTTGGGTCGAGTTCACCGCGAAAATCTCCACGGATCATCCTCAGTGCCCTTGTAAATCTTAGTTTTGTGCGGGAAGAGCGCTGAAAATCGGCTAGCGCAACCGAAGAGACGCCCTAAAGCAACCCAGTCCATGTGTCAGACTGTGTTGCCCGCTTAGCGATATGTTTTTAAGTTTCGCCAAATCGGACGCCTTTCGTAAGAGGATGTTTGAAGATGCCATGCTTTTGGAGTTTTTGCAACCTGAAAATCACGTGCAGGCAAACAAACGTCAAGGTTATTGCGAATGATTTACCAAGAAAATCAATCTCTATCAAACCAAATAAACCTTGTTGACTCGTAATCAAATCAATAACAAAAGGCAGTGACCCAATCGATCTCTGCGTCGGCTTTACTTATTGACTCGCCGATTTAGAAAACGAACCCGACGCAATTTGCATGTGGCGTCAGAGGCGGGGGGTGGTTGCTCAGACGGCATTTCGAGCGGCGATTAGGTCACGAACAAAAGTCAGGTTCCTGCGCAGGTCTGGCTCAAGCGAGGAAACAGTATCGGTTTCGAGCTGAGCCCATCCCTGGAAGCCGACATCCGCCAGCGCGTTGATCACACCCGTCATGTCGATCTTCCCTTCCCCAAGGTAGTGGGGATTGTCTTTCAAATGGACTTCGCAAATTCGCGCGCCGCCCAGCCATCGGATCTCCTCGACCGGATTGAAGCCGCTGACCGTCGAATTGCCAATGTCGTAGTAGGTAAGAACGGCCGGAGACTTGGTACGTTCCACAATCCGCACATTGTCACGCGCAGAAATGGTGTCCTCGAGGCCGAGGACGACGCCTGCTTTTTCTGCGGCGGGCGCAACTTCCTTGAGGATGTCGCCTACCTTGTCCATCTCGGCGGTCGTTTGCAAAGCACCTTTACCGAAAAACGGAAGCAGCACGACCTTCACACCCATCGCCTTTGCAATCGGAATCGAATCGGCTACCCAGCGCTGACCCAGCGGGTCCGACTTCAGGTAGTTTCGGTGCAGGATCTCAAGGCACAACGACTCAATGGGCAAACCCACCCGCGTCGATTCGTTGAGATAGGCTTTCTGCAAAGCGGGATCGGAAAGCGGTAGCCTGTCGGTACCCCTGCCGATGCTGACCTGCACTCCGTCAAAGCCCAATTTTTTTGCGAGCGCAACCGCCTCAAGTTTGTCTTGCTGTTCAAGATTCCAGTCGGTGATTCCGACTTTGAATTTGACGCCGGATTTCTCTGCGAACGCTCGCAAGCCCGAAAGGGCAAAGGCCGAAGTAGCGCCGACGCCAATGCTGACGAAATCGCGCCGTGAAAATCTATGCATGGGAGACCCCCGATTAAGTTCGAGAAACTAGGCCTTCAAAGATTCGGCCAGGCTGAGGAACCTGTCAACTTCTGCCTGCGTAGGCATAGAAGCTTGCGCTCCCGGCTTGGTGACGGAAAGCGCGGCCACGGCGGTCGCCCATGTTGCACTGGCAACCGCGTCCTGTCCACTGGAAAGAGCCGCGGCGAAAGCCGCGTTGAAGGCATCACCCGCTCCCGTGGTATCAACGGCGTTCACGGTGCGTCCGGGCAAGCGTCTGCGAAGGCCATCGCTAGTGGCTAAGTAACAGCCACGCGATCCTAACTTGAGAATCACATTGCGCGCTCCACGATCCAACAAGGCACTTGCAGCCTCGTCCAGTTCAGCGAACTCTTTTTCCAGCAACGCAACCGTTTCGGTCTCATTGGGGGTAAGCCAGTCGACGCGACGGAGAAGTGAATCCGGCAACGCGCGAGCCGGCGCAGGATCAAGTATCAGGGGAACTTGGTGACGGGTGGTCAGTTCGGAGAGGTGAAGAACGGTTTCCAGCGGGATTTCCAATTGCACCAAGACAACCGCGGCATCGCGAACCAAATCTTCGTGCCGATCGAGCAGATCAGGCGTGACATGACCATTCGCGCCGGGAACGACGATGATGGAATTTTCTCCCTCTTCGTCTGTGCTGATTAGCGCGACACCCGATGGACCCGAAACGATTCCGACCGCGCTGGTATCCACACCAGCGCTTTCCAATCCCCCTTTGAGTTGCGAGGCGAAAGCATCGTCTCCCAGTTGTCCGATCAAACTAACCGTTGCGCCGAGACGGGCGGCGGCCACAGCTTGGTTCGCCCCCTTGCCGCCAAAGAATGTCTTGAAGTCGACGCCAATAACAGTTTGTCCGGCAACCGGGATGTGGGGTGCGCGGGCGACCAGATCGAGGTTGATGCTGCCAACGACTACGATGCGTTTATGACTGCTCATGACCTTCACTGGAATTGGGATCGTTAGAAGCCTCAGTGCGCGCCGATCACTGGGGCGATTGCTATTGCCGCCAACCCGGTGACAAAACAAACAAACATTAAGGGAATTAGTCGTCGCGAATCCGCTGGCGCGTTAGCAAATTCGCGCCACACGAAGACTCCCCAAATCGCCGACACCAAGGTCGCTCCCTGGCCAATGGCATACGAAATTGCAGGCCCAATAATCTGCGCGTGCGATGCAGCAAAATTCAGAATCGTACCGGTGCCCCAGATTGCCCCACCAATAATCCCCCAGAAATGCCACGAACCGCTCGCGGAAAAGTACCCTGCCATCGCTACGGGAGATCCACCAGCGAGCGGCTTCCGCATGAATAAATAGTTTACCGGCAGCGCGCACAGCGCGACTCCAATGGAAAACACAAACGCCACAGTATAAGGACCGAGCGCACGGTCTCCGCTGGTGGCCTTGGCTACGAACGGATAGAAGACCCCCATCAGAATTCCGCACGCCACACTGATCTGAATGCCGCGCGAACTCAGCGCACGACGGTCGGTCTCACGACGCCGGTAAGCCATCGCGTTTAGAATGATTGCCAACACAACCAGAACCATACCCCCAAAAAGCAGTAGTGGATTGCCTTTGGGAGTGATCAGATAGTTCAGTAGAACTCCGACAACGAGAGCCAAACCGATTCCAACGGGAAAGGCGACGGCCATGCCGGCAATATCGATTGCAGCGACCAGGAGCAGATTCGCGATGTTGAAAATTGCGCCGCCCAGCAGCGCATAACCAAAATGCACTGCATTTGCCTGATTCAAGTTGTGAAAGAAAGAGAGATCGCCGCCACCCGCAGTGCCCAGGGTAAGTCCCCAGAGAATGCTGGCAAGGATGACGCCAATGACGTAGTCCCAATAGAAGAGCTGAAATGCATATCCGGATGTGAGCTTCATGGTATTGGCCCACGAACCCCAACACACCATGCTCCCAACCATGAACAACAGCGCAACTAGGTACGCTTCCGGTTGATACATGACCCTCCCGTTTTCGTCCGACACATACTAACTTAAGCCGGCGGCCAAAAAAGCAATGACCACCCGCCCCCCTCAAGCCGCAGGAACAATCATTCTTGAAACGTTTCAAGCTAGCAGACTTTAAATCCCGTTTTTTGGCCTGTCAAGAAAAATGGGAAAGGCGTAAATGCTAGTGGAGAGCGAGTATTCCGCCGGCTCGCTGCTTTCGTCGCGACCCGGAAGCGGACCCGGCCGCGGGAGGCGCCACGGAATTACGGACTTTCAATTCGGTTTGTAAGACAACTTTCTTCGGATCCTGTTTCAAGCCATCAATTCTTTCCAGCAAGAGCCGCGCCGCCGTGGTTCCGAGCTGATATCCCGGCTGATGAACTGAAGTTAGAGCCGGCGCTGTGAACTCTGTCAGGTCCAGATTATCGAATCCAACGATCGACAAATCTTCGGGACACCGCAGCGACGATTCGCGCGCTGCCAGTAATACACCGAGCGCCATCATGTCGTTGCAGGCGAAGATCGCCGTTGGCCGAGGCAGCATGCGCAGAAGCCGCATCGCAGCCTCGTATCCGCTGTTCCGGTTGAAGCGCGCTTCTTGAATATATTCCGGCGAGATTGGTATCTTTGCTTCCGTCAGAGCGCGCTTGAATCCCCGCAGACGCTCGACTGCGTTCGTAAGGTGCATGGGCCCGGTGATGGCTGCCAGTTGTCGATGGCCGGATTGCAACAAATATTTTGTCGCGCGGTACGCGCCCGATTCGTTGGCCACCATGACGACGTCGCCATCCCAGCCCTTGGGCCGGCGGTCGAGGCAGACCACCGGCGGACCGGAAGCAGCGATGGAATGCAACTGCGGAGCAATGTTGCTCTCCGCGGCAGGAATCACCAGTAATCCCGCCGGACGAAAAGAACGGAGTTCGTTGAGATAGGAAAGCTCTTTGTTCGGATCGTTGTCAGTGTTGCAAAGCACCACCCGAAAGGAACGCTCGTACGCGACATCTTCCACCCCACGCACCACCGTGGTAAAGAAAGGATTGGTCACGTCGGGGATAATCATTCCCCACATGCTGGTCTGGTTGCGCCGCAGCCCACGGGCTAACTGGCTGGGCTGAAATCCCAAACTATGGATGGCCTCGACCACGCGCAGGCGCAATTTCTCTCGCACCTTGGCGGTGCCGTTCACCACATGGGAGACCGTACCAATGGAAACCTGGGCGCGGTCCGCGATCTGCCGCATTGTGACAGGCGCGCTCATCTATAGCGTCATCGACGTGTGACAGACTAGCAGTTTTTGTCTGGTTGGATTAAGGCAATGATAGCTGGCTGTGCGGAGAGATTCATGATCACTGCTCGGACTCTTCATGGGCACAAGGCAGCCATATGAAACCTTTCAAAATGATCGCCAGGAAGAGACATTATCCGGCTGGATCGTAATTTAGGTTCTGTCCCAACCAGCGCTCGACTTCGGCCACGCTCATCCCTTTGCGGACGTGATAGTCCGCAACCTGGTCGCGGTCAATTTTGCCGAGATCGAAATAGCGGGACTGGGGATGCGCGAAGTACAGTCCGCTCACACTTGAGCCCGGCCACATTGCGAACGATTCCGTAATGAGCATTCCGGTGTTCTTCTGCACGTCGAGCAATTTCCAGAGCGGGCCTTTTTCGGTGTGGTCTGGGCAGGAGGGATATCCCGCCGCGGGCCGGATGCCGCGGTATTTCTCTTGAACGAGATCCTCACTGCTGAGGTTTTCCTTACAACCGAAACCCCATTCATCGCGGACCCGCTTGTGCAAGCATTCGGCGAACGCTTCTGCCAGGCGGTCGGCGATGGCTTCGGCCATGATGGCGTTGTAGTCATCATTTTCGGAGCGGAAGCGGTCGCAGAGTTCTTTAAGGCCGATGCCACTGGTGACCGCGAACCCGCCGATGTAGTCGGGGAGCCCAGCTTCTTTCGGAACGATGAAGTCGGAGAGCGAGCGGCAGGGCTCGCTCCCTTCTCTATTTGCCTGCTGACGCAGAAAATGAAATCGCTGCAGAACGGTTCCGCGAGTTTCGTCCACGTAAAGTTCGACGTCGTCGCCTACGGCATTCGCAGGAAAGAGGCCGTAAACTCCGCGCGCCGTGATCAGGTTCTTTTCGACGATGCTATCCAGCAGAGCTTTGCCTTCGTCGAGTATCTGGCGCGCCTGCACACCGTGGTCTGGATGATCGAGAATGCGAGGATAGACGCCCTTCAATCCCCATGTGTGAAAGAACGGAGTCCAGTCGATGAAGTCGCGCAGCGTGGCCAGTGGGAAATTATCCAAGACGCGCACCCCGGTAGAGGAAGGCACGGCAATATCTTCAGAACGCCACTCAATGGGAGTTCTTCTAGCACGGGCCGTCTCAAGAGAAACCGTAGTCTGGCGCGGCGCGGCGTGGGACTTGCGTAGTGCTTCATAGGCCGCACGATGCTGCTCTACAAACGCTGGCTTATTCTCATCGCTTAGCAAGCTGGTGGTCACGGGGACGGCACGGCTGGCATCGAGGACGTGAACCACTGGCTCGCTGTAGTGCGGCGCAATCTTGATGGCCGTATGCGCGCGGCTGGTAGTTGCTCCACCGATCAGCAAGGGCAGCTTGAAGCCTTGGCGCTCCATCTCGCGGGCAACGTGCACCATCTCATCGAGGGACGGCGTGATCAATCCGCTCAGACCAATCAGGTCGGCCTTCTCCGCCTTGGCGCGCTCCAGAATTTTTTCGCAGGCGACCATCACGCCGAGATCGATGACGTCATAGTTGTTGCAAGCAAGCACAACCCCCACGATGTTCTTGCCGATGTCGTGGACGTCGCCTTTCACCGTTGCGAGGATGATCTTTCCCTGCGCCTTGACTATTTCTCCAGCGGCAGCTCTCGCCTCTTTTTCCGCTTCCATGAAGGGCGTCAGGTAGGCGACGGCTTTCTTCATCACCCGCGCGGACTTCACCACTTGCGGCAGGAACATTTTTCCGGCCCCGAAAAGGTCACCGACAACGCCCATTCCGGCCATTAATGGGCCTTCGATGACAAGCAGTGGCCGGCCCAGCTTGACACGCGCTTCCTCGGCGTCGATTTCGATGTACGCGTCGATTCCCTTCACCAGCGCATGCGAGAGGCGCTCCTCGACGGTGCCGTTGCGCCATTCTTCC
>DATBAT010000426.1:0-1539 GCA_036271375.1 Terriglobales bacterium
GCAGATTAGAAAGCGCGGGCACCCGAACGATGGGCACGATATTTGCGCCCGGCAGGAAATCAATCTTGTAATAGAACTCGTCTTTGTAACGATATGGCGATACCCCGCGAGCGACCGGATGTTTCGGGGAAGGCAAAGCAATTTCAGCCTCCAGCGTCTTCAGGTCTGACCGTCCGGCTTCGTCGCCGTCGTAGTTGAAAAATCCGCCGTTCCAGTCCAGCGCTTGTCTCGAGTATTTCGCCGTCACATAGGTGGAAAAATGCAAGGTCATGAATCCGCAACCGCGATCGACCTGACGCTGAATTGTCCGCACTCTTTCTTCGGATGCGGTCAGCGGATGCCATTCCATTCCATCCGAAATCACCACGATGGAGTCCGCCGAGTCAAGCACGGAAGCATCCGGCGGCCAGCCATCGAAATAAATTTCGGTCTTGATGCCATGAAGGTCCGGCGAGCGGTCGAGCAAGACCTTCAGCAACCTCACCGACTTCAAATATTCATGCTCGCCGGAGCCGTGAGACTTCTTGCCGGCGATTAAGACGATCTTCCGGGTCTTGGCCTGTGCCGCGGCAACCAGGCAAAGCATCGCGAGGGCAGCGACAAGCAGCCGCTTCATTTAGCCGCCCAATATTGATTAAACCCGACATAGTCGGAGGGTAAATTCGCCAGAATGGTCCGTCGAAGCTCGAGAATATCTACCGAGCCTTGCTTCTGATAAAGTACTTTCCCATCCGGCGCAATCAGCACGGTGTAGGGCACCGCCGATTCCCATGCGGGATCAAAAGCCTTCTGCAACGCCGCGGTGTCTTGAGAGTCGAATAGCAAGTTCCGGCTGGTGGCGTGCATTTTCTCCAAAAGCCGCGTTACGCTGGGCTTTTCGTCCGGCATGTTTGCTGAAACCGTCACCAGTTCGAGATCACGCACTCCATACATGCGGTAAGTGTCTTCCAGATCGGGGAACTCGTGTACGCACGAGCCGCACCAGGTTGCCCAAAAGCTGACCAGCAGGGTCTTGCCGGTCGGATTGGCGCGCAGCTTCTTCAATTCCTCGGCTGACGCCATTTCGAGCTTCACCGGTTGGGCTTCGATTTTCCGCAGGGCCTCGACCCGGGACGCTTCTTTTTCCTTCCACTTGGTGGAACAGCCGAAGACACCCGTGTGTTTTACCGCGACATCGCGATGGGCCAACAGCGCTTCGATAGCGGCGCGCGCATCCTGGCTTTTCACCAACTCCGCGCGATAGCTATTGTCCATGTGGCCTTCGTAGCGTAGCCTCCGCTCCTGATCGAAAACAAACACATGCGGCGTAGCCTGGGGACCGAAAGCGCGGGTAACGGCCTGGGTTTCGCCGTCATAGAGATAGGGGTAAGGCAGATGCTTATAGTCTGCGCGGACCTTCATCTCTTCCAGAGAATCACTGGTGTCGGATGAATCCAATTCGTCGATTCGAATCGCTTCCGGCGCGTTGGGCTGGATAGCCACCACGGCGACGCCGCGGTCATGATAATCCGTGTCAAGTTGGGCGATGCGGGTTTCATA
>DATBAT010000427.1:0-4906 GCA_036271375.1 Terriglobales bacterium
ATACATCCTTGGTGGCACCCCTCGCAAAATTCAGATTGCGGAATTGATCGCCGTGGTCGTCGCCAGTCTCGTCATGTATTTCCCTCTGATGCTGCTGCATGAAGCCAACATCAAAGCCGGAGGCATTGGCTTCGGCGACCGCCAGCTTTCGGCGCCGCAAGCGGGATTGATGGCCACACTCGCCATTGGCATCGTTGGCGGGGATATGCCGTGGCCGTTGGTCGTGGTCGGAATCCTGATGGGCATCGCCCTGATCATGATGCAGGTGAAAAGCCCAATGCTGGTTGCAGTCGGCATGTATCTTCCCTTCGAAACCACGTTCGCAATCTTCATTGGCGGAGTTTTCCGCTCGGTCGGCGATTGGATGGCAGAACGCCGCGGCTTCAACCACGCGCAGAAAGCCAGGGTGGAAAATGCCGGAGTGCTCACCGCCTCAGGATTGATCGCAGGGGAAGCCGTGCTTGGCCTGGTTTGGGCGGGACTGCAATTCGCTCCGGCATGGGTAAGACCCTCCATCTTCGCCCACCCCTCGTACGTCGTTGGTCTAGTGGTCATGCTAGGCTTGGCAGTGTTGATGATCAGGCTTCCGCTCTCCAGCGCGGGCGATCCTTCTGAACCCGCTCCGCCCGTAGCCATGATGTAGGTGCCTCGGTAGAGACGTAGCTCCGCTACGTCTCAGGCGCGGTAAGGGCCGAGACCGGAGACGTCGCCGAGCAACGTCTTTACACAAGATAAAAACGACCTCCTTCTATGCCGGTAGCGGAAAATGTCGCGTTCGTTAAGCAACGCATCGCCGCCGCCGCCCAGCGCGCAGGGCGCAATCCGGAAGACGTGGTCTTGATGGCGGTAAGCAAGACCGTCGTCGTAGAAAAAATCCGCGAGGCCTACCAGGCGGGATTGCGGCGATTCGGGGAGAGCCGTG
Organism: Terriglobales bacterium; assembly: GCA_036271375.1. Taxonomy (GTDB): domain Bacteria; phylum Acidobacteriota; class Terriglobia; order Terriglobales; family Acidobacteriaceae; genus DATBAT01. The sequence continues at coordinate 923 of DATBAT010000427.1, forward strand.
TGCAGGAGATGTCCACCAAGGCCGACGCCTTACACGATCTGAAAGACGCCGAGTGGCATATGATCGGCCACCTGCAAAGCAACAAAGCGCAAAAAGCAGCAGAGCTGTTCGGTGCGGTCGAATCTCTAGACTCATTGCGCTTGGCAGAAAAACTTAACGCGGCCAGTGAGCAAATTGGGAAGATGCTGGCAGTATCGATTGAGATCAATGTTGGCGGGGAGGAAGCCAAGAGCGGCCTGGCCCCCAATTCCCCGGAACTGCAAACCATTCTCGCCGCTGCAAAGCATTTGCAATATCTGGAATTCCGCGGTCTGATGACGGTACCGCCCTTCACCGAACACCCCGAAGGCGCGAGGCCCTACTTCCGCAAGCTGCGCGAGTTGCGCGACAAGATCGCCCACACCTGTTGGCCGCGGGTAAATATGGAACTGCTCTCCATGGGGATGTCGCACGATTTCGAAGTAGCCATCGAGGAAGGCGCGACTTGTGTGCGGGTAGGCACCGCAATCTTCGGCGATCGCAGTTGAGTCACTAAGGCTGCTTCGCTTTCCTGCTCCACAAGAAATACGCAGGCACTCCCAGCGCGACGATCCCTAACCCAATGGACGCTTTGAATGGTGTGGAAGCGATCACGTTGAGTACCAACACCGCCGCCGCTGACACGAAAATCAGCGGGGTCCACGGATATCCCGGCACTCGATAAGGCCGTGGCAGAGCGGGGAACTTCTTGCGATAGGCGAACACGCTCGCCGCGCCCAGCCCGTAAAAAATCCAGGCCACGAACATGGTGTAGTTGATCAATTCCTGAAACGCGCCCATGCAGGAAAGCACTGCCGCCCACGCCCCTAGCGCAATAACCGCAAACGCTGGAGTCTTGAATCGAGGATGCACTTCCGCCATTTTCTTAAAGAACAAACCGTCCGAGGCCATCGCATAAAAAACCCGCGGCGCGGTCAGCACCACGCTGTTGATAGCGCTAAATACCGAAACCAAAATCGTAAGCGCGACCAGTTTTGCCGCCGACGGTCCAAGCACAGCCGCAATCGCAGTGGCCGCGATTGTGTCGGACTTCGAAGCCCTCTCCGGACCCAACGCCGCCAGGTATCCAAAATTAGCCAGCAAGTACACACCCACCATGAACAAGACGCTCGAACCGAGAGCTCGCGGAAAATTCCGCTGCGGTTCCACCACCTCACCTGCGCAGTAGGTCACAAACTGCCATCCCTCGTAGGCCCACAACACCGAGATCATCGCCAGCCCAAATCGCGATAACAGGGAACCGCTGAACGGCTCAGTCCACAAAGCCGCCGGGATCGCCGAGTATCCGCGGCCAAGCCAAAGCAACGCAGCGCATATTCCTAAAACCAATACGAGCTTAAGTCCCGAGGTCCAGTTCTGCAGGTCGGAACTCCGGCGCGTGCCCCAGACATTGACCAGAGTAATCGCCGCAATCACACCGATCGCCACGATTTTTCCAGCGAGCGGATTCAACGGAATCACCGCGCCCAGATAAGTACTGAACGCCACCCCCAGCGAAGCCACCGTCCCGCTGGCTATGGCAAGAAACATGGCCCATCCATACAAGAATGCAGGCAGCGAACCGAAGCCTTCGCGGATGTAAACGTAAAGCCCTCCGGAGTCGGGCCGCATCGCTGCCAGTTCTCCGTAACTCAGCGCGCCAAGTAAAGACAGAATGCCGCCTGCGATCCAGACCAGCGACGCCATGCCCACCGAATGATTGACATTTCGCAGAATGACGCCAGGGACGAGAAAAATTCCAGAGCCGATGATCGCGCCAATGATGAGAAGCACTAAGTCGGGCAGACGGAGGGTGCGGACCAGTTGGGCCATGGTGGGAGAACAGTGTAGCAAGGCGGAAAAACCTAACCTCGTCATGGGAAGCCGGGGTAGTCGCCTTCGACGGAGGGGCCAACGGAGACTGCGTGGAATTCCTTATATCGGACTTTTGCGTGTGCCACGGTCGTCCGTTACCATAGCCTCCGGCTAACAAGAGGAAACTGCTGTCCAATAAACCGCCTCTTGAGTTCATCGGCTGAAGGGCTGCAGCGATTTAGACCGCTTCTCGGACAGGAGTGTCCGCGCTACATTCTTAGGGAGAGATTTTGAGTTTATCGGAACGGCTGGGTGAAATCCGCGACGGATTCGAGCGCCCTTTCTGGGTCGCGAACATCAGCGAGTTGTTCGAGCGGCTTTCCTACTATGCGGCTTTCGCGTCGCTGGCCCGCTATCTCCACGAAACTTTAAACTTCAAAGTCGAACAAGCCAGCAGTCTCACCGGACTCTTCGGAGGACTGGTCTGGTTCCTCGCTGCATTCGGCGGCGCCCTCGCCGACCGCATGGGATTCCGCCGCTCCTTGTCTCTGGCCTATTTCATCCTGAGTTGCTCTTACTTCCTGCTGGGCTCTCTGGGATCGTCATGGCTCAGCCCGGTCCGCAACGCGGTACCGTTGGGATTGCTGGTCGCCGTGGTCCTGATGTTGCCCGCCCTCGGGGTCTCTCTGGTCAAGCCCTGCGTGGTCGGCACTACCGCCCGCGCCTCCAGGGAAAATGTCCGTTCCATCGGCTATTCGATCTACTACACGCTGGTCAATATCGGCGGCGCTGCCGGCCCTTACGTTGCGTCTTTCGTACACCAGCATCTGCGCGTAGAGATCGTGTTTCGCGTGGCCGCCCTGAGCGTATTCGCCATGTTCTTCGCGGTATTGATCTTCTTCAAGGAACCCCGGCGCTCGGGAGAGGAAAAGACCGCAAGCCTCGGCGAAGCCGTCAGAAATTTTGTGACTGTACTTTCCAATCCCCGCTTCATGCTGTTTCTTCTAATTTTTTCCGGATATTGGGTCGTCTACTGGCAGGAATTCATCATCCTGCCGCTGTACGTACACGACTACATCAATCCCAAAACTGACACCGAACTAATACTGGTGACGGGCCCGCTGACGGTCATCGCGTTACAGATGGCAGTAAGTTTCCTGACACAAAAAATTCCCGCTTTCACCGCCATCATCCTGGGAACGCTCATCTCCGGCCTGGCCTGGATTTTATTGATCGCCCATCCCACGGTGCCCATGGCGATCGCGACATTGATCGTTGTCTCACTTGGCGAAATCACCCAATCTCCCCGCTATTACGAATACATCTCCCGCCTTGCGCCCCCCGGGCAGCAGGGCACTTACATGGGGTTTGCCTTTATGCCCATTGGTATTGGCTCACTCATCGGCGGCTGGTTCGGCGGAAAGTTAATTCATCACTTCGGCGAAGTCACCCACAACCCGAGCGGGATTTGGTGGTCGGTAACGGCGATAGGTGTGGCAACGGCGGCGATGCTATGGGTTTATGACAAGACGCTACGGCCGATTGGCTAGTTCTGACCACCACACAGAGACCTGAAGCTGAAATGTTCAGAGAAATTGCTACGAGAGCGGTGTCGAGACTGAAACCCAGCAGGTAGCGGATGTCACGACGAATACCATGGATGTGGCTTCTAGCGTCAGCAATTGCCGGTGGCTTCTTGCTGGCAGCCTCCCGCAACCAAGCGGGAATTACGGCTTTACTCCCTGGGTTGCCCGTTTACCTTCTGTTGACAGCACATGCGCATTCCGAGTCTTGGACTTCCTTTGCGTTGGTCTGCTCGATGTTGGCTTCGTTCGTCATCTACACAGCCTTGTTACATTTGCTGTTTCGTGTGGTAGTAGGTTTCCGCAAGTCGAGTAGGGAACGGCGTCGTTAGCATATCTTCGGTTAGAATTGTCCCTCGCCCAATGGATCTCACTGCCATTCAATCCGCCCTTCGAGAAAGCAAACTCGACGGCTGGCTCTTCTACGACCATCATCATCGTGATCCCATCGGGTACCGCGTTTTGGGATTGCGCGAAGACACCATGGTCACCCGCCGTTGGTATTACTTGATCCCGGCGAAAGGCGATCCCATCAAACTGGTGCACAAGATCGAGTCCGGACACCTCA